>JAYVOP010000234.1:0-5079 GCA_043757865.1 Verrucomicrobiales bacterium | reverse complement strand
CCCGATACTGCTGCCGCCACTGGGTGACCGCCCGCGCTAGCTCTGCCTGCACCCACGCCCCCACGGCGGGATGCTGGGGTGGGCCGGTCGGGCGCACGAAGAGGAAGGCCTCCATGAAGGCATCATCCACGGGGCCTTGGAGGTTATGGATTTTCCGTAAGCCGGGCGCGGGGGCGGCGGGGGCGGCCCAGGTCTTGTCCACCAGGGCGAAGGTCTGCGGGGACTTCAGGGCGAGGGGCTGGCCGTCTAACGTGATGCCTTTTTTGGCAAAGGGCATTTTAAGCGTGAGCTGGGTGAGGTTCTGCGTGGTGACGTGGTAAACGCCGTCTGCGCCTAACTTCGCCTCCACGCGGGCCTCTGCCCAGTGCTCCCGCAGGGCCTCTGCGCGCACCCAGGAGACTTGATCGTATTTTAAAGTGTAGGTGACGAACTTCAGCAGCGGAGGCGCAGGATCGGCGGGGGCCTCCGTGAGGGATTTCACAATACCGCTGACTTCCTCCTTGGCCTTCGCCTCATACTTGTGGGCGGTCTGCGGGCCGATGATGTGCTGTAGTGTGAGGCCTTCCTTGGCCATGGCTGCGGTCATCAGATCGGCGGCTTGCTTCTGTTTATCGATCTCTCCGCTGTAAGCCACGATGCTGGTATTATACAGGTTAGCGGCATACGTGGTGGAGTCATACCAGTTCCAGAGTTTGCGTTCATACCAAGCGGGCTGGAGCGTTTCTCCTTGGAATTTATTGAGGAAAAGCTCCGTTTCAGAGAAGCCCGCGCCTGGATTCACCACCTTCCATTGCCCAGCGTGATGCGTGCCGATGTGCCAGCAGGCGGCCCCACCTAACGAGAACCCGCGCACCACCAACGGGCGGTCTTGCGGCACGGACGGCTCACTCTGCGCATCCGCTAGGGCTTCAAAGAAATCCGTCTCGCCTGCGAATCGTTGCCCATTACAATACCGCCCATAAGGATGCAGCACGGTGGCATCTGCAGGGGAGAATTCCCCCGCACTGTGTAGTCGCTGGGAGATAAAATCCAGCTCACTCAATGTCTCGCCCCGCCCGTGGAACCAAGCCTGGAGCGCGCCCGCCGCACGGCCCGCCGCAGGAATCACCAAGCCATACGGCTGCACGCTGCCATCAATCCGCGAGCGATACCCCTGCACCACCAAACCCTTGGCGCTGCGCCACGGAGCCTGCCCTTGGCCTAACGCGGCGGCCCGCACGAGACCTTCTTTGACTAACTCCTGGGCGGTCTCGACCTGCTTAGGATTGAAAAACTCATCATAACGCAACGCCCAATCCACGGCCTTGGCGAAGATCTGCACATCTGGCAGGTGGGCCTTCAAACAGTGCGGAGCCTGACTAGCCGTGAGGATGGCCGCATCCAGCTTGGCTAATTCCGCCGTGAGGGTGCTGCGCTGCTCCGCAGAAATGGGCACGCCCGCCGGGGGGATGCGCCGCACCGTGGCCGCTTGATTATCCGCCGGGCCATCCGCCAGGGCCAGCAGTGGCCATGCGCAGTAGAGAAGGGTGTGTTTAATCATGGCGATGCTTATTTCCCGCTGATGGTTTGGGCCACGCGGCCGTAGGCTTTGAGGGCGGGAGCCACCGTGGGGGCGGCGTCTTTGTCAGCTAAATTGCCCATCGCTTGGGCGGCTTTTTCAAAGCGCGCGCCTACGCTCTGCCCGCGCGAGCTTAACTTACTATCATTTTCAAGGAGCTTCTTATCCGCCGGGGAAAGCTCGCCTAGACTGTGGGCTTTTTTGACGATGACCTTTAACTCTGCCGTCACCTGCGTCAGCGTAGGGATGGCCTTCTGGGCGGTGGCGGTGTCGGTAATGGCCTCTAGCACCTCGGCGGCTTGTTCCATGTTATCCAGGATGCTCATGCTCAGACGGATGGCCTGGGCGGCGGTGGCGGGAGCTTTGGGAGCATCGCTGTCCGGCTCCTCCGTTTCGTCTTTCCCCTCGGATTGCACCAGCGCCACGTAGGCCTGGAGCGGGGCTTTGAGGATCTGGATGACTTCCGCATCCTCCAGCTTGGCCAGGGTGTTACTAGCCGTTTGGAAATGCTCTGCCGCACTGCTGCCCCGCTTGGTTAGTTTGGTGTCCGTGTCCACTTTTTTCTGCTCGTCCTCGGGCAACGTGCCCAGCTCATTGAGTTCCGTTAAAAGCCCGCGCAGCTCGGCGGTTAGCTTCGTGAGCTTAGCCGTGGCGATCTTGGCCGTCTTCTGATCCTTCACGGTGTCCAGCACATCCGCCGCCGCACCCAGGTTATCAATGACGCCGAGGTTGGCGAGGAGGTATTCCTCCGCCGTGGCGGTGGTCGGTTCCTCTAGTGCGGCCTCTGCGGCGGCAGGCTTGGCCGCCGGTGGCGCGGGCTTTTCCTCCGCCCGCAAGGGGCAGGGATGCAAGCAGGTTAGGCTGAGCAGGGTGAGCAGAAAGCGGCAGGAGAATTTCATAGTGGCCGGAGCTATCACTCCGCCGCCCACGCGGCAAGAGGAATCACGGTGGGGCCGGTAAGGTGAGGCGCGGCTGCGGGCTGGGCAGCACATCTTTAGTTGCGCACGGGCCGCAGGCCGCCACTCTGGCGCATGGCCGATGCTTTTTCCCCCTCCCCTGCTCAGAAGACGCCCATCGCTCCATCATCCCCAGGGGCTGGGTGTGTGATGTTGGCGATCGGGGGCACTGCGATCATCGCGCTGCTCTCGTGGATGACGTATGCCTTCTTTAAACAAGGGCGGGATGTGGCTTCCTTTACTGATCCCAAGCCCCGCACGCTAGCCCTGACGGAGCACGCCCAGGAGTTGCTGCCCGCCGTGCAGCAGCGGTTGGCGGCTTATGCAGCAGCCATCGAGGCGAAGCAGGCGGCGGAGTTAGTGCTGAGCGTGGCGGATCTGAATGTGCTGCTGTCTGCGGATCCGGCGTTGGAATCCATCCGGCAAAATTTCCGCGTGGAGCAGATCACAGATCACGTGCTAGCGGATGTGAGTTGGCCGATGAATGGCATCGGAGAGCAGCGGTATTTCAATGGCCAAGTGCGCTGTCAGCCCGTGGTGAAACCGAGCAGCGGACTGATGATCGAGACGAAGAGTCTAGAGGTTCCGGGCCGGGAGGTGACGCCGGGCTTCGTGAATCTTTACAAGGAAATGAACTTCCTGGACGATATGTTGCTCAAGGCCTTCCGGGAGCATCCCACGGAAGGTCCACCGCTCAAGGCCACTACTGCGGTAGTAGCCGCCCAGGATGCCATCATTTTGCAATACACCCCGCCATGAAGCCGCTCTACTACGATAACCACATGCACACGCCCCTCTGCAAACACGCTGAAGGGGAGCCAGAAGAATACGCTGAGATGGGCCTGCAACGAGGCTTGAAGGGCATCGTCTTCACCTGCCATAGCCCCATGCCCAAGGGCTGGTGGCCAGAGGTACGCATGAGTCCAGAGGAATTCCCCACCTACCTCAGCATGATCGAGCGTGCGGCTGCGGCCTACACGGGGCGGCTCGATGTGCGCGTGGGCATGGAGACGGATTATTTTCCCGGTCTGGAGACTTGGGCGGAGCAACTGAACGAGCAAGCAGAGTTCAGCCATGTGCTCGGATCCGTGCATTTCTTTAGCCCGGAATACAAGGCGAGGTTCTGGAAAGGCGACGTCATGGAATTCTATAAAACGTATTTCGGCCACGTGGCGGATAGTGCCGAGACGGGACTCTTCGACACGTTAGCCCACCCGGACTTGGTGAAAAATTTCTACCCTGAGCAATACGATTTCGCGCGTCTGCAAGACTCCATTGAGGAAGCGCTAGACCGCATCGCCAAGACTGGCGTGGCCATGGAACTGAATACCTCTGGGATGCATAAAAAATACCCAGAGATGAATCCCGGCCCGCAGATGCTAGCACTCATGCACGCGCGCGGCATCCCCGTGGTGCTCGGCAGCGATTCGCATGTGCCGCGTCGCGTTAGTGCGGATTTCTCCTACGCTTGTGACCTGCTAGAAGAGGCGGGCTATCAGAAGGTGAGCTATTTCCTAGAGCGGAAACGCTACGATGTCAGCCTAGCCGACGCGCGCGAATCGCTCCTGATCCGCCTGCCTGCGGCGGCCTCCTAACTACCTCATAAATATGTCTGGACTCATCCCTTGGCTCCGCCGTCATCCCGATCCCCGCCCGCCCGCCCAAGCCCCCGGCCAACTCACCTACGTGGGCGAGCGCTTGGTGGAAAATGTGACCTTCCGCGTCACGGATTATTCCGCAGCGGAAGTGCGCGAACTCCATGCGGACTGCCCACAGCAGTGCGTGGAATTCGAGGGCCGGGACAGCCCCACCTGGATCATGGTCACGGGCCTGCACGACACGGATAAAATCCATCAACTGCTCAGCGCTTACGACATCCATCCGCTCATCCAGCAGGACATTTTAAATACCGAGCATCATCCGAAGGTGGACGACTTTGGGGATTACCTGTTCATCACCGCCCGGCAAATCACCCTGACAGGAAATGAAGAGAAATTCCACGCGCAGCAGTTCTCCATGATCCTCACGGAGCGCGTGCTCATCAGTTTCCACGAGGCCCCCACTACGCTCTTCGATCCCGTGTTCGCCCGCCTGCAAGATGGCAAAGGGAAGCTCCGCACCTCTGGCGTGGACTATCTCGCGTGGGCGTTGCTGGATGTGGTGATGGATCACTATCTGCTAGCGCTGGACCTTTACGAAGACGAAATTTCCACCCTCGATGAACGGTTAGCCGCAGATGATGGCAGTGTGACCATGCAACAAATCCACGCCATCCGCGCACAGACAAATTTCCTCTACCGCGCCATCCGCCCCATGCGAGAGGTGGCCATAGCCCTGCAACGGAACGAGGGCCCGCTGCTCACCCCCACGCTCCAGCCCTACATCCGGGATCTCTACGACCACGCGTGGCACGCCATCGAAACCGCCGATCACCTGCGAGAAGCGATCACCGCCATCCGGGAATTTTAC
Organism: Verrucomicrobiales bacterium; assembly: GCA_043757865.1. Lineage (GTDB taxonomy): Bacteria > Verrucomicrobiota > Verrucomicrobiia > Verrucomicrobiales > V1-33 > JAGNEJ01. The sequence goes on along the minus strand of JAYVOP010000234.1, from coordinate 96 downwards.
CAAGCCAACCTCGCCCAGCGCATGAATGAAATCATGAAAGTGCTGACCGCGCTGAGCACCATTTTCCTGCCCCTCAGTTTCCTAGCGGGCGTCTAT
>JAYVOP010000233.1:0-5111 GCA_043757865.1 Verrucomicrobiales bacterium | reverse complement strand
CTCTGGAAATACTGCGCCACCCGTAGCACCGTAGTCGTCTTCCCCGCCCCAAGGAACCCTCCTAGCATGATAAATCGAGGCGCAATGGGAGCGGCGTGCGTCCCGCCGCCGTTGCTACCCGCCCGCTTACCTTTGGGAGCCACGGTAGCTTGCACCCGCGACGGCGGCTGGACCTTACCCACCGAACCCATTGATGCTGAACGATTTACGACGCTGTTTGGAGATTTCTTTTGCCCCTGAGGTGCAGGAGCATTGACATTGGCTAAACTATTTTTTATTTTCATGCATTTTTATCTTGCCAGGGGGGGGGGGAGACGTGGCAAGCTCAATATGTCGTGCGCCAAAAATTTCTTGAGTAGGCGATGAACAGCGTGCTGACAAACTAACCTAAATCAAAATAACACATCATGAATACAAGACGACGGTTTTTGAAAACAAGTAGCGGCGTTGCGCTGGCATTTGGCAGTGGATTAGTTGGGGCACAGGCTGGACTAAACTACAAACCAACCAGCGACCTAGCAACGGGCACAAGCTGCACTAAAGCTGGAACCAATGCGTCCTGCCAAGCTATCAAAACAGAAGATTTTACTCAATCAGGCGGCCCTACCGTCACCTCTGCGCAACGAGGACAGTTTTACAACTATTCTTGTGAGTGCCAAGCGGATGGGCATTCAATAACGATGTATAACGCGTTTTGCACGTCAGATCAGGGTGCCGGAATAAAATGCACTCCGTAAAGGAATTGAATGTAAAACATCTTCTAGCGGCTACTTTTGGATGCGCATCTGGGGTGCTTTGGGCTGGGTTCTATCCAAGTCCAATCCCCGTCCACTCACCTCAGGTGCAGAGTGATCCACGTGCTGCTAGTAAGCCAAGAGATGCTTCGCTAGTAGGATCAAAATTAGACGATCATAGTGTTACAGCGTCTTTGTTGCACTGGTTTGCCGGCGACAAAATTTCGCCAGCAAACCCTCTACTCAATCAGTTTGTTTTAAGTCTCTCCAACACCTTTAAAGAAGTCAATGTCCCACCGTGTGCTACTTATCTAGAGTCAGATGCATTGGATGTGTTCGAGGCTCCTGAAACCGAGCTTGACAAAAATTCCAAACTAACGTTAGCCGCCAAAATTTTATCACAACATCCAACATTACTAGTAAAACCGTTTTTGAGACTAAGCACTCATGATCAACAGGAACGCCTTAGGTCGCTACGCCGTTCGAGCTTTGTGGTGGGTTACCCCTGGCAGTTTGCTGAGTTTCTTAGCTGCATCCCAAAATCGTCTATCGACATTCCTGAAACTATGGAGGGATCAATCGCGATGATAATTGAGAGAGACCCTGCGAAAGCCACGGCATTCTTAAAAAAAACCGATTGGAACTCTGACCTTCAAGTATTCACAGCCTGGGGAAGAAGCCTAGGGTTTTCAGGGGTGGCGGAGGCTTGGTTACGAAGTGGTCAAGTGCCACCGGATAGGCTCGCCCAGACGATTGAAAGATTGCCGTCCGACATTACCGACGAGGAAATTAGAACCTTGACAATCGCTGGTTCGGGCGAAAACCGACAGCAAGTGGAAGACATGCTATGGAACCGAAAAGCCATGATAAGTCCAAATGCCATCGTCGATGCCATTCATATCGGCAATGTGAAAAATATCCCTCCAACCGCAGTGCTCAGTGCCATAACGATGTTAGCTGACACTCAAGGGGCTGAAGGGGCGAAGACGGCTTATGAAGCTGCGGACAAACTGCCCGGATCTCTCCGAGACAATGCTTACAAGGCACTGACGTCTCTACTGAGCCATCAGTTGCCCGATGAAAGTAATTTGGCGGACGTTCAAAACTGGCTCAATTCCCCCGCTGCGCCTAGCGAACCAGAAGCGGAAAAAGTCCGCAGGAATGGTATCACGAACATCTGCAGTTCGTTAGTTCAGTTAGGAAATAACCCGGAACGGGCGTCGAATTTTTTAGCCAGCATCACGGACGCGCCAGCCCGGGTGAATGGGTATGAGTCATTGGCAAATACCTGGGCCCAAGCTGATACCGGAGCCGCAGGAGACTGGATCAATACCATCCCGCAAGGAGCGGAACGGGATCATGCGATTTTGGGATTAGTCGCTAATTTAGTAGATTCACCAGCGGAAGCGGAGGCTTGGATAAACGCGATCAAGCAACCAGAACTCCGCGCTCAAGCGGCCTCTAAATTTCCAGGTTACTCCGCACCAAATGTTCCGTGAACAATCTAAAATTAGCAGCAGTTTTCATCTTGGCTTTCATGGCCTGCTATTTCAGCGCCTCAGCACTGGTTCGAAAAACGAGCCAAACGGAGTTGCGCGCACAAACAGTTGCCACTATTCCGATCAAAGCAAATGAGCTATGGCAGGCTGTGCTGGCCGGTGTAAAACTGGAAGGTTTAGAGCCGATTTTTAACTCGGCGGACGATCAGGAAATTAAGAGTTTCATCCTTTCATTAGCTAAAAAACGTCCGTGGACTTTGGACGATTATAAGATGCTCCAAGCATCCCTAGGGATTCTGGCTTATCGAGCGCCTGAGTTGACCATTCAGCTTTTACGCGACGACCTGGCGCCTGATTTTGCGCTTCCGGCACTCAGTCTGGCGCTGTCGCGTCTCACTGAAACTAACCCGCAGCGGGCCATCGCCCTGCTAAAAGACCTTCGATCTGATGAACAAGTTAAAACGGCCCGCATAGCAGTTGCCGATGAACTTTTTAAAGTAGGACTTCATTCCGCGCTCTCGATGTCTGCTACCGCAACTGTTTCAGACACGGTTGCCCTCCAAGCATTACTGCTGGAAAAAGCGGGCGGAACTGATCCTGCAAATGCGATGAAAGAAGCGTTTGAGTTGATTGATAAAGAAAAGCGCATAGGACCGTATGAGGACTATGGAACCCGAATCATGGACCCGATTATGAGTGCTTGGCTTAAGACCTCACCGTCCGCAGCTTTGACTTGGGTAGCAGAGAACGGCACCAAAATTTCTCTTAATATGCAGATGAAAGTCGTTGAAGCCCTAGTGGAGCGTTTCCGTCAGCTTATGGGACAAAATCTAGCGATGGAAATCATTTCTAAAATGCCCAACGGCTTCATTCGGAGCTCAGTATTCTCAAGCATTTTTCAGGAAATGGCCAAACGCTCTCCAGAGGATGCCTTGAGGGTGGCCAATCAATTACCCAATAGTTTAGAAGCCACTAAAGCCCAAACTCTCATCTACTCAGAAATGATGAGGTCTAATCCTGATGAGGCGCTAAAGCTAGCGGCTGAGCTGCCGGGTCCTGCACAGCGAAATTTAGTCGCAGAAAGATATATTCTGGAAAGTGCTCAGACTGATCCCGTGAAAACCGCGAGCTTAATTAATGGGATAAAAGACGCGACTATGCAGAATCGTATGGGACTCGAACTAGTCGTGGCCTGGACTCAGAAAGATCCGATCCAGGCGGCGCAGTATGTGTTACATAATATGCCAAAATCTGGAGATAAAAGGAAGTATTTAGGCATGTATTTTTCCTTATTGGAAGACAAATTAGAAAAAGGAGGAATCAGTAATTCCACCTTGAGCGGGGCAGGAGGAATTAGCCCTCAAAACCGAACTGCCTTGCTTGAGGCTGCTAAGACTTATGAAATTGAATTTCATGATCAACTTAATCGTCTATTTAACCGAGAATAATTATGGGAGCAGCGAGGATAGCGCAAAATACAGAAAACAATTCTGGAATCACAATTATAGGAGGCGGCTACAAATATTTTTCTAACGCATGGGTGGTGTTACGTCTTTTGCGACAGATTGGCAGCACCCTCCCAGTCCAAATTTGGTTGCTTGATGAGGAGAAAGATCTGCGGATTTCGAAATGGATTGAACCCTATGAAGCGGAGGTTCGGATCTTAGCGAAACCTAAGCGGTTAAAGGATCTTCCACGAGGGGCGCTGTGGCAGTGGATGTTGAAGCCGTGGGCGTTGTTAAACAGTGGGTTCCGCGAGACACTGCTATTGGATGCGGATAGCTTCCCTGTCAGAAATCCCGAGTATCTTTTAGAGTGCGCTCAATTCAAGGATACCGGGGCTGTGTTCTGGCCAGATTTGCCAATTTCATATCGCACTGGGCCGGAGAATTCCATCTGGAGTGAAATGGGGATTCCATTCCGGCACGAGCGAGAGTTCGAGAGTGGGCAAATGTTGGTAAACGTGGAGCAGCACCGAGAGCCGTTAGAATTGGCTTTGGAGATGAATCTCCAGGCGGCAAAATATTACCAAATGTTGTGGGGGGATAAGGATACGTTTCGTTTTGCGTTCCATAAATTTGGCCGCAGATACAGCATGACGCCGCATCCCGTGGAGGTGCCTGGAGGGACTACCGGAGTTGGAGTAATGTGTCAGCAAGACTTCTCCGGGCAGTGAGTATTTCAGCACCGGAACATGGCCAAGTGGGACTTACTGGGGGAGAATCCCCGCATACCCGGCTATCTCTTCGAGGAAGAAAGCCGGGAGTATTTGGCTGAATTACGCGGCCTATGGAATGGGCAGGTAAGCGTTCAAAAAAACTACCCTCGCAACCCGGGCTGACCACACCCAGCGTGCGGCTGCGGATGGTGTTGATGCGGTTGGCGGAACCGTTGTATGTGTTGATCAGCCCGTGATGGGCATTGTTTCTGCGCTCAACCCGGAAACAGCTTTTGGGTGCGCACTTGGTAGGGACATGCTGCTGCATGTCCTTGAACTATGGCGTAGCCGACTTCGCTATCCACTCACTGACCCTGCGAAGGGAAAAGTGGCTTCGCTATACCACAAGGACGCGCACAGCAGGGGCCTACCAGGGGCCTGCGGCTTTTCTGTTCAGAGAAAACGGCACTTACGCAGAACATCGGGCTGGTGGTGCTGTGCTTGATAGGCGCAGGCTTGGTGGTGCGTGCGGTGGACCCCATCTGGTGGTTTATCGTGATGCTCTTAGGCGGCACCTTGATGTTCCTGGCCTACCGGGCGTTAGAAAAATTCCCCCACTCCGCCGTCATGACCGCCCGGGTGGCTGATCCTAGCGCCAGTGCGCGCGTGCAAAAGCAGATCGCCACGCAGTTCAATAACGTGAACCTCATCGACATCGGC
>JAYVOP010000232.1:0-5114 GCA_043757865.1 Verrucomicrobiales bacterium | reverse complement strand
CCGACCCCCAGCGGGTGCGGCAGTTAGTGGGTGAGGGCTGGATCCGCACTCAAGTAAACGCTTGCTCCGGCTAAAAAACAGTCCCGTATTTAACTGATATTGGTATAAATGGCAAAGCTACGTGTTGAAATGGGGCCCGAATCGCCATTGGATGGTTGGAATTGAGGGCACCCATGGCTCCAACAGCAGGGGGCCGGAGCACTCACGCAACTGCCCGCGCAGCCACGTCTCTGACTGCTCATCACTCATCGCTGCGAAGTAACGGCGCGCACAGTCCTCGCTGACCACCTTGCTCATGCCCGGCAGTCCCGAATTGACGGGATCCAAGGCAGCGCACTGAGGTGGCATAACGTTGCTGGCCACACAGAATACCCAAGAATAAGGTTGCCCAGCACGATGAAGCGCCTTGCAAAGGCGCGGACCATCACGGGGCCCAGCACCTAGAACGCTAGCCATGGAAGCCTTAGGCGATAGAATCTACGGGAAATGTTGCTAGAAATCGGGAATTCATACTGGCAAAGTTCAGTTGTTTCCGATTTTAAGAACTGAGAAGCGAAGGGCGCGCTCCACTGCGTGAGGTCGGCAGAGATCTCTAGACGCTCATAGTCAGGCGGCAATTGCTGGTTGCGAGGATAGCTGAAGAGGATGGCATCGTTACCGATTTTTGCCAGATCTGGGATTCGATTACCATGGAGGGGATTTGTGTTAAATAGACATTCGAAGACATTAGTGATACCATCGTGATCAGGATCCCCAGACGGCGTTGTGTCCGCCGTTGAATTGTCCAGAAAGGCCGTGGAAGCCCATCGAGCGAAGGACGTAGATGGGGTAGGAGCTAACTGGAGTGTGTCTAAAGTTATACTTCCAGCCCACGTTTGATTCGTTTGGCTAGAGGTGATGACGGTGGCATTCCCTGGGGGCAACCCATCATTATCAGGAAAGATCCAAGCGCTGTTCGTGCTGGAGAGCAGTGCCCAAGCAACCACATTACTGCCGTTGGCAGCGGGCGTATGATTGTTGACGGTCTGAGTGAGGAGAAGATAAATTTTCCGCAGACTGAACTCCGGCACGTTCCGTGAAATGCTAGCGGAGAACCTTCCACTCTGGCCTCCAAGCGTGCGGGTGAGAGTGCTGCCGTATAGTTCCCAATTTGCGCGAACTTCCGCATACGACAGACCAGGGCGCAGTTGATTTTCCTGACTCAGAGACCCTACCCAGACAAATGTTCCAGCGGGAACAGCCGCTCCATCAATGTCTGTAACAAAGCGCTGACCTGGCTGACCGGTAATGTCCAGGGTCATTGAAAGCGTTCTTGAAACCAACAAAACGAAACAGGCTATAGTGATGAAAATGGTATGCGCTAGTGATCTCATTGGATTCGTCCCCATCGGGAATTATAATCATACGATGGTCCAATCGAAACGCGTGAACAATCGAAGCTGCGTTACAATTCGCACACTATCAGGCGAACCGTCTTCAACGACCAAAGCGCCAGCGGATCCGAAGTTTCGCTGGCGCTGGCAGTGTATCAATCCGTTATCTACGGCGGCGGGTCACGAGGCAACTGGCCAATACGGCTAGGCAACTGACCGCTGGCTCTGGCACAGCGGCTAGCTGCACATTGCCAGCCACGATGGAACCTGCCGAAAACGTCAGTGGATCGCCCGTGGAAAAAACCGGAGGTGCGCTGAGGCTGCCCACCGCAGGGAAGACCCAGGTGGAGGACGGTCCGGTGAAGAGCGCTTGGGCAGTCACGTTGGAGAACGTAGCATCGGGCACCAAACCGTCGTAGGTGCTGTAAACCCACCAGTAGGCAGGCTGCATGGAAAAAATTTCTAAGCCATAGACATCATTTCCTGCCGATCCTGGTTCCAGTGTGATCGGATGCGTGTAGATGGTATCGGTAGCGAATGGCTGGAAGCTGCTATAAAGTGCAGCAGGCGAGCCAGTCGCTTGGGTGAGGTCCGTGCCACTGGGGAACTTACCTAGTTGATAGCTCAGCCCATCCGCCAAGGCTGTCACCCCATCTGGCTGGAAGAAATGCGGCTCCCCCACGCCGGCACTGGTAGTGACGGTAAGGATGGCCCAAGCGGAGGATGAGCAGGCAATCAGCAACATGCCTGTGAGGAGTCCCCAAGTGCTGGGGCGATGTGTCAGTATGAATTTAAACATGAGATTAGAAGTGGTTAGGTGTGAGTTGATGATTAAGGCATGGCCCATGGGAAGGCGGCCCGAGGTGCTTTGCGCACGATGTAGAATGCTGTGCCAGGCGGCAGGCTGACGGTGCCCGCAGGACGGCCTGCGGAGTCCACCCACAGGGCGATGGTGCCATTACTAAAATAATAGTAGGTCTTCATGGTGCCGTTGGGTTGAGGGATGACTAAGCGGTCTGCGCTGCTGACATTGACTCCGCTGGCGAGGCCTGTGGCAGGGTTTCCAGTGTAGAGTCCAAGCTGTGCTAGAGTCACGCTGCGTTCGGCAGGCGAGGTGACCAAGTTGCTGCCAGTTTCGATGGGAACAATGGCTGCGCGTGTGGTATCGGATCCGTTGCGGCCTGGCATTACCACGCCCTGTTGGAACAAGGTTACGGCTGTAGTCGTTTTACGACGAAGGAAGAACGCTTGTTCTGGGTTAATTACCCGGCTGCCGGATGCAACAAAGTTATTGTCCATCCAATCAGGCCCAGTGCCATTGAAGTTGAAGAACGTTTCCGTGCTGCCATCGGGTTTGGCGAATTGGACATTGTCCGCCACCGTGGAGTTTAGACCTGGAGCCAGGGTGCCGGCATTACTACGGTCAAACAGGTTTCTAAATGTATGGTGACGGCGGATTTCCAACCCATCGCCAGTCAGGGCAATGCCGCTCAGGTCGTCGCTCAGCGTTAAGATGCCAGCGGTAAGACCTGTAATGTCGGAAGTTACACCGGCATTTGAGCCGCTCGTGATCGTGACGTAGCATGGACCGGCCATGAGCAGATCTGCTGGCCAAGCGTTGGAAGATGGCGTGAGGCTAGAACCGCTCACACCGACTACTGTCACAACTGCCAGGCGAGGTTCGGCCAATGGAGCGCTAGCGAACGTGCCCGATGCGCCAGTGACAGCCACGGCACGGATGCTGTAAACCTCGCTGTAGAGCGGGGTCGTTTCACCTGCGAGTAGAACGGCTAGGCGCGCATAACGTGGTGCCGCAGGCGTGGCGGCTGCATCTATGAAGATGCGGTCGCTGCTGTTTTCTGGAGCCCAAGCGGCGGTGGTAAAGCCGCTAGTGGAGCTGCTGCTCACTTGCAGCGTTAGGGCGTTATCGCCAGGGCCTTGTGCTACGCGGAGCACTGGCAATCCAGTAGCATCTAAGAACTGACGGATGATGGAAGAAGAATCGAAGGCTTTCGGCAGGCTGCCCAAAGCGTATTCGAATGCGTTGCTGCGTGCATCGCCATCTGGGTTAGCCGCAGGACCAGAGATGGCTGGATCAACTGCTTCACCAACAGTGAAATTAGCAGCTACCCAGGCCGCGTAGTTCTGTTCCGTGACCGTAACAGTGAACGTGCGACTGGTGGTGTCGATACCGCCATTGGCCGTGCCACCACTGTCTTGAACTGTGACCGTAATGGTCGCAGTGCCCGTGGCCCCGGCCACAGGAGCGATGGTGAGGCTGGTGGAGGTGCTCGTGGAGTTGGGTATCACCGCGGTGTTAGAGGAAGTGGCCGTGATGGTGAGCGTTTGCACAAGTTGCTCGCTGGGTGGGCCGGCGGTGCTGACTAGCGGGACGATGGCCAGGGCGTTCTTCGCGAGGTTGAGATCGCTGATGGTGGCTAGGGTTGGAGCGTCGTTGATGTCAGTCACGGTGACGAAAACTGTGGCGACATTACTGTCCGACGTGCCGTCGTTGGCTCTGAAGGTAAACGTCGCCAAGCCGCTAAAATCAGGGATTGGGGTAAATGTTACTTTGTTACCAACCAGCGCACCGACTGTTCCCTGTGCTGCATTTGGAGCATTGACGATGCTGTAAGTCAGCGTATCGCCATTGGCATCGGTGGCAGTTAGGGCGACTTCGACTCCGGTGGAGCTTTCTTCTATGACCGTGGCATTTACGAAGGTAGCCACCGGCGGCTCGGCCGTGCTAGGCGCTTTTTGACGCATGAGCAATAACTGACCGCCCTCGACGTTAGCCGCAGAAATGCCAGTCGTGTAGTGAGCTTGATCCACTAGTAGGTAGATGCGCTCACCAGGAGCGGCACCGAGCAAGGCGCTAACCTCAATGACGCCAGATGTCTCCTCGTCATTGGTAAACGGGGCCGTGGCTGAGATGGCGATGCCACCGCTGGCGATGTCACCAAAGCGACCAGCATCATGCTTGGCTATTTTGCTCAGCGCGTTTGTAGCTGGGTCGTAGAACCAGATTTTACCATTGTGAGCAGCTCCACCCACATCTTCCTGGAGGACGATCTTACCATCGCGGGTGACCGTAATGTTATCCCACATCACCGCATCATTGCCGATGCCGCCCGTGACCATGATGTCGATCGTGCCGCCAGTGTCTGGGTTAGTGATGTCGTCAAAAGTGAGCCGCCACAAGCGGGTGCGGCCAATTTGGGTGCCTACGCCATCGGTTAGGGTATCAAGCCGATCCGTCGTGACAAAGAAGAACTCGCGATCATTCATTGGGTTCCAGGCCCCGTCCTCAGGACGAGAGAAGGCTGTCGAACTATTGAATTCCAAGCTGAAACGCCGCCCATTGGTGATGCTAGTCGCCCGCGTCGTCTGGTCCGTGATCTCAGCCGCCGCTCCAGCTACTTTGACAAACTTCATCGTGCCGTTGTTCAGACCAGCCTTGTCGATCTCGTTACCTGTATTCGTTTTGGTGCCGATATAGACACTGATGGCACCATTCATGATGCCGGTGCCGCCATCGTTGGTGCCCATCACGATGGTCTTGTCTTGAACATGCGAATTGGCTAGGAGATTCTCCCATGCACCTACCCCAGATAAGGTAAAATCAACTGGCGTGGCAGAGGTGATCGTCGCACTCGCAAAGCCACTCAGGGTGATGACCCGGGTGGTGGTATTTATCGCTGTGATGTTAGCTCCAAGGAGCTGAGCACCAATGGCTAGCTG
>JAYVOP010000231.1:0-5116 GCA_043757865.1 Verrucomicrobiales bacterium | reverse complement strand
ACCAAGCGGGTTTTCATCTCCGTGCGGGAGACGCCCGCGTGCCCGAGAACGTCTGCTTGCTCGCATTACCACCCGACAGCCCGGAACTCAATCCGACGAAACGAGTCGGGGATCTGCTCAAGGACGCGACTGGCCACCGGGTCTTTCAAACGCTGGACCAAATGGAAAGCACCATCGAAGCCGAACTGCGCCCGCTCTGGACCGACCCCCAACGGGTGCGGCAGTTAGTGGGTGACGGCTGGATCCGCACTCAAGTAAACGCTTGCTCCGGCTAAAAAACAGTCCCGTATTTAACTGATGATTGTATAACTTGGCATACCCCTTAAATTCTTTAGTGGTGGCTGATTCAAGAAGGATCACCCTGCTGTAATTGAACCAAAAATCACCGGATTGTAAATCCAGTGCTCCGATGGCGCTTACTTCGCCATCAGATAGCCCATCAGATCCCGCACGTCGGTCTCGCTGAGGGCTTCCAGGAGGCCTTCGGGCATGAGGGAAATGGGGGCCACCTCCGTCTTGGCGATGTCACTAGCCGGGACCGTGATAGCCTCGGCTAGGGTTTGCAGAGTGACAGTGTGATCGTTCTTTTCGCGAATAAATCCGGCCAGCACGCGGGCGTCTTTCATGGTTAGGGTCGTCAGTTGGTAATCGCGCGCGACCACGGCACTGGGATCGCCAATATTGGAAAGGAGGTAGTCTAGATTATCTCGGCTGGAGCCCGTGAGTTCTGGGCCGATCTTACCGCCCTCACCATTGAGCGTGTGGCAAGTAGCACAGACCGCTTGGAAAAGCGTGCGGCCTTTGGCACGGTCGGCTTGCTCTAACACCGCAGGGGTGAGCCGCGTTTTCCACTGGGCCATGCGGGCTTGTTTCTCGGCGGAGGAATCGTGAACCTCACCCCAGACGGTAGCGACTTGAGCAGTCAGAGCAGCAGCGTTGTAACTGCGGATTTGGCGGGCATGAAAGGCGCTGAGATCTGCGCGCGGGATGCGCCCATCAGCCACGGCGGTGAGCACCCGGGCGGCCCACGAGGCGCGGGAAATGAGCGTACTCAAAATCCCGGAGCGGTCGTTGGCTGCCGCGTGAGGATATTCTTTTAAAATCAACTCCACCAGAGCCGGATCAGCCTCCAAGGCTAGCCCGCCTGCTGCGGTAGCCAGCAAGGCAGGCGTCGGGAGCACCTGCTCACACAAGGCCCGCAGCCCAGGCGCACGGGCTGCGATCAGTGCGCGCAGCGCAGCCCGCCGCGCCTCCGCATCGGCTTGTGGATCCAGCACAATTTTCTGCATGGCCGCCAGTGCTAACGGGTCGGCAAAGATCGCGCCTAACACGCGGAACGCTTCCTGCACCGCAGCGTCCTTGCTCTCGGCAAACACCGCAGCGGCAGCGGTCCAGCCTTCCGGCGGCTTGGCTTGGCGTTGGCCTTGCAGCGCCACGGCCATGCCTTGCAGCACATCCGCTTGCACGGCCGCACTAGCCGCTATGGCGAAACTGAGCAGCGGGGCCAGGGAGTTGGCTTCCGTGAGCCGACGGGCGATGCAACGTCGCACGTGAGGCACGGCGGCGTGCTGCGCTAATTCCGCTAGGGCGGCGGGATTCTTTTCTGCGATCCCCTCGATGCCATACCACAGCATCTGCGGGAAATTATGGTCCGCAGCATCTTCCGAATGGCTCAGCAGCGGCTTGGCCATGGTGATGCGTGCAGCCACCGGCAAGCGTTGCAGCGCACTTACGAGCGAGAGCCGCACGGGCGCAGATGTTTCCTTAGCAGCTAGTGAAATGAGCGCAGTGTGGGTGGCATCATCGGTAGGAATATCCACCAGCAGCCGGATGGCCCACTGCCGGACGTGGGCCTCCGCGTGGAGCAACTGCGCCCGCAGGAACTCTGCATCCGTGCCGCCGCTGGCGTACAGACACCAGAGCGCGCGCAGTTTCCCTACCACGTTAGGATCATCCGCGAATTTCTGGCGCAGGCGGTCCCGCACCGCTTTGAGATCCGTGCCATTGAGCGACATTTCTTGGAGCCGCCGCCGCGCATGACGCGCATAGAATTCATTCTTGTGGTCCAGCAACGGCAGTAACTCCGCAGCGGAAAGTTTCCCCACATCCGCCACGGCGGCTGATTGCGGCTTGCCTAACGCGATCTTATAGAGCCTCCCGGACATCCGATTCACGCCATCGTTCTCATGGCATTCCCCTGTGTCTGACCAATCCGCCAGGAACACCCCGCCGTCCGCAGCGCCCACTAAATCAATGCCACGGAACCACGGATCACTGGCCTGCCCGATGTCCGGCAAGCGTTTCCCCACATAGCCGGAACCCTCTGGCACCACGTCTTCCACATTGAGCCGACGCCCGTTGAAATTGATCGTCAGCAGTTTCCCGCGCCATGCGTCCGGCCAGTTATCGCCATTGTAAAAGAGCAGCCCCGTATGCGCATGGCCGCCGCCCGCAGCGGACGTGGCATCGGTGGTGCCCAGGTGTTGCCAGTCGTTCCATTTCTCGCCTGAGGCCCAATGGACATGATCCGCGTGCTGCTCCATGACCTCGTAGGTGTGGGCATTGAGATCATTGCCATACATGCGGCGGTAGTGCGCGCCTGGGATGACCTGCCAGAGATGGCCGATGACGGTATTGATAAAGAAGGCCTCGCCATACTCATTCCAATCCATGCCCCAAGGGTTGGTGGTGCCCACGCAGACGACTTCACAGGTGCCGCGCTGCGGATGGTAGCGCCAGATGCCGACGTTCATTTTCAGGCGTTGGTCGTCCGGCGTGCCGGGCGCACCTAACGTGGAAACGGATTGGATGCCATGGCGTCCGTAGAGCCATCCATCAGGCCCCCAGCGCAAGCCATTGGCCACGGTGTGGTGGCCAGCCTTCCATTCAAAGCCGTCTAATTTCACTAGCGGCGGGCCGTCCGGGCGGTCATCGCCATTGGCATCGGGGATGAAAATAAGGTTCGGCAACGCCAGCGCCCACACGCCGCCGAAGCCGATCTCAATGCTCGTCAATTTATCCAAGCCCTCGCAGAACACGGTGCGTTTATCATGGTGGCCATCGCCATCCGTGTCCTCGAAGATCACAATGCGATCTTTCAACTGCCCCACCCAGCCCGTCTTGGCCTCGGCATAGGTGTAGCATTCCGCCACCCATAAGCGGCCCCGGTCATCCACGGCTAACGCGATGGGCTGGCGCACGTCCGGCTCGGCGGCAAAGACACTAGCCGCTAGGCCATCGGGAAACCGCCACTGCTGCACGGCCTCCGCAGGCGGTAGCGGCAGCGTTGGGGAAGGCTCGGTGTTAAAGAGAGCGCCACCCACTTGGCCGGTCAGCTCCGTTTCCTTTTTCACTAATGCGGCGGCCATCGCCTCGCCCACCGCGAGGGTTCCAACGGAATCGAAATGCGCATCATTGGCAATGCTGAACGCGTCGGTGGGCACGCGCACGCAACGCACGTCCGCTGCGGCCACGGCCTGTTGCGCGGCTACGATCTGCGGCATGAAAGCATTGCCTTTAGCGGAGCCGAAATGCTCATTCACGGCCAGCAGCGCAATCAGATCTGGAGCATGGAGATCGTGGCGCAGGGCGGCTAGCAGGGCGAGGAAATTGGCCGTGTATTTAGGCGCGTCCTGGGCATTGGCATCGCTCTCGCCCTGCACCCACGCGAAGGCGCGCAGCCGCAGCCGTAGATGCTGCTCCCGGGCCGCCGCCAGCGCAGCGGTCATTTCCCCTAACAGGGCACGATAACACGCCCCGCCCACGCCTGCGTCTGCTGAATTCCAATCCGATCGCAGGCCCGTGCCGCTAAATGCCACCTTCACCACGGCCACAGATTGGCCCTGCGCCTGCAACGTCCGTGCCAAGCCGATTTCCGGCCCGAAGCCGCCTTCTGCCTGGGCAAAGTTGCCATACTGACGCGGCCCGTCGTGTGAGGGATTTCCTAACGGCTGCGCGCGCAGAGTGCTCCATGCTCCGCCGCTGGTGGTATCATGGTCATCTGGCCCGGGATCACCACAGCGCCACCAGAACGGGATCTGCGCATCGCCTGCGGAGGCTGGCAAGTCCTGGGGTCGCGCATTGAAGCCCACGGCATTGGATTGACCAGCCATGATGATGAGGTCCAATGGCGGAGCCTCCGCAGCACGGAGGACTAGAGGCAAAAACAAGAGGCAGAGCAGGTGACGGCTATTCATAAGTGGGGGAGCAGAGCGGAATCGGCCATCGGGGAAAGGCGAAAGCGCTACGAACGTGAGTGGTAGCAGGAACGGGGGGTCATACTGGATGGCTAGTGGGCCAACCCCTCAAAGTCCAGCACCCCTGGAGTGCGGTGGCGCGGAGCGCTCTCCGCAGGCTCGGCAGCGGCAGGCGTGCTGCTGCGCAGGTGCTCGGAGGCGTGGGCGAAGAGTTCCGCCAGCCCATGCAGTGTGGGGGTATGGTCCCGGAGTTGCTGCGTCTGCGCGGCAAATTACTCCCGGGCTTTATACAGTTCAGAGCGGCGGGTCTCCAGGTGTTTGGCCGTTTCCAGAGCAAAGGTTTCCATGTTCCGATGCATCAGGGCAAAAGCTCGTCGTGCCTCTTCTGGGAGGTGCTAACCTCGGCTAGACGCACCTCTTTTTCGTTAGTTAAATTTTGCCCAAGCCGACGCTCGGTGCCCTGCACGAGTCGCTCTAGCTCCGCTAGACGCATCATCGTGTAGCTTTCCACACGTTGGAGATTGGCCGCTAGCCGTTGCTGAATAATCAATCCTTTTTTTCTGGGAACTATAACCGCAGCCAGGGGCGAGCTACTCCCGGCAGGACGCCCGCGTGTTCTCGGGCTTGCGCATGGCGGCATCGAATTCATCGATGACCACCCGCAGGAGCAACGTGATGATGCTCATTTCATTGGCGGCTAGGCGACGCATCTTTTTCGGCGTGTTCGCATTGAATTCCACCAGCGTTTTCAAAGCCAGCTTCAGCAAGTGCGGCTGACGACAATATTGAATAATGGCCGCCTCATCCTGCTGCGCGCCATCGTCCATAAACTCCTCCATGGCCTCCTCCATGAGGTCCAGATTCAGCTCCGGCTGCAATGTTCCCGGCGGGGCAAAGGCAAAGGCGATCTGGATCAGGAT
>JAYVOP010000230.1:0-5117 GCA_043757865.1 Verrucomicrobiales bacterium | reverse complement strand
TGCGGAGTTGATTGAGGGGATCGCTGCCACCGCCCTCCTTGCCGACAAGGCCTACGATACAAATGCCATTGGGAGCCAAGCCCAGGCTACAGGAATGGAGGTCGTCATCCCGCCGAAAGCCAACCGCAAGCAACCCCGTGGCTACGACGAGGATCTCTACAAGTTACGGCATCTGGTGGAGAACGCCATTCTGCACCTCAAACGTTGGCGCGGCATTGCGACACGCTATGCCAAACGCGCAGCTTCTTTCCTTGTCGCTGTCCAATTTCGCTGCGCTTGTCTCTGGGCTTAAATCTTGTGACGACACGATCTAGTAGCATTCAGCTTGAAGGATAGGCAGTTTCTCCAACAAAAATTGCCGCTCTCTGTCCACAGGTGGCCCAGATGCTACAGTTAGGTGCTGGGCCAAGTGGCCAGATCTTGACGGAAGTATTTCCCACCGCCAAGTTGCTCGGAATGGAACACGATGCCGTTGCTTACGCCGAGTGGGAATGGCGCAGCCGGGAGTCAGCCCAAGTGGAATGGCTTCACGCCGTGCTAGACCCGGCCCTGACCCTAGTATGATCTGCGGGAGGTTGACTTACCGAAGATAGACGTGCTCTGGGTAGAGGCCGGGCTGCTGCACAGGCTCCCTTACTGAACGGAGCGCTGTCACTGCGGACCTGTTTGAACGCGGGGGCCTTGGTGATTTTAGCGGGTTGGGATCAAGCGCTGACGGTGCCTGTGATCACAGCTTGGGAGCGCAGTGGACTGACTTACGTGCGGGCTAGTGAAAATCTCGTGGTCTTACAAACTGCGGAAACATGGATAATGCCTAGCACGGAATTCTATGCACGCCCGCTGAGGAATCTAGCCGATAAAGTGTATGTTATCTCCCTGCCGGAACGCTCTGACCGCCGCATGGTTTTGGCGAAGAATTGGCAAAATTTTGGGATGGAATATGAAATCGTGGACGGTGTGCGGGCGGGGCCAAGCTCAATTCGTTGGGAAGAAATGAAGGGCATGGAGGCATACGGCAATGTGGACTACCTGCGTGGGGATTACATTCTGGGGGCGGTCGGTTGTAAGCGTTCGGGTGTCCAGGCGCTGGAAAAATTTATCGAGAGCGGGGCGGAAACGGCGTTGATCTGTCAGGACGATTGCCTGTGGGTGGAGGATGCGGAGTTGCTGGTGCGTAGAGGCTTGGCGGACTTGCTTGCGCCTACTTTCGTGGTCACGAACGAGAGCTACACAGGTGCAGCCTCCCTCCCTCACTTGACACCCCCGCCCGCGCGACGATGGATCGGCTCATCATTTTCCATCCCCTAACACCGTCCCCATCATGCAAATCAACGTCGAAGATTACGAGAAACTAGGCAGCTTCTATATGGGGCGCGAATATGAGCAGAAGACTAGGACTATGAAGGACAAGCTGGTGATGTATGATTCCAAAGACTTGGTGACCCACGGCGTGGTCATGGGCATGACTGGCTCTGGCAAGACGGGCCTGTGCCTCACGATGCTGGAGGAAGCCTGCATGGACGGCATCCCCGCCATCGTAATCGACCCCAAGGGCGACATTGCTAATTTTTGCCTCACGTTTCCAAATCTCAGCCCATCCGAGTTCCGCCCGTGGATCAACGAGGACGATGCGGCTAAGCAAAACATGACGCCAGACGATTTCGCTGCCGCCCAAGCGGAGATGTGGAAAAAGGGCCTAGCCGACTGGGGCCAAGGCGCAGACCGCATTAAACAAATGCGGGATAAAGTGGACGTCACCATTTACACGCCCGGCAGCAATGCCGGGATTCCGGTGAGTATTCTTAGCTCCATGGCGGTGCCGGAGTTTGAAATTTTAGACGATGCCGAACTGTTAGGCGACCGCGTGGAAAGCACGGTCAGCAGCATCCTCGGCCTCTGCGGAATCACTGCGGACCCCATCAAAAGCCCAGAGCACATCCTCCTGTCTAACATCATGAACCACTGCTGGCATGAGGACGAGAGCCTGGACCTCGGCAGCATCATTGAGTATGTGCAGCAGCCGCCATTTCCCACCATCGGCGTGATTGCGGTGGATGATTTCTACCCACCCAAAAAGCGCAACGAGCTAGCCATGCAGATCAATAGTCTGCTGGCCAGCCCCGGCTTTGCGACGTGGATGACGGGCGAGCCACTGGACGTGAAAAAGATGCTCTACGGAGAAAAAAGCAAGCCCCGCATCGCCATCTACAGCCTCGCCCATCTTAGTGATAGCGAGCGCATGTTCTTCGTTTCCCTGCTATTGAATCAGACCGTCGGCTGGATGCGCGGACAGTCCGGGACCACCAGTCTAAGAGCGCTGGTTTATATGGATGAAATTTACGGCTACCTGCCACCCACGCAGAATCCACCGAGCAAGAAACCCATGATGCTGCTGCTGAAACAAGCCCGTGCGTTCGGTGTCGGCGTCTTGCTAGCGACGCAGAACCCCGTCGATCTGGACTACAAGGCCTTGTCCAATATCGGCACTTGGTTCCTCGGCCGTTTGCAAACCGAGCGGGACAAAAATCGCGTGTTAGACGGCCTTGAAGGAGCCGCCAGCAGCCAGAGTGCTAACTTTAATCGCGCCAGCATCGACAGGCTCCTAGCCGGTCTAGGAAACCGTGTTTTCCTGATGAACAACACTCACGAAGACGGCCCCGTCGTCTTTCAAGTCCGCTGGTGCATGACGTATCTACGCGGTCCGCTAACCCGCAGCCAAATCAAGAGCCTGATGGACCCACAGCGGAAAAAATACGCCGCTCTGCCCGGCACCGTGGCTAAGAAACCCAAGGGCACGCTCAAAGGCAAGCCGAAGGATGATGCGGAGGAAGAACCTACTGAGGAAACGAAAGAACCAGCTACCGTGGCCGTTTTCAGCGGCAGCGATGACGGTCGCCCCAACGTGCCTAGCACAATTGAGCAATTCTTTTTTCCGCCCGTGAAGGCTCCCGGGGAGGCCCCCACCGTGTATATTCCAGCGGCCTTTCGCGCTGCGGAAATTTCCATCAACGATGCTAGCAAAGACATATTCGTGAAGAAGAAAGTCATCTTGGTGAACAAACTCAGCGAGGAAATGATCACGATAGATCCTGACAAAGGCACCCGCATTGAATTTGATCCTGACAAACTTTCTCGCGAGCCCGCCGAAGGCACCGTGGAATGGGAAACACTGCCAGACTTCGCCAAACAATCCAAGACCTACACAGCCGCGCGCGATGCCTTTTTCGAGTGGGCCAGCAGCCACGAGACCGTGGACCTGCTCTACTCCCCCACCCTCAATGCCTACAGCGAGCCCGGCCAGAGCGCAGATGATTTCCGCAACGCCTCCGCCCAAAAACTCCGTGAACTTCGCGACGATAAACTGGACGCCATCCGCAAGAAATTCGGGGCTAGGGCCGCTGCGTTAGCAGACGACCTCGCCCGCGCAGAAGCCGCCGTGGACAAGCAACAACAAGAAGCGCGTGCCGCCAAAATCAGCACTGCCGTCAGCATCGGCCAGACCATTTTAGGCGTCATCTTTGGCCGCAAAACCATGAGCACCACCATTACCGCCGGAGCCCGCAGCGCCAAGGGTGCAGGCAAAGCCTGGAAAGAATCAGGCGATCTCCGCACCGCCGAAGCCAAACTCGAAGAAGTCCAAGCGAACATAGCCGCCATCAACGAAGAAGCCCAAATCCAAGTGGATGAAATGAAGCACGCCTGCGATCCGGCTAACCTAGAGTTCACCACCGAAAGCCTCCGCCCACTGAAGAAACACATCGTTATCAGCGCCTTCGGATTAGGCTGGCTGCCCTATCTCAAGACGGACCAAGGCATTGCGCAGAACTGGCAGGCGTAACCAGAGTAACTTTTATAGATAGGGCGCTACGGCGCCAGGATGACGCGAGGGCCTGCGGAGGGCTCAGTGATAAAGGCTCGGGCGCTCCGGCCCGTGCGGGCGAGGTAGTCCGCCTGGATGGCAGTGGTGATAGCCGCTGCGCCGTCCGTGCGCACTAGGGCAATGCAGCAGCCACCGAAGCCTCCGCCGGTCATCCGGCAACCCTCCACGCCATGACTGCGGGCGATCTCCACGAGGTGATCTAGCTCTGCGCAGCTCACTTCATAGTCATCGCGCAGGGAGGCATGGCTAGCATACATGAGCTGGCCCAGGTCTGCCCAGGCCCCGTGGCGCAGGGCCTCCACGGCGGCTAGGGTGCGCTCATTTTCCGTGGTGACGTGTCGCGCGCGGCGGTAGAGTTGGTCAGGGAGGCAGCTTTGGGAGGCCTCCACCTGTGCGGTGGTCACTGACCGCAGGCTGGGCACGCCAAGGATGCGAGCGGCTTGGAAGCAGTCTTCCCGACGTTTCTGATACTCGCCCTCACTCAGCGCGTGCTTCACCATGCTGTTGATGACTAACAGGGAAACTTCTCCCGTGGGCATGGGCACTAGTTGGTAGGTTTGGGACTGACAATCCAGCAACAGGAACTGCCCCGGCTGGCCAAAGCTGACGGCAAACTGATCCATGATGCCGCACGGCGTGCCTGCGAACGCGTGCTCTGCGCGTTGGCAGAGGAGTGCCCGCTGCACGGGGTCTAACTGCTGCCCGGCTAGCAACTCCCCCAGCAGAGCGGTGCCCACCTCTAAGGCCGCACTGCTGCTGAGCCCGCCGCCTGCTGGTAAGTTAGCGTAAATCACGGCATCGAATCCGGGCAAGGTCAGGCCCGCCGCTTGTAAGCCCGCGAGCACGCCGCGCACATAGTTGCTCCAGGCGGGCTCCGCAGGCTGGATGGGCTGCGCGAGATCTATTTCCACGGGCTCCAAATCCAGTTGAGATGACCACAACCGCACGCGTTGATCGTCCCGTGGCCTAGCCGCTATGGCCACGCCTAGATCAATGGCCATGGGTAGGACATAGCCGTCATTATAGTCCGTATGCTCTCCAATGAGATTCACTCGTCCAGGCGCGAAGACCATGTGCGTGGCGGCATGGCCAGTGAGATCTTGGAAACAATGAAGAGTGGCGTCTGGCGGAAAAGGCAGGGAGGTGGGCATGACCGCCAGTTAAGCAAGCCGCTCTCCCTTGTCCAGCAAGGTGTGCGGTCAATCCTTGAAGGAAATAGGTCATCACTCCTTCATCA
>JAYVOP010000229.1:0-5136 GCA_043757865.1 Verrucomicrobiales bacterium | reverse complement strand
GGACGTTTAAAGAATACCGTGGCATGGGCAGCTTGAAGGCCATGCGGCAGGGGTCGGGAGATCGGTATGGGCAGAATTCCAGTGGCAAATTAGTGGCGGAAGGCGTGGAAGGTCGGGTGCCGTTCCGGGGGCCATTGCGGGATGTGGTCTTCCAGCTCGTGGGCGGTCTGCGCTCTGGCATGGGCTACGTGGGCGCACGGAATTTAGCCGAACTCCGCAGCAAGGCCAACTTCGTCCGCATCACGGCGGGAGGCTTGAAAGAAAGCCATGCGCACGACATCACGATCACCGAAGAACCCGTAAACTATCAAAGCTCCTAACCATGAAATTTTCCCCAGTCCTCGTCGTTAGTCTTGCCGCCATTGTCCTCAGTTCCTGTGCCGGACCAACCACCGCCGTGCGCCCAGGCGCAGTTAGCACGCGGGACGTGCTAGGGCACCGGGCCGGGCCGCAGGGATTCCGCACCGTGGTGATCGATGCCGGGCACGGGGGGAAAGATTCCGGTGCCGTGAATCACGCCACGGGCTTACGGGAAAAGGATCTGACGCTGGATACTGCGCGGCGCTTGCAGGCGGAGCTGAGCGGGCAATTCCACGTGGTGATGCTGCGGAGCGACGATACCTTTATCGAGCTGGATGAACGGGTCGCCCTGGCCAGTGGCTATGCCGATGGCATCCTCATCAGCATCCATTATAACCAAACGAACGCCAGCAGTGTGGCCGGCCCAGAGACCTACTTCTGGCGCGTGGACAGCCATGGGCTGGCCGTTCGAGCGCAGACCGCGCTGAGCGCCCTTTCCCCTAGCCATTCCAAACGCGGCCTCGTGCGGCGGAAGATCCGCCTCACCCGCAATCCAGAGATCCCCTGTTTCCTTGTGGAATGTGGCTATCTTTCCAATCCTGCGGAGTCTAGCCGCTGCGGGAACCCCGCCTACCGCCAAGCTCTGGCCCACGCCCTCGCGGGAGCCATCCGCGCCCAGGCTGCCCAGGGAGATGCTGGCACCGGGCCCCTGCCGCCGCCCCTCAATGCTCCGCCTAGCAAGGCCAGCGATGCGCGCGAGTAATGGCTAGCGGATGTCCGAAACTTCCCCCAAAATCCTTTTGACACGCCGCAGAAGGAAAATAGAGTCCGCGACGCAATGCGAAAAAGCGAATGGTAGGTTCACTCGGGTCGTTGAGTGGAAAACCCGTCGAGGTCTCTCTGAGATTCCCCCGGAAACAATCGACTCTCCTAGTGAACCTACCTTTCCTTTTCTCTACGCCCGACGGTTTCAGCCGTTAGGGAAAAATTGCAGTTTGCTTGTGTAGCTCAGTGGTAGAGCACTTCCTTGGTAAGGAAGAGGTCGAGGGTTCAATCCCCTCCACAAGCTCCATTCCCTTAAGACAATTCCCAAAACAAGACATAACCACCACCCAAACTATTATCCATCATGGCTAAAGAATCATTCCAACGCAATAAGCCACACGTGAACATCGGCACCATCGGTCACGTTGACCATGGCAAGACCACGCTCACTGCCGCTATCACTTCCACGCTCGCCAAAAAAGGCTTCGCACAAGCCAAGGGCTATGCGGACATCGACGCTGCTCCAGAAGAAAAAGCGCGCGGCATCACCATCAACACCGCCCACGTGGAATATGAAACTGAAAACCGCCACTATGCCCACGTGGACTGCCCAGGACACGCTGACTATGTGAAGAACATGATCACGGGCGCTGCGCAAATGGACGGCGGCATCCTCGTCGTTTCCGCTGCGGACGGCCCGATGCCACAAACCCGTGAGCACATCCTCCTCGCCCGCCAAGTCGGCGTGCCTAACCTCGTTGTTTTCATGAACAAAGTGGACATGGTGGATGATGAAGAACTCCTCGACCTCGTCGAAATGGAAATTCGCGATCTCCTCAGCCAATACGAATACCCAGGCGACGAAGTGCCGATTGTCAAAGGCTCTGCCAAGCTGGCGCTGGATGGCGATCCTGTCCATGAAGCCAACATCAACAAACTGATGGAAGCTGTTGATAGCTACATTCCCCTGCCTGAGCGTCCGATCGATCAGCCCTTCCTCATGCCCGTGGAAGACGTGTTCGCCATTGAAGGTCGTGGCACCGTGGCCACTGGCCGGGTCGAGCGCGGCATCGTGAAGAAGATGGAAGAAGTGGAAATCATCGGTTTCAGGGACACCATGAAGACCACCGTAACGGACATCGAAATGTTCCGTAAACTCCTCGACGAAGGTCGGGCGGGTGACAACGTCGGCCTACTCCTCCGCGGTGTGAAGAAAGACGCCATCGAACGCGGCCAAGTGCTCGCCAAGACTGGTTCCGTGAAACCCCACACCAAGTTCAAGGCCGAGGTTTACGTCCTCTCCAAAGACGAAGGTGGCCGCCACACCCCCTTCTTCAATAACTACCGCCCCCAGTTCTACCTCCGCACCACCGACGTTACTGGCAGCATCAAGCTCCCCGAAGGCGTGGAAATGGTGATGCCTGGCGATAACATCGCCATGGAGATCGAACTCATTACCCCCATCGCCCTGGAGCGCACCATGCGCTTCGCCATTCGCGAAGGTGGCCGCACCGTTGGCGCTGGTCGCGTCGGTGAAATCCTCGCCTAAGCCCTTAGCCGCTTAGTTTAACTTTAGCCGGGCGCTCAGCAATGAGCGCCCGGCTTTGTTTGCGCGATGGAGCGCGGAGTTGCAATCCGCCTCAACGGAGTAGGCCAATTTGCTTTCAAAAGTTGATCTCATGGGCCGCCGCAGGCGAGCCACTGAAAGTGGCGGGGGCTGAGGCCGCCATCTTGACATGCGAGGTCGCACTTTTTTAGGTGCTTGAAAATGCCTACATCCATGGGGTGGCGGCCTCAGCCCGCCACCCCATAGATGTGAATCACCACTCCTTGGGGATTAAGGTTATTTGGCCGCTGGCGCAGCGGGTTTGATCTCCACCTTGGGCTGGTCCTTGGCATTGGCGGCTTTCATCGCCTCGGTTTGTTTGGCCTCGGAGTTATTGGCGGGGATGTCCACGCTGATGGGTGGCGTGGTGGCCGTGATCGGCTCATGCTTCACAGGAGTGGGAGCGGCTCCGTGGCCCTCTGGCATTGGGGTAGCGGCGGGGCTGCTGCCAGGGAAGGTAGGAGGCGTAGCCGCAGCGGCTGGGGCGGCACCATCAGCGGGTTTGTCTTTCATCAATTCCGAGCGGTTCTTGAGCAGTGGATCCACGCTGTATTTAGGCAGGATGTAAACTTTCCCAGCCAGCGCTTTTTCCTTAGCCAGCTTCTCTTTGGCCTTGGTTAGGTCGTCAGTAAATTTCTTGGTAGCGTCTTCAGCGGCTTTCTTTTTCTCTTCGTCGGTGCGCTTGTCATCAGCCACGGGAGCTGGCTCGGGCTGCTTCTCGTTGAGGGTGGCGTCCACGTCGAAGGTCACGAAGTATTCGTCGCTCGCACCTGCTGCGGGGTCTGCGCCCGCGGGTTTCTCCACGGCGTTACCGACTTTGATGGTGTATTTGAATCCATCAAAGGTGTCGATCACAGCGGTGCGTGCCGGGGCTTCTAAACCTGCCTTAGCCTTTTGTTCGGCGGTGGCCACGTCGGTGAAACTCGCACTGGCAAAGGCGTTGGCGCTGTTGCTGGCTTTGTTCACGTCGAACTCCTCGCCTGGCTTGGCATCAGCTAGTTTGAGTTCGTTGACGTCCGTGCCTTCCTTCTCACGGGCGATGGTCCAGTTATCCTCGGGCTTGGCGCTGGTGAGGGCCACGGACTTGGGCTTTTCCACTTTCATGAAGTTCACTTTATCCAACCAATCTTTGTTGGTGATGCTGTTCATGAAATAGTCGTAGGCTTCTTTAATGATGAAGACCTTACCGGCCACGGCATCGTCCCGCAGGTATTGCGGCTGACTATTAGAATAGCCGCCCATGCCTGCACTGTTGCTGGCGGTTTTGCCGATGAGGAAACTGGCAAGCTGTGTGCCATCAGCTTTTTTGAGCACCACGGAGGTGCCAGTCTCATCGTCCTTACCGCCCGTGCCGGGCTTTTGGAGCTTGAAGCGACTGAGGTATTTGTCGTTGATGTCGGTCTTCACATCGGCGGCTTCCATGAGCACGGCTTTGGAAACGAGCTTGGCAATGTTATCGGCGTTGGCGGGAAAGCCATCGCGTCCGGCTACGACCCATTTTCCGTCTTTGACTTCCAGGGTCACTTCTTCTTTCCCGCCGTTGAGCACGATGGTGGAGACTTCTTCTGGGAGGACTTTGGCGTAGATGCGTTTGCCGATGGCATCGTCTTGGGCATCGCCCTTGAGGCCCGTGTTCATCATGACGGCGGCAATGACGATGGCGAGGATGCCAGTGAGGATAGCGAGTTGTTTCAATTTCATACAGTTCAAATATCGTTTGCTAGAGGTATGGAAAAATAGCGGTTAGCGGGCAGCGGTCTTGCTCTTGATGCCGAGCACGATGGCGAAGCCAATGAGGATGGTGAGCAGCGGCACGCCGAGGATGTTCCAGGCTTGGTAGGTGTTGAATTTACCGTCCACGTTCTTGCGGAAGGCCTTGAGGAGTTCGCGCTTTTTGACTTCGCCTTCTTCCACTTTTTTGTTCAGCTCTCCCATCTGCTTTTGGTCCACCATGATGAAGGGGCTGTTAGGATTCTTCTTGCCGCCAGCGGAGGTGATTTCCTTTTTCCAGGTTTCGATCTGCTCTTCGACTTTCTTCTGCTCTTCGCGCAGGCCTTTGTTGGTTTCTTCGAGGATTTCGTTGAGTTTAGTAAAGGGCCGGGAGGCGGAGGAACGGCTGCGGGCTTGGATCAGGCCAGCATTGCCAGCGAGGTCGTCCACGATGTTCATGATGAATGGCAAGTTCGCATTGGAAGGCTCGCCTAACGCGCCACGGCCTTGTTCCAGAGCCACTTGGTCGTTGATGAGATCCGCATCGGAAATCAGATACACTGCACCTTCTTTTTCCGCCACGGTTAGGGAAGGAACCTTGGGTTTGGCGGGAGGTGCCGGAGGGGCGGCAGGCGCCCCGGGAGCAGGCGTGGCGGTGGGGGCCCCGGGAGCGCCAGCAGGGGCTGGGGCGATGCTGATGGGAGGTGTGGCGGTGGGTGCTGCCGGAGCACCCGCTGGCGCTGGAGCGATGCTGA
>JAYVOP010000228.1:0-19623 GCA_043757865.1 Verrucomicrobiales bacterium | reverse complement strand
CGGAATCCGTAAATGCAGGCACCCCCAGAGCCAGCCACCACACGCAGAACATCCCCAGCGTGAGCCCCAGAATCCCCAGCGTGTAGCGCGTGCCGAAGCGATCCGTGAAGCGCTGGCTGGGCGCGCGCAGGTGCTGCGCATCTTGGATCAGCGTGATGATGCGTTGCAGCGCAGACTCGCGCGCTGGGCGCGTGATGCGGATGGTTAGCGTGCCCCAGAGGTTGAGCGTGCCACTGAGCACGGAATCGCCCACATTCTTATCTATGGCCAGACTTTCGCCTGTGAGGTTGGATTCATCGGCGGCAGATTTTCCAGCTAGGACATCGCCATCTGTGGGGTAGATTTCATCGGGTTTCAGTAGCACCACATCGCCTGCTACGAGCAGGGAAACGGGCTGCGGACGTGTGCTGCCGTCCGGGATTAAGAGCAGGGCCGTCTTCGGTGCGCCCTTGGTTAGAGCGTTGATTTCCCGATGCGTGCGATGCAGCGCATAGTGCTCCATGGCCCCGGAGCCGGAGAAGAGGAATAACAACAACGCCCCCTCCGTCCACGCGCCCACCGCCACCGCGCCCCCCGCCACCGCGAGCATGAGAAAATGCACGTCCAGCCGCCGCTCCCGCAGGCTCGCCCAGGCGTCCACTGCCGCATCCCAGCCACCACTGACTAACGCGATTAGATACACCAACTTGGCCACCCACCACGGGCCGATCGACCACGTTTCCAGCACCCAGCCAATGAGTAATCCCACGCCGCAGAGCATCGCCTGCCGTGCCAGGAGTTGCCATTCCTCAGCGCTCTGTTGCTCTAGTTCCGCAGGATCTGGCCAAGTGAAATCCCGCCATTGCCACAGGCGCGGAGCCGTGGGGCAACTGGGTTTCTCTAGCAACGTCTGATGCGGCAGCGATTTCAAATGCACGCCCGCAGCATCGGCATCGGCAGCGGGCAACGGCAGGCTCTGCGCCAGCGTGGCCAGCACGCGGGAGAGCCTTTCCTGCAAGGCCGCCACATCCACACTGCCTAACGTGGCCAGAGAAACACTGCGCTCCTCAGGATTTAGCAGCATTGCCTCCACACCCAGCTCGTGCCGGAGGAACTCGGCTAACGTGGTGATCCAAGCAGGAGGTGGGGGCGGCATGGCAACCCTAATACACCCCCTCAATCACCTTCTTCTCCATCATCCCAAATGGCCGCACATCCCCCACGCCGTCCCACGGATACTTCTCCGTCGGCTGACGCCGGATCGCCTCATCCCGCTCTAAGAAACGCGGCATGAAAAACTCCTTTGTCAGCGTGGTTAATTCCACCCGCCCATATTGCCCGTAGCCCATCAGCTCATCCGTCTTTTCCCCATGCACAATGCGCAGCACTGCGCGCGGCTGCGGGGCGTAGTAAGTCACGCTGTAATTCTGCGTTTTCAGTTGCCCCGGCAGGCTGCACGCTAGACCCATCAAGGTATTCCCATACGTGGGCACAAACTGCGCTTTCCCCTCTAGCACTTCTTCACTGAGGAACCGCACCATCTGCGGAGTCATGCTCGTGCCACCGCAGAAGACGCCTTTAATGCCTAGTCCGGGCAGGGAAATTTTCTCCGCCAGAGATTCCAACAACCGCGGAGTGGTAAATAAACAAGAGATGCCCCGATGCTTAATGATCTCCGCTCCTTGGTCGATCACGTGCTTCATGTAGCGCTCCACTTCATCATACTGCTTCCGGGCGATGAGCTTCTTAACCCACCGTGGGTCCAGATCCACGAAGTAACACGAGCCGCCCCGGTAGTTCGCCAGATGCTCAATGGCCATGCGCAGCCGACGCGGCCCGGTCGGCCCGAGCATCAGCCATTTCCCACCGCGTGGGAAATAGGCCTCGTCGAGATTATTGCCGAACTCTTCGTAGTCCGTTTTATAGTCTTCCCAGCCCACCCGTTGCTTAGGCAAGCCCGTAGTGCCGCCTGTCTCAAAGATATTAAATGGGCGTCCCGCAAAGCCCCGAGGCACAAAGCGCTCATTCTGCTCATCCCTCAGCCACTCATCTTGGAAATGGGGGAAGCGATGCAAATCAGCCATGGACTTGATTTCCTGACGCGGATCCCACCCCGCCTGCTTCATCCAGTCCAGCCAGAAAGGACAGCCCGTGGCCTCATCGAAATGCCACGCAATGATCTCACGCAGATGGTTATCAAGATGGGTGGCGGCTTCAGTAGGGGTCATTATTAAATAGGGTCAGGGTTCAGAAAATGGAACCGCTGAAATGCGCCCGATTCCGCCAGCGGCAACTAAAACTTTGCGGACCCCGGAGCGCGGACTTTAGTCCGCTAGGATCTCCGCATCCGCACTAACACACTGCCGAAACTGGCGTGCTAAAGTCCGCGCTCTGGAGCGACCTTTCCTCGGATGCGGAAAATATTTTTCTAGTGGGCGGGAATAAAGTTTTCCTATGGTCCTCACATGGTTACTCCCGTCACGTGTCCGTGATGTGGAGGATACCTAAAACCAAAAAACAAAACTCAATATCTAATCCTTATGAATACTAAATCCATCATCGCTGGTGCCGCTATCGCAGGTCTGCT
This sequence comes from Verrucomicrobiales bacterium, assembly GCA_043757865.1. Classification (GTDB taxonomy): domain Bacteria; phylum Verrucomicrobiota; class Verrucomicrobiia; order Verrucomicrobiales; family V1-33; genus JAGNEJ01. Next base: position 17,057 of record JAYVOP010000228.1, on the reverse strand, counting down.
CTCTGGGGCTTATGCTTCCCAAACGACCACGGACTCCTCCGCTAAGACCCAACTGAAAGCGGGCACCGTGGTCTCCAAGACCGTGAATGCCGGGGAAAACACCTGCAAAGGCAAGAACGATTGCAAAGGCAAGGGCGGCTGCAAATCTGGCGACAACGGCTGCAAAGGCAAAAACTCCTGCAAAGGCAAGGGCGGCTGCAAAACGCTAGCCATGTAATTAAACGCAAGGAGGGGGGGCGTCTCGCCCCCCCTTTTTGTTTTACAGTATGAGGGGCTGGAAGCCCCGCCTCCTTGATCCATATGCCCGCTAATAAATTCAACGGCTTCACAGACTACGGCATCGGCGTAGGCCTGCGGGTTCCCCACTACCAACACATTCTCAGCCAAAAGCCCGTGGTGGATTGGTTCGAGATTATCTCCGAAAATTTCATGGTTGATGGCGGCAGGCCATTAGAAATTCTCGATCAGATTTTAGAGCAATACCGCGTGGTGCAGCACGGCGTATCCATGTATTTCGGCTCGGCGGATTCACTCAATAAAGAGCATTTAAAGAAGATCAAAAAGCTGGTGAAACGCACCGGCACCCCTTGGCTCTCGGATCACCTCTGCTGGGGCAGTGTGGATGGCCGCTACACGCACGACCTCATGCCCATGCCCTACACCATGGCCGTGGCCAAGCATACGGCGGAGAAGGTTCGGCAAGCGCAGGATTTCCTGGAAGTGCCCATCTGCGTGGAGAATGTGAGCAGTTATGCGGAGTTTAAACAGAGCAACCTAACTGAATGGGAATTCCTCACGGAAGTCGTCGAGCGCGCAGACTGCGGCATGTTATTGGATGTCAATAACATCTACGTTTCCTCAGAGAATCATGGCTTCGATCCGCTTGATTACGTGCGCAACGTGCCGCACCACCGCGTCGGCCAGATCCACATCGCGGGCCACACGCGCTATGAAAAAGTGATCTTGGACACGCACGATCATCCCGTGCCCGATCCCGTCTGGGCCGTCTATGCCGAGGCCATCAAACTCAGCGGCCACACCGCCACGCTGCTAGAGTGGGACGACCGCATCCCCAGCTTTGATGAAGTGCATGACGAGGCCCTGAAGGCGAATCAATTCCTCCGCGCCCATGCCCACGCACCCGCCTGAGATCAACTCCACTGCGGATCTCAAAACGCTGCAACGTCTGATGGGCAGCGCCCTCTTCCAGCCGTTGGATGCTGCGGATCACCTCGCTGCGCAGACGACGCAGGGCATGGCCATGACGGACTTTGCCGCGCAGTTCATCAAACCCAATGACCGCCTAACCGCCGTCGAGCGATTGGAAATTTACGCCAAACAATATTGGTTTCGCCTGCTGGATTGTCTTTACGATGACTATCCTGGATTGCGCGCGTTGTTAGGAGAAAAGAAATTTATGGTGCTGGCGGAGGCTTATTTGACACGGTTTCCCAGTGCCTCGTGGACGCTGCGGAATCTGGGGAGCCGCCTGGAAAATTTCCTGCGCGCAGAGCCGCAATGGGCGGGGGCGAAGCAGGCGATGGCCCTGGAGGTGGCGCAGTTTGAGTGGGCGCAGATCGTGGCCTTTGATGAAGGTGGGAAGAAGCCTCTGGAGGGCGATGCCTTGCTCGGGAGTGATCCCAGTGCCCTCCAGTTAGGACTGCAACCGTATCTCACGCTGCTGGCGCTGGACTATGCGGTGGATCAATTTTTCCTAGCCGTGCGTCAACAAGAATCCGGCATGAGAAGCGAGGCCAGCAACGCCCGTGTGGAGGCCGCAGAGCGCGCGCAACTCAAGCGCGTGGCTGCGCCCAAGCGGCAGCGGGTCTGGCTGGCGGTGCATCGCCACGAGAACCAAATTTTCCTCAAACGCCTGGAGCGCGAGGCCTTCCTCATGTTCACCGGCTTGCGGGCTGGTCTCACGTTAGGCGCGGCTCTGGACCAAGCCCTAGCCGAGGCTGATCCCACCGTGGATTGGTCCCTGAAAGTGCGCACCTGGTTCGAGGAAGCCAGCCTCCTAGGCTGGTTCTGTAAATTTTCACCCCGCCCCTAACCTCCCTATGAAATCCCTCTGGAACCAGCTCAATTCCCTGCTTACCAAGCTCGCCCACGCCACGCGGGACTTCTTTCTGCTAGCCGTCCGCCTTTACTGGGGCTGGCAATTTTTCCTCTCTGGCAAAGGCAAGTTAGGGAATCTCGATGGCACCACCGAATTCTTCGCTGGCCTGGGCCTACCCGCACCGCATCTCCAAGCCATCCTCGCAGGCGGCACGGAGTGCGTGGGCGGGTTGCTGCTATTGATCGGACTGGGCTCGCGCGTCATCAGCGTGCCATTGATGTTCACCATGCTAGTAGCCTATGGCACTGCTCATTTGGCCTCCGTGAAAACGATCTGGAGTGATCCAGATAACTTCGTAACCCAGGCCCCGTTTCTCTTCCTCATGGCCTCCGCTATCGTCTTCTTTTTTGGTCCCGGCTGGATCTCACTGGATCATTGGCTGGGGCGGAAAGAGGGCGCCTAGCGGCCTTAGCTATCGGCCTCAAACTGTGTGTCATAAATGTGACGCCATATCTTTCGCCTGATTGCTGAATGGCGGTATCAATTAGCCTCTTAAAACTAACACGATACCTCAAATGATCCTTCCAGACGAACTCACCCCAGCCCCTAAAGATGACGGGCTGCAAGCCCTGCGCGAAGTAGGCAGCGAAGAAAAAACCCAATACTGGGACCGCGATGACATCATGCAAGCTCTCCGTCGGGCCCGCCTCACTGGCGTCCGCGTCGATAGCCTCTATGCCCATAAACCCATCTCCCACACCAGCCGGATGCACACCGTAGCCAAAACTGCCCGCTAGGCAAAATCGGCCCACGCTTACACCAATTTCCCAGGACGGTAGTCTGCCCCCGGAGATTTTCCCGCTGCTTGCAGCACACTTTCGGCATCTAATTCAATCCACGGCCGCAGTGCATCGTCCCGCAGCATCTGCTTTGAAAAATGCTTTCCGCAGGCTGATCCGCACTCACTATTTCCTCGCAACGCCCCCTTTGGAACTTGCAGCGCGTATGCCGCCGCGAGCCTCAGTTCCGCCATCCAAGCACAATTTACGGAGTCGTGCCATGAACCATAGCGTTCAAGCGCGCTCTATGGAGTTCACATCGAAGTCGTCAGCAACGGCTTACTACTTACGCCTCGAAAGAACCCCAGAGATAGCTGGGCGAAAGGATTTGGAAATCCAGTTAGTAGCAAAGATCCTCTAGTGATTCTTCGTGAGATTAAGAACAAATTTGATCACGAGGAGTGGTAACGGTAAAACGACGGTTTGCGGGGTTTCTTGTCGCTTTGGATCCGATGGTCGGAGTCGAAACTGCAAAGACACGACCTTTGTAATCATTTCTCCTGACGAGGCTAACATGGCACTTTCCACCGTTATTGTCGCACCGCTGGCTACCGTTCAGCGTCATTGGCCGACACGTCCGCAGTTCACTTTCAAGGAAAAAGTGGCGAGATCGCGCTCGATCAGATCGGAGCAGGGGACAAAATTAGATTAGTTAAAAAACTGGGTAAGCGGGATCTAAGAAATGCCAAAGCGGTGCTAGACACTTTGGTGGCTATGTTTGCGCCATGACCCCCATTTCTCCCCCATTGACTTCCCCCTGCGCACTCCTAGGCTCGCCCCACAGAGCAGGGGAGCCCGCCATGGCAACATGGCGGCTGAGAAGACGAAACCCTTGGAACTTGCAGCGGGTAATGCCGGGGCAGGGAGCCTCAGTTCCGCCATCTCCATGCGCCACTGCTCAGTAACAATTACCGTTTTCCTTACTGAAAACTGAACTCTGAAAACTGAACTCTCCCTCACCATGATCGCCCCCGCCGGAACCATTGAATCCCATAGCTCTGAACCCCTGCCGAACTCCACTCGCGTGTATGAGCCGGGGGTGTTGCATCCCAGCGTGCGCGTGCCGCTGCGGGAAATTTCCCAGTCGCAAACCAAGGGGCTGAATGGCCGCGTGGAGGAAAACGCGCCTGTTAGGGTCTATGATTGCAGTGGGCCGTGGGGCGATGCTAACTTTTCTGGCTCCGTGGAAGAAGGGCTGCCGGAATTGCGGAAACAATGGATCCTAGATCGCCAAGATGTGGCTCCGTATGATGGCCGCACGATCCATCCGATGGACAATGGTTACCTCTCGGAAAAGCACGCCGAATTCGCCTCCAAGGCTGAACGCAACCGCTTAGTAGAATTTCCGGGATTGAAACGTCAACCACTCAAGGGCACCAGCCATCCCGTCACGCAGCTTTGGTATGCCCAGCAGGGGATCATCACGCCGGAAATGGAGTTCATCGCCATCCGCGAGAACATGGGGCGGGCGAAAATTTCTAACCAGATGAACGACATCGTGCGCAATGACATCAACAAGCAGCACATCGGCAGCACTCAAGAACAGACTGATTACACGCCCTCCATTTTCAGGAAATTTCCCCAGCGCATCCCCAACGAAATTACCGCCGAATTCGTCCGCAGTGAAGTGGCCTCAGGCCGCGCCATCATTCCCGCTAACATCAACCACCCAGAGCTGGAGCCGATGATTATTGGACGGAATTTCCTGGTGAAAATCAACGCCAACATTGGCAACAGCGCAGTCGCTAGCAGCATCGAAGAAGAAGTGGAAAAGATGCGCTGGGCCACCAAATGGGGCGCGGACACCGTGATGGATCTAAGCACTGGCAAGAACATCCACGCCACGCGGGAATGGATTCTGCGGAACTCGCCCGTGCCCATCGGCACCGTGCCCATTTATCAAGCGCTGGAGAAAGTCGGCGGCAAAGCGGAAGACCTCACGTGGGAAATTTTCCGGGACACGCTCATCGAGCAAGCCGAGCAAGGGGTGGACTATTTCACCATCCATGCTGGCGTGCTCCTACGCTTCGTGCCGATGACCGCTAACCGGATGACGGGCATCGTTTCCCGGGGCGGTTCGATTATGGCAAAATGGTGTTTATCGCACCATAAAGAAAATTTTCTTTATATGCATTGGGACGACATCTGCGACATCATGGCTGCCTACGATGTCAGCTTCAGCATTGGCGACGGGCTCCGCCCCGGCTCCATTGCGGATGCCAACGACAAAGCACAATTTGGCGAACTGGAGGTGCAAGGAGAACTCACCAAACGAGCCTGGGCCAAAGGCGTGCAAGTCATGAACGAAGGCCCCGGCCACGTTCCCATGCACATGATCGAGGAAAACATGGCCAAGCAACTTGAGTGGTGCCACGAGGCCCCGTTCTATACCCTGGGGCCACTAACGACGGATATAGCCCCTGGCTACGATCACATCACCAGCGGCATCGGAGCGGCCATGATCGGCTGGTATGGCTGCGCGATGTTGTGCTATGTTACACCCAAAGAACACCTGGGCCTACCGAACAAAGATGACGTCAAAGTCGGCGTCATTACCTACAAGTTAGCGGCCCACGCGGCCGACTTGGCCAAAGGCCACCCCGGTGCCCAATACCGTGACAACGCCCTGAGCAAAGCCCGCTTTGAATTCCGCTGGGAGGACCAATTCAACCTCGGCCTAGACCCCGAAACCGCCCGCGATTTCCACGACGAAACCCTCCCCCAAGACGGAGCCAAGACCGCCCACTTCTGCTCCATGTGCGGCCCCCATTTCTGCTCCATGAAGATCACCGAGGACGTGCGGAAGTATGCCGCCGAACAGGCGATCTCTGAGGAAGAAGCGCTGCAACGCGGGATGGAGGAGAAGTCGAAGGAGTTTGTGGAAAGCGGTGCGGAAGTCTATACGACCGCGTAAAGAGTCACGCGATCCCTATCACCACGTTGAAATGATCACCGAAACGGAACTTCTCAGTTTAATGGTAGCACTCGAATCCGATAGGATTGAGCGCACGATTTCCACGACCGATACCACGAAGTTTCGAGAAGCGATCTGTGCATTCTCCAACGACTTCCCCAATCATCGAAGCTCTGGCTTCTTGCTCTTGGGCATTGATGACAAGACAGGCAAGGCAGTCGGCCTGAAAGCGTCTGACAAGTTGCTCAAAGATTTGGCTGGATTGCGACAGGATGGCGAGATTTTGCCTTCGCCCGCAATGGAAGTTTACAAGATCACGCTGTCAGATGGTAGTGGGGATGTAGTCATCGTGGAAGTTCATCCCTCTGACATTCCGCCTGTGCAATACCGGGGCCGAGTATGGATCAGAGTAGGTCCGCGCAAGGCAGTAGCAAATGAAGGAGAAGAACGAATTCTTTCCGAACGGAGAATTGCCACATCAAGGTCGTTCGACGCCCGTGCTTGTCCCGAGGCTACCCTGGATGACTTGGCTTTGGACATCTTCCAGAATACCTATCGCAAAGAAGCAATTGCGGCAGACGTGCTTGCCTCCAATCACAGAACCGTGGAGGAACAACTCGCAGCCCTTCGATTTTTTGACCTGCGGCATGAATGCCCGACAAATGCGGCCCTTTTACTCTTCGGAAAAAACGCCAGAGCCGTCATGCCTGGAGCCTACGTTCAATATCTCAAGATCGACGGCAAGTTTTTGTCCGACGATGTCTCCGTTTCTCGTGAGTTTTCAGGTGATTTGCTCACACTAAGCCGTGAATTGGATGCACTATTGGAAGGCAGCTTGTCGGAAAAACCTGTCAGAACAACCGCTTTGAGGGATTCTCTGATCTGGGACTTCCCCAAGCGTGCTGTTCGTGAGTTATTGATGAATGCGATTTGCCATCGCAGCTACGAGTCAAACGCTCCAGTCCGATTTTATCGGTTTGCAGATCGGATCGAAATCCAAAATCCCGGCGGGCTCTATGGCGATGCCTCCCCAGAGAATTTCCCGCGATGCACCGACTATCGCAATCCTGTCATCGCCGAGGCACTCAAGATTCTCGGCTATGTGAATCGCTTCGGACGTGGCGTCATTGATGCTCAGAACGCTCTTGCTGAGAACGGGAGTTCGCCAGCAACGTTTGAGTTTCAACCAAACTTCGTGCTCGCCACGATCCAGAAACATCCTGATACATGAAAGCACTCGCGTTTTTTAACAACAAGGGAGGTGTCGGTAAAACCACACTGGCCTACCACATCGCATGGATGTTGTCTGACATGGGGCGCAGGGTTTTGGTGGTTGATCTTGACCCTCAAGCCAACATGACCTCGATGTTCTTGGCTGAACGTCGGCTTGAGCAAATATGGGATCTAGAAGTCAGCAGCGGGCAGAGCTTGATGGGTGCATTAGAACCTCTCATCAGCGGCACGGGCGACGTCAAGGAGCCTCATGTTGAACAAATCAATTCTAAGCTCTACCTCGTTCCTGGCGACCTCGCCTTGTCAGGATATGAAGGCGAATTGTCCGGGGCGTGGGGGCGCTGTCTAGATCGAAACCAGCCCGCTTTCCGACACACCTCAGCCTTTCATCGAATTGCCGAGATGGCAGTCCAAAAGACACAGGCTGAAATTGTCATCATGGATGTAGGGCCGAACTTTGGTGCCATCAATCGCTCCGCGCTAATCTCCGCCACGCATGTTCTAGTACCTTTGGCCCCCGATCTTTTTTCGCTGCAAGGGCTTAGAAACCTCGGCCCTACATTGCAACAGTGGCGTGAGGAATGGGAAGATCGTGTATCACGAAACCCTGTCCCCGGCCTCTCTTTGCCATCCGGTCATATCATGCCTATCGGCTATGTCCTCCTACAATTTGGCGTTCGCGATAACAGGCCAGTTAAGGCTTATGATCGCTGGGTCGCTAAAATCCCAGACACCTATCATCGCTCCGTGCTTGGGGATGTTGGAACAAAGGATTCCATGGACTCCGACCCGAGTTGCCTGGGCTTGGTTAAGCATTATCGCAGCCTAGTTCCTCTGGCAATGGAAGCTCGCAAACCCATTTTTCATCTCAAGGCATCTGACGGTGCGATCGGGGCGCACTATGAAGCAGTTCAGCAATGTGGTGAAGCTTTCGGTAAATTGGCCAAGATCATCGTCGAGAAGATGTCTTTGTGACTTCTGGAATCCCAGCACAAAGACACCGCCTGCCGATGCTTTGGCCATTCGCGACCCACGAAGCCCGGCCAATCACTGGTGCTAACGAGACATTTACCATCAAGCGTGCAGAGCTGGAGGTGCACAGGGAGGAGCCTTCGCAGAGGCTGGGATGCTCTTTAAGCGCGAAGCATTCCTGGAGCTTCACTTGGGCTTCGGGCGGGGTGACTTTGATCGGAAACGGGGGCAGGCTGCAAATGCCTAACAGAAAATTATCCGCCTGCCTGCGCTTCCAGAAGCCTGCCTGCGTGATGTGCATTTCGCCAAGCAGATTTCGCCCCGTCTGAAATCGTCCCTGACACGGCCCTTCCACAGGCGCTGCCACTGCCGGCAAATGACTTCACGACGGGTGATGACTGAACAAACCTCCGCACTGCCGCGGTTTCCCCATCCTCTATGAAACATCGCCACCTCGCGCCCTTTCTTCTCACCACTGCCGTCTTCGCCGCCGCCGCCGACCTCAAGATTTGGAACGCAGAACCAAGCCGAGCGAAATAGTTGAAGGCACTTTCTACCGCCACAAAACCCCAGAGAATTTCTTCGCCACGGCTTGGCGGTATTTGGGCCATTCGCGGGTTAGGAAGATGGGCCAGTCGGTGGTGGTGGTGAGGCGTTTGCCGTCGGGGGTGTGGAGGCTGAGGCGGACGGGGAGGTGGCCTTCGCAGAGGGTGGGATGCTCTTTTAGGGCGAAGCATTCTTGAAGCTTCACTTGGGCTTCGGGGGTGTCGTTGACATAGCTAACTTTGACAGTGCCGCTGCTGGGCCACGAGATGCTGAGAGGGAGGAGTTCGTCCAGCCAACTGAGCTGGCCCTTTTCCAGATGCTGGTGAAAGGCGGCGGTGAGGGGGGCGGCTTGGGCTTCTTTGACGAGGGTGAGGCCAGCGAAGGCGCGGGCGAGGCAGGTGGTGATGGCGGGTGCGTCGAGGGGGGCGAACTCGAGTTCGGGCAGGGTAGTGTGGATGAGATTGACGCGGGCGATGAATTGTTTCAGTCGATGGTCCAGGAGTGGGAGGTCAAAGGCTCCGCTCTGGTGGGCTTCGGCTAGGCAGCGGCCACTGGCTTGCGGATCGAGGTCGCGTTGTTGGGGCTTTTGCTCGATGATGAGGTCGCGATAGCGGGTGAGTTTCATGGCCGCGACGCGTTTGTTTTTGGCATCAAAAAGGTGCTCGATGCTGGTGCTCAAATGCTGGGGAAACATCTCGGCTATCCACACGGGTTGGATGGCGGTGGCGAGGCTGAGGAGGGTCTGGCGGGACGGGGTTTCGCGCAAGTTGGCAGCGACGAAGAAGGGGGTGTCTTGGACGACGCTTTCGCGCACGAGTTGGCCTTGGCGTTGGTCGGTGAGATCGCAGGTGGGGTGGTTGGGATCGCGTCGTTTGGCGAGTTGATCGATGAAGCCGGCCATGAGGCAGCGTTGCAGGGCTTCGTCGTTTGGTGGTTGGCTGGAGAGTGCGTCGCGGTCGTAAAGGCGTTGTTGGTGGGCGGCGTGGAGGATTTGCTGGCAGGTCTGCTCGACTTGGCGGGCGACTTGGGCGTTGATGCCGTGGGTGCGGCAGCGCTCGAAGCTGAAGTTGTTGGCTTTGGCGAACTCGAATGCGCGCATGAGGGTGATGAAATCGGAGGCGTCGCTGTCTTCAAACATTTCCCGCGTGGCTTTACTAGCATCGTCGTCGCGGTCTAGACGTGCTAGTAAGTCGCGACCACTGACGAGGGCGGCACACAGGGCTGCGTCCGCTACGCAGCCACGGAGGCTGGCTTCGATCAACATGCGGGAGTAGCGCGGATGCATGGGCAGGCGCAGCATTTGCAGGCCGATGGGGGTGAGGTCTGCCTCGTGCACCGCTCCTAGCATGGTGAGCAGGCGCTCCGCGCGTTCGACGGATTGGGGGTCGGGTTTATCCAGCCAGTCAAAGGTGGCGGCTTGTTGGATGCCTAACGAGTGGAGGAGGAGGACGACCTCGGCTAGATCGCTGCGTTGAATTTCTGGGGTGTTGCGTTCCTCACGGTCCTTGTGGCCGAAGACGGTCCAGAGGCGATGACAGGTCCCGGGGGCGGTGCGGCCTGCGCGGCCTTTGCGTTGGTCGGCACTGGCGCGGCTGATGGGCTCTAGCAAGAGGGTGCCGATGCCGCGCTCGGCATCGTAGCGGGCGACGCGGGCGAGGCCGCTGTCCACGACGTGGCGGATGCCGTCGATGGTGATGCTGGTTTCGGCAACATTGGTGGCGACGATGATTTTGCGCAGCGTGTTGGGGGCGAAGGCGCGATCTTGCTCCTGGGGCTCCAGTTCGCCATGCAGCGGGATGCAGGCCACCCGTTCAGTCGTTCTCAGGCCGCGCAAGGCGTCTAGGGTACCATTGATCTCACCGCGCCCGGGCATGAAAACGAGGATGTCGCCTGGGCCGTCTTGGTTGATGATGCGCGCGACGGCTTCAGCGGCTTGCGCGGTGATCAGGCGTTGGTCAGGGAGTGGGAGATAGCCGACTTCTACAGGATAGCTTTGGCCTTCGGAAATGAGGATGGGGCAGTGGTCCAAATAAGCGGCCACGGGCTCGGCATCAAGCGTGGCGGACATCACCAGCAGCACCAAATCCGGGCGCTGGGTCTGCTGCAAATTTTTCACCAGGGCGAGGGCGACATCGCTGAGCAGATTGCGCTCATGGAACTCATCAAAGATCACGGCCCCGAGGTTGGCCAGCGTGTGATCATCCTGGAGCCAGCGCAGCAGAATGCCATCCGTGACGAAGCAGATGCGAGTGCTGGGGCTGGTGTGATCATCGAACCGGATTTGATAGCCAATTTCAGCGCCCAGCTTGCCTCCGCGTTCCGAGGCCACGCGTGCGGCTACGGTGCGGGCTGCGACACGCCGGGGCTGCAGCACCACGATCATCTTGTCCCCTGCGGTCCCTGCATCCAGTAGCATTTGCGGCACCTGCGTGGTCTTGCCGGAGCCCGTGGGGGCGACGAGCACGAGACGCCGCCCCGCTTGCAGCGAGTGTAGGATGTCGGCATGGATTTTCCAAATGGGGAGCGCGGTAGGTGCAGGCATGAAATAGGAGCACCGTATGACTCCGCGCGCCAAGCGCTAGCGCGAAGGTCGATGGCGATCATTGGGAGGAAATGGGATGAGGTGGGCCGCTGCGGGTTTCCGATCTCTACGTGCGATATTGTGACGGAGATGAATCCCAATCTGAGTAGCTTTTAGCGATTGCCTTGACCCGGCAAATTTGATTTATGCGATCCGAATAATTCATCCCCCTGTTTCAATAATATTCTGATTATGAAAAACCGTCTCCTCCTTCCACGCGGAGCCGCGCTATGTCTAGCGGCTAGTATTTTAGGTGCCCTCAGTGCGGCTTTTGGAGCCGTCATTTATTGGGACGGCACGGCCACGGGTTGGAATGTGGTGGGGTCTTGGTCCACGGTCTCGGGGGCGACGACGCCTGATCCCACGGCGGTGCCGGGTGCAGCAGATGTGGCCACCTGGGCGACGCAGACGACTGCGCAGACGGTGAATTTAAATGCTGCCCAGTCTGCGTTAGGACTGTCGTGGTTGGCGGCTAACACAGGGACCACCACGCTACTAGGCGGTGGGACGAATCAGACGCTGACGCTGGGCTCATCCGGCTTTCTGGTGGCCAGCGGAGCGGGCGCAGTGACGATCGGCTCGGCTACGGCGGGGCAGAATGTGAATGTGGCGCTAGGCGCGAACCAGACGTGGCAGAATGATTCCGCCAATGCCCTAACGGTAAATAATATTGTGTCTGGAGCGTTCGGTATCACCAAGACGGGCACGGGCGCGTTAGTGCTCAATGGGGTGAACACTTACACGGGCATCAATACGATCAATGCGGGCAGCGTGCGGGCCACGGTGGCGGCGGCGTTGGGGGCCTCCACGGCGGCCAATGCGGTCTCGCTGGGGGGAGGCACGTTGGTGTTAGGGAATGATACGGCCACCACGTTTGGGCGTAATGTGACGGTCACGGCTAACTCCACCATCACGGCGGATCGCGCCACTTCGGCGGCTCCCACGGTCACGCACACGCTCACGAATCTGAGCATCGGAGCGCAGACGTTGACGGTGAATCGTGGGGCGAACATCACGGGCACGGCCATCGGTGGGGTGACGTTTAGCGGGACCACGACTCTGACTGGGGCGGCCATTTTCGATCCACTGACGACGAGCACGCTGACGCTGACAGGCATCGTTTCGGGCGCTAATACGCTGACCAAAGGCGCGGGCTTAGCCACGGCCACGGGCACGTTAGTGTTAAATGGTGCTAACACCTACACTGGGGTAACGACGGTGAATGGAGGGGCCTTGCAGATCGGCAATGCTTCAGCCTTGGGCACCAATGCAGCGGTGAATCTCCTGGCGGTGGCCAATGCGAATGCGTCCACGCTCAATCTGAGTGGTGGTCTATCGTTTGGCAGTGGCAAAACGCTAACCATGAACACCAACACGTCAGGCGATCTGCGCTCACTATTAGGAAATGTGTCTGGGAGCAACACGTGGGGCGGAGCCATCAGCGTGGTGGGCACGGGGGTGGCGGCCGCCAGCAACAGTGTGGCGGCTACGAATCTTACGGTGTCAGGAAATCTCACCTCCACAGGCGGCAGCACTACGGGGACGTTCTTGGCCCGGGGCACGAGCAACGTGATTTTCAATGGCAACATCACCTTTGGCACGGATCGTAGTTTCACCCACACGGACAGCGGCACGGCCATCATCAACACCACGGGGAATACTTGGCGCGCGACCCAAATTTCGGACGGTCAACTGCAGTTAGGAATCACCAACGCGCTGGATCCCACAGTGGACTTGATCATCGGCCAAGCTGCCAGCACGACGAATGGACGCTGGGAACTTAATGGCTTCAATCAAACGGTGGCGGCCCTGCGCACCTTCAGCACCTCCACGGGGACGACCCATGTAATCAGGAACTCCAACGTGCTAGCGCCCAGCACGCTCACTTTTTCCAATAGTGCGGCGGAAGTGCTCAAGAACACGCAGATCCTCGGAATTGGGGTGCTGAACTTGGTGAAGAATGGCCTCGGGCGCTTCGACTTCCAGGATGATTTAATGAACAATGCGAACATCACGTTTAACGCGGGCACGCTGGGCTTCAATGCTTCCACGGCCACGACGTTGATGTCTGTGAAGCCAAATCTCACGGGGGCCGCAGCGGCCACGCTGGATAAGGCCGGGCCGGGCACGGTGAGCTTGCTAGGGAATTTGACGCAGCCCGGTCCAGTGACGGTTTCAGCGGGCACGTTGATCGTCGGTGGCGGCACCTCGGGCAATGTCACGGTGGCCACAGGCGCTAGCTTGGGAGCGGGGAATAATTACGGCACGTTAGCTTCGGGTGCAGTGACGTTTGGCACTGGGGCCACGGGATTTAAGCCGGTGTTAGGATTCCCTGGTATTATCGCGGTGGCGGCCACTAGCCTGACGGCTAATGGAGCCACCACGATCACGCCTTCAGGCGCGGGGATCTCCGTGGGGCGGTATCCGTTGATTACCTACGGCGGGGCCATTGGTGGCGGCGGATTCGGGGCGTTTAGTCTTGGGGCAGTGGGGTCGTATCCGCACATTACGGCGGGGTTGGTGAACAATACGGGATCGTTGGATCTGGATGTTACCGTGGCCGATACGCTCACTTGGACTGGGGCTACCAATGCCACGTGGGACGTGAACCTGACGCAAAATTTCAAGATCGATGCTACTTCTGCGCCCGCGAATTTCTTCACGAGCGACAGTGTGACCTTCGATGACACCGGTGCCAATAAAGCGATCACGGTTTCCGGCACGCCGCAGATTGGGAATCTGTTTTTCAATAACAGCGCGGGCAATGATTTCACGCTGACGGGAGTCCTCGCTGGTGCGGGTAGCATTATCAAAACGAACACGGGCGCGCTCACCCTGGCTAGTGCCAATCAGTTTACCGGGGTGATCGATGTCGGTGGCGGCACCTTGAATTTGAATGCTGCCAATCTGAGCCATGGGGCGGTCACGGTGCAAGTGGGCACGCTGAAGATCGGCAATAGCAATGCCATTTCCAGTGGCGCGCTGGTGACGGTATCCAATGGCGGCACCATCGACATGAACGGCCAAGCGATTGGGAATGTGATCCCGGAGGTGCATTTTGCAGGTGCTGGGGTGGGCGGCCTGGGGGCGATTACGAGCACGGGCGCGAGCTTGGTGAACCTGAGTCATTTTGGAAAAGTGGTGATGGATGACGATGCGAGTTGGGGCAGTGCGGTCCGCTATGATTTGCCGAACACGGTGCAGTTTGTGGGCAATGGGAAAACCTTCACGAAGGTGGGGGTGGGGGAGACGTGGTTCTATCCTACCATCGTCAGCCAGCCTGGGGCGGTGGTGGTGAATGGCGGAACGCTCGGAGTGCAGACGGCCAATCCGCTGGGGGCCAGCGTGAATGTGACGGTGAACACGGGGGCCTTCCACTCCATTTTCTCTGCGATTAATTTGCAACACCAAGTGATCTTGAATGATGGGGGGACGTTCCGTTCCATCAGTGGGGCCCCGCTCATGAATGGCAATGTCACTATCAATGACAACCCCACGTCCAACCACTTCCTAACCGCCGCCGCCAGCCAGACGCTCAACGTCATCGGCAAAGTGACTGGCCAGGGCGGCTTCACGCATAACGGCGGGGGCACGCTGACGTTACAAAATGCGACTAACGATTACTTGGGGGATACGCTGCTGACTTCTGGCACGTTGAGTTTCGCGAACGGCGGGCAGATTCCTAGCACGACGAACTTGATCGTCAGTGGCGGCACGTTTGCTACTGGCGGCATTAATCGCACGGTGGCGAATCTTTCCGGGACGGGCGGCACCATCAGCGGTGGGGCGTTCCTAACGGTGAATCAAACGACGAATCAAGTCTGGGGTGGTGTGCTGAGCGCCACCACGCTGACGAAAGCGGGCGCAGGCACCTTGACCCTCTCCGGCACGGCGGATAATGCGGGCGGGATTGTGATCGCAAATGTGGGGATGGTGGTGTTAGGGAAATCGCATACGGCGGCCTTGGCGGAACACGCGGTCGGCAGCGGTCTGACGATCAATAGCGGGGCCACGGTGCAACTCGGCGGCTTGTCCGTGGGGCCATTCACGGGCACCGTCATCAATCTGGCACCCACGGGTGCAGTGGTGGGACCATACGTGGACCAAATTTATAACAACCTCACGGTGAATCTCAACACGGGCGGCACGCTGGACTTGGCGGGCAAGAGTGAGAGTGTGCAGGGATTGCTAGGCGGTGGCACCGTGACCAATAGCACTGCGGCTACGAACAGCCGACTTTACCTCGGCAGTGCGGGCGGCACGAATGTGAATGGGACGTTCGCTGGCGTGATTCAAGATGGCGGGGGCGTGGTGGAAATCGAGAAGCTCGGCGGCTCGACGTTTACGCTGACGGGAGCGAATACTTACTCGGGAGCCACGGTGGTGACGGGTGGCTTGCTAACGAACAATGGCACGCTTGGGAACACCGCCGTGACGGTGGCCACGGGCGCGACGTTTATCTCCAATGGAGCACTGACAGGCAGCGCCACAGCCAACACGGGCGGGGTGGCGAACCTCAATGCCACCATCGGCAATGCGACGGCCAATGGCGGCACGCTCAATCTAAATGCGGCTGCGACCAATGTGACCGCTAGCAACAGCGGCGTTGTGAATACCACCGCCGCCACCAGTGTGAGCGGCACCACGACGCTGAACACCAGCGGCGTGCTCAACGTGGGAGGGAATACGAATGGAGCCGCTACGGGCACGCTGAACACGGGGAGCCTGACGTTCGCTGGCAGCACGCTGAATGTGGATTTCACGGGCACGGCCACAGATTTGATTAACAGCAGCGTGAGCAATGGCGTGACCATCAATGGCAGCAACCCGGTGAATATTTTGGTGGGCCCCAGCGGCTGGCTCACGGGCACTTTCCCGCTCATCAATTATACGGGCACGGTGCAGGGCACTGGTGCTAGTGCCTTGACGCTGAGCGGGACGGCTGGCCACAGCACCGCCAGCATCGTGGACAACCTTACGGGCACCATTAATCTGCAAGTCACAGGCGCAGGGAACAGCATCTGGAAAGGCAACGTGAACAGCACTTGGGACACTAATGCCACGCTGAACTGGACTTCCACGGACTTCAAATTCCTGGCAGGCGATGTGGCGCAACTGGACGACACCGCCGTTTCTTTTACCCCCAGCATCGCGACGAATGTGACGCCTGCGGCCACGTTGTTTAACAATTCCACCAACAACTACACGCTCTCTGGCGCGGCAGGCGTGGCAGGCGCTGGAGGCCTTACGAAACAAGGCACTGGGACCGTGACGCTGCTCAATCCGAACACTTATACTGGCAATACCAGTGTGCAGGGCGGGACGTTAGTGGCGAACTATAACAATGGTGCGGCAGTGACGGTGCTGGCCACGGCGGGCACGGTGCAAGTGTCCTCCGGGGCCACGTTCCGGGCGATTGCTAACGACGCTGCATTCACTCTCGCCAACCCGCTTTCCGGTGCTGGCACGGTGGAGTTGAATGCCCACGCCATCAGCGGCACGGCCACCGCGCAAAGCATCACGCTCAGCGGTGCTAGCAACGCCTTCAGTGGCACGCTGCGGCTGGCAGCGCCAGTCACTGGCACCTATCGGGTCGCTCCCACTGGGCCAGTGGCACTGGGCACGGCGGCCCTCGACGTGAAAACCGGGGCGCAGCTTTTCCTAGCCGCAGGCACCTACACGAACGCACTCACGATCGCAGGCACAGGCTATGCGGATACGAGCGGCAACATTGGAGCGCTGCGTTTTGAAGGTTCCACTTGGGCGGGGAATATTATTGTGGATGCAGCGGGAGCCCGCATCGGAGCCCACGGCGGCACTGGGACTGTAACCGGCAACATTTCCGGCGGGCCGCTCACCGTCAATGCGACGAACTATAACACCACGAACTACACCATCGTCCTCACTGGTTCT
>JAYVOP010000227.1:0-5152 GCA_043757865.1 Verrucomicrobiales bacterium | reverse complement strand
GGCTGCGGCCGCGCTCCAGATCGGCGTGGGACCTAGCCTCTTTGCAGGGACGCAGTTCGATACGGAAGCTGGCTATGGGTTGAACGCGGAGATCGGTTCGCTGTGGGATGCGCAGGTGGTGCATTTTTTCCTCGGAGCCAAGGGGACGTATGTGGAAGGGTTAGGCAAGGGAGCGCTGAACATGGATCTGTTTGAAGGAGCCGCCGTGGGCCGCGTGCTCATCCCCGCTGGGCTGGGCTGGCTGAAGGCTTATGCGGAAGCCAGCTTGGGGGCGGCTAACTTAAAGATCTCTGGAGCCACCAGCGCAACCACCACGGTGAATGGCCGCACGGTTTCCTTTAATAGCCACTTCGAGGAAAAGGATTGGGTGGTGGCCTACGGTTTCGGCGTGGGGGTGCAGTTAGACCTAACAGATTGGTTCGGCCTGCGCCTCGGCTATGAATTCCACAGCCTCGGCAGCGTCGAGGCCTTCGGCTTGAAGACGGACCCCGGTAAGCTCAATGGCATCGTGGGGGCGGTGGTGCTGAAATTTTGAGCTGCTTTCAGCACCGAAAGTTTTCTGGTGCTTGCTTGCCAAGGCGCGCAGGGACGCTACGCTCCGAACATTTTGTTTCACCTGACGTTCCTGTGTCTAACCGTTTTTCTACTAGCGCTGTTTCTCCTGCTTGGCTGCATCAATTGCAGGCACGGTGGGTGGCGCTGTTTAGCGGGCGGGATGAGAGTAATGAGCTGGACGTGGGCTTGCAGGCCACGCCTGGGTGGAAACGGCGGAACTGGGAGTTTGTCAGTCAGGTGTTGCTGCCATCGCTGGTGGAGCCTCGGGCAGGGGAATCTCAGGTGGCGGATCTGCGGCAACCGCGTGGGCCGGGGAAGTTCCAGGTAACGTGGATCGGTCATGCCTCGTTTCTGATTCAGTCCGAGGGGATGAATGTGCTGGTGGACCCTAACTGGGCGGAGTGGCTGGCGTTTGTGAAGCGGGTGCGGTATCCGGGGCTGGCGCTGCATGAGTTGCCGAGGATCGATTTGGTGCTAGTGACCCATGCGCATTACGATCATTTACATTTAAAGACGCTGCGTCGGCTAGGCGCTGGGCAGCCGATCCTGGTGCCACGCGGGGTGGGCAAAATCGTGCGCAAGGCGGGATTCGGTAGGGTGCTGGAAATGGAGCGGTGGCAGGAGGTGCGCATCGGTGGGCTAAAGATTACGTTCACGCCAGCCAAGCACTGGGGCGCGCGGAATGTGCATGATGTGCATCTGGGCTTTGGGGGATTCTTGATTGAGAACTCAGCGGGGCGCGTGGTCTATCATTGTGGAGATAGCGCTTATTTCGATGGCTTCCGGGAGATCGGAGAACGGGCGCGGATTGAGTTAGCGTTGTTGCCCATCGGGGCCTACAAAGCCATGAGTGGGCGGGTGGTCCACATGAATCCTGAAGAGGCATTGCAGGCGTTTGCGGATCTCGGAGCGGCGCATTTGTGCCCGATGCACTATGGCACATTTCCACTGGGCGGAGAGCCGTTAGATGAGCCGCTGGCCCGCTTCCGGGCGGGCGCGCAGGCGCTGGGGTGGGAAGACCGGGTGCGGATTCTAGCAGAAGGGAGCCCGCAGATTTTCTAGCATGAGAAAAGGCATTTGGTATCTGGAAATGTGGCTGGTGCTGCTGCTCGTAAGCCCGGTAGCGGCGGAGGCCCCACGCTTCCAAAGACTGGAGATTGCCCAGCCGCAGTTCACGCCTGCGCTGGTGGGATTACTCCAGTTAGAGTTAGAGAAAGTGGCTAATTTCCTGGGACTCTATGTGTATCAACAGCTAGCCCCGGAGATCCGCGCAGGGAAGGCCGAAAGCCGGCTGCGGGCGCGGCGGTATCTTTCCCTAGCATTGCATGTGGACCCGCAAAATTTGATCGCCAAGCGCATCAATGCGATGCTAGGGGAGGGCAGCACGGAAGTGCTAGAAACAGCCCTGCCGCAGAGTCCGCAACTTTTTGCCGAGGGCGCAGTGCGCTTGATTAAGCTGCTAGGCGCACGCTCCGAACCGAATGCCGCCCGACTCGCAGGCTTCCTCGCACTGGTGGCCGCAGATCTGGACCCGCAGCAGGAAGAAGCCATTTATGCAGCGGAAATTTTCACCCGGAAAGTGGCGGATATCAGTGCCGCGTGGAAGGCCCTAGCGTTAGGCGAGGCGGCAGGGAAATAATATTTCTGTCGTCCCCCACCCCGCAGCGGTGATGTAATGGTGGAGCACTGCTCACCCTGCCCAGCCGCACCATTTCCCCATGTCCATCACGCCAGACCCAGCCCTCACAGACTATGCCACCACCGGCAGTACCACCGCCTTCCACCGCTTGGTGGATCAGCATTTACCCGCCGTGTCAGCGACCGTTGCACGCGTGTTAGGAGCCCACGCCGACTTGGCGGCAGACGTAGCGCAGGCGGTCTTCATCCTACTGGCCCGCAAGGCCCAGTGCTGCCTGCGGAGCTGATCGTGCCGGCATGGTTGCATCGGCAAACGGTGCGCCTGGCGCTCAACGCCGTGCGCACCGAGACCCGCCGTGTGGCCGGAGGAACTGAAATTCCGCGCGCGAGCGCAGGCTTATTCCAGCGCACCCTAGCGATCCCGTTAGGTTCATTCTGGGAGGTGCAAGCAACCGTGGGACGAGTGTGCCGTCAGGCCGCTCGTGCAGCATAGCACCGCGCGAGTCACCCACAGCAAACTCCATAGACGAGCGGGCTATCGCCACACTGGTCCCACGGCGGACCAGCGTTGCTCCACACAGCGCTCCGCCGCCATCCGTTTGAGCGGAGGCCAGCAGCCCCATTCCGGCCCCCTCTGAGCGAGCTTGTGAAATTTTTCACAAATAGAGCTTGCTGGTGATTTCTGGCGGTAGCAATAGTCGGCTGCTCGTCTCCCGGTGCTTATTTCGCTAGGGAAAACCGCCCACCTTTGACCCCTCTCCTCCCCTTGAGTCCGCTTGATTTACTGATCTTTCTCCCGATCCTGGCCGCCCTCGGCATTGCGCTCGGAGCCCCTGCGCGTGCGACGGCTTTAGCGGCTGCTGCGGCCTTGTTGGCGATCACGTTAGGACTGTGGGCCGCCTTTCCCACAGGGGCTGAGGGGATGCAATTTACCGCTAGCCGCACGGTGCTGGAGTCGCCTCACGTGGCCCTGGCCGTGGGGTTGGATGGGCTGAGCCTCGTGCTAGTCATCCTCACTGCGCTAGTCACGTTTTGCGCCATTTGGATCAAGCCGCCAGACCTCGTGAGCCAGAAAATGTGGTTCGGTTCCTGCCTCTTGATTGCCGCCGGGGCCATGGGTGCGTTTGTGACCACGGACGTGTTCTTTATCTATGCCTTCCATGAGTTAGCGCTCATCCCCACCTTCCTGATGATCGGTCTTTACGGCCATGGTGGCCGGGAAAACCGCCTGCACGCCGCTTGGAAGATCACCATTTACCTCGGCCTAGGCAGCCTGATTTTGCTGGCGGGACTGCTCTGGCTAGTGCTCAAGGCCAGCCCTGCTAGCGGGCTCACGTTTGATCTAGCCTCGCTGCAAGCAGGCGCGGCGTTGATTGATGTCGGCACGCAACGCTCCATTTTTCTCACGCTGTTCATCGGCTTCGGGGTGCTCATTTCCCTGTTTCCTTTCCACTCTTGGGCAGCTCCGGCGTATGCCGCCGCGCCTACGCCAGTGGCTATGCTCCATGCGGGGGTGCTAAAAAAATTCGGCCTCTACGGCTTGTTGCGGATCGCGCTGCCGCTACTGCCAGCGGGCGCGCAGGCTTGCCAGCATGTGATGCTCTGGCTGCTGCTGGGCAATATTATCCTCATTGGATTAGTGACCATCGCGCAGAAAAACTTGGATCAAGTGCTCGGCCATTCCAGTGTGATGCACATGGGCTACGTTTTCCTCGGCCTAGCTTCGTTTCGCGAGACTGGCTATGCGGGAGCAGTGCTGCTAATGTTCGCGCATGGCGTGTCCATCGCGTTGTTGTTTGCCCTGGCGGGCGAGGTCCGTCGCATCACTGGCAGCGTGGAAATGAGCCGCCTGGGTGGCCTAGCCAAGCGTGCTCCGCTGTTAGGACTCCTCTTCGGCATGGCGGCCATGGCGTCGTTAGGATTGCCGGGCTTTGCCAATTTTCCCGCTGAGGTCAGCGTCTTCTTCAGCGGCTTTGAAGGCTGTGCTGGGAATATTTCTGCGCTCCAGATCACCACCATCTGCGCGCTCTGGGGCGTGGTCATTTCCGCTGTCTATATGCTGCGGGCTTACCGCCGCGTGTTCCTGGGGCCGCCGGGAGAACTCCCCACAGCGGATCCCGCCGCGCTTACCTTAGCGCAGAGACTGCCGCTCTTCCTCCTCCTTGCAGCGCTGCTCGTGGTCGGCTTTTATCCCTCGCTGCTCATGAACCTCGCCCAGCCCGTGCTGCATCACATCGCCCAACTCGCGATCCCCTAACCAGCCCCACTTCTGTTCCGTCATGCCTGCTTACGTTTTGGAAATCGTCACTTTGTCGTTAGGACTGCTGCTGCTGCTGGCCGAAGCCTTTACTGGCCCTAGCCAGAAACGCCGCATCGGCTACGCGGCCATCATCGGCCTCACTGCCACCTTGTGCCTGCTGCCCTTCGCCTGCACTTGCCAGGGCAGCACACCCTTCTGGACGTTCTACACCGCAGATCGCCTAGCCCTGTTCTATAAAGGCCTCGCGCTCGTCTGCACCATTCTCGTGCTCATTATGAGCCTGGACTACGCCCCGGTGTTAGAGAAATTTTCCGCCCGCGCAGGCGGTGGCCCGGCCATTGGCGAGTTCTTCGCCCTGCCCGTCTTCATCTGCACCGGCATGATGTGGATGGCCTCCTCCACGGACCTCACCAGCATTTTCGTCTCCCTGGAACTCATCACCATCGCCTTCTACGTCATGGTCGCCTATCAGCGGAAAAATAAGCTGTCGCTGGAGGCTGGCACCAAGTATCTCGTGCTCGGAGCCCTCAGCACTGGCTTCCTCGTCTATGGCCTAGCGTGGCTCTTCGGCGTCACCGGCCAGACGAACCTAGCCGCCATTGGAGACGCCCTGATCCATTGCGAGCACAAGACCGCCGCGCTCTTCGCCCTGGCGCTGATCCTCGTCGGGCTGGCCTTTAAAGTAGCCGCCGTGCCCTT
>JAYVOP010000226.1:0-19649 GCA_043757865.1 Verrucomicrobiales bacterium | reverse complement strand
GCGGGACGGCGGGGGCTCGTTCCCAGCCTTGGCGTTAGCCGCCGGCTACGATCTGGATCACCTCTACGCGGTCTCCAGGGTGGATGGTGGTGGTGGGGTGCTCTGGGCTGAGGAGGGCAAGGTGGTTCAGTTCTACGAGGACGGGGCGGCCCGTGAAGCCTAAGGTGCGCAGGAGTTCTGGCAGTGGGATGGGTGCGGGCAGGGGGTGCGGTTGCCCGTTGAGGGTGATCTGCATTTAGAGTCCTTGGCTGAGATGGGCGAGGGTCAGGCAGGCGTAGGCGGTGGAGAGGGTGGGGTCTTTCTCCATCCAGCGGGCGTTGTCGTTGAGCCAGGAACCATCGGCCTTTTGGGCATTAAAGAGAGCCTTGGAGAGGTCGAGCCGCCAGTTGACCTTGGTGCCGTCGGCTAGGGGGAATTCGTCCATGTCTGCCAGCGTTAGGGCTTTGGCCATGGTGTGGTAGTAATAATAAAGCCCCTGCGCCCCCATGCCGGGATTCTCGGAGACAGAGTAGTTTTTCCCCAGCCATGTTTTCACGGCGGTGAGGCGCGGATCGGTGGGCTTGAGGTCGGCGTAAATGAAGCTGAGCAGGCCCGCGTAGCTCATGCTGGCGTAGGCGCGCAGGGCTTGCTTGTTGTCCGGCAGGGCCACGTTGTCCGCTTTGCTTTCACCGGGGCGGTAAACGAACCCACCGCGATTGGCCGCGTCCTCGCTGACCCACGGCTGGTCGTTGGTGGCCTTCAGGTGTTGGCAGCGGGAAACGAACTTGATGGCGGCATCGAAATCCAGCTTCGGCTCGGTGGCGGCCACGGGGCTATCGACAAAGAGGTTCTTAGCATAGTAAAGTGCCTCCAGGGCGAAGTGAGTATTGGAAAGATCGGAGTAAGTGGTCTTGGAAGTGTAGCCGATGCCGCCGTTATACGGGCTATCAAAGGTGCCGTCTTTGCTGGGCTGGGCTTTGGCGTCGAAGTTGCTTTGCAGGCCGATCACGAAGCTCCGGGCCTTGATGGCAGCGCTGCGGGTGCGGGCATCTAGCGGGCAGAGGCAGAGGGCGGTGAGGGCGAGGCTGGTGTTATATGTGGCGAGGGCTTTATCTACATAGATTCCGCCATCCGGTTGTTGGGTGGCGAGCAGATAGTCGAGCGCTTTCCGTGCGGGGGTGCTGAGCGTGGCGGGATCCCGTCCGGGTTCGGCAAGCAGGCTCATTAGATTCAACGCGGTGAGCGCAGGCTGGGTGCCGGGCACGGCGGGATCCCCCCAGGCTCCGGTGTCCAGTTGCTTGCCTTTCAAAAATGCGAGGCCCTTTTGCAGGGAGGCTTGGACCTCGTTTTTGAGGGCGAGATCTTTGGCCAAAAGGGTGGGGGTGGGGGAGCCAGCGGCTAGGGCGAGGCACAGCGTGAGAAAATGGGCGCGTTTCATGAGGTTATTTCTTGGGTTTGGGAGATTGGAAAATGAGGGTGACGGGAGTGCCTTCCGTGGTGAGGGCGGGGCGGCTGTCCCAGATGTCGTCTTGCTCGTTGCCTTTGCGGGGGTTGTTGGCCAGGGCCACGGGGTCGATGTAGAGGGAAAGAATGTTGCCGGAGAGTTGCGCTGCGAGCTGCTTTTCCTCTGTGAGAAAGGACGCATTATAGACCCACGGGCCGGGGAGGACTTTTTTCTCCGTGGCCAGATTGAAGACCCATTCCTCGGCGTGTGCGGACTGGGTTTTGCCCGCCGCGTCTGTCCATTCTACCAGGACGTTGAAGCTGCTCTCTGGCTTGATCTCTGGATGCGGCAGGGGCTGCGGATAGCTGTCTGGGGTCTTTTTCGTAAAGAAGGTTTCACAGGGTTTGAAGCCGAGCAGGAGCAGGGCCACGTTAAGCTCGAACGGAGTGACCTTGGTGACAAAGAGCGCTTCGTGCGCGCTGCCGCTTTCATGCACGATGAGGTATTCCAGGGGGCCTTTGACAATCTTCATCAGGGCGGGAAATCGCAGCGCTTTAGCGCCCAGATCCAGCTTCATGGAGCCGAGCTGATACTCGTGATCCGAGAGCTTTTGCAGTGAGCGTTGCAACGCCTCTGCATCCGGCGGGGGCTGGTGCGCGGGATCATTTTCCTCTGTGGCAGATTCGTTTTTGGGAATGATGACCGCAGGCGTAGCGGGCTGCTGCGCAGGGAGCCACGCAGCAGTAAGGAAGAAGAGCAGAAAGGTGAAGCGACACATGAGGAGTAAAGGACGCGCAGCCTAAGCACAGGCCCGCCGGATGTCCAGCCGCACTAGAGAACGCGCGGCGGGCAGGGATCTTAGGGAGATTTCCCGCCGCACCTTCTCATTTGACTTGCGCTGGGCATCTGCGTTTTATCGCGCCCATGATCCGCTCCCTTTTCCTGCTCCGTTGCCTTTTCCTAACTACCGCTGTGCTGCTGGGGCTCAGCCTTACCTCGTGTGAGACGTTCGACCCCAAAATCAAGCAAGTGCGGGACGCGCAGATCCGCGCGGAGCCCAATGGAGACTTTTACGTGGGGCGTCGTTTCTACACTTGGCGGACGCGCTATTGGGGCTACCTCCGCCGCCCCGGCCAACTCTGGGATACCGCCAAACTTACGATTATCAATGAGCGCAATGCCCAGCAGCCAGACCGCCTGCCCGAGGCCCCGGACTCCGGCCCTGCGCATGGCTTCGATCATAACCATGAATACCGCCTGTATGGCAGCTACTCTGGCCGCACCATTTATGATCCTAACGCGGATCTGATGCTCCCAGAATTCGTGCTTACGAAATGGGAGCGCCTCTCCGCCACGCCCGGCTTCCTCTTCGATCCCCGGGAGAAATATGACTACCGCCAACTGCCCGGGCGGGAATATGCCGGGCGGGGTTACTAACCTCCAATATTTTATGAAATTACTGCCCTCGCTCACTGCTATTTTATTGATGGTTTCCCCGGCCCTAGCCGCCGAGGAGGAATTCCGTTCGTTATTTAACGGGAAAGATCTCACCGGCTGGGATGGCAACCCGGAGCTGTGGTCCGTGCAGGATGGCTGCATCACCGGCCAGACTACGGGGCCCGCGCAGATGGAATACAATCAATTCCTGATCTGGCGCGATGGCGTGGTGAAGAATTTCGAGCTGCACGCCATGGTCAAACAAGCGGGCAACAACACGGGCATCCAATACCGCAGCAAGGAACTGCCGGAGGTGGGAAAATGGTCCATGAGCGGCTATCAATGCGACATTCACCCCGCCCAGCCGAACAATGCCATGGTCTATGAAGAGCGGGCCCGCGGCATCCTGGTGCAGAATGGGCAGAGCGTCGTCATCGACCCGCAAGGTGCGAAGTGGTTGGTGGCGGAGCGGGATGCGGTGCCTGCGGACGTGGCGGAATGGCATGAATACACCGTGATCGCTAACGGGAATCATTTAATCCATAAGCTGGACGGTAAGGTCACCATCGACCTGTTAGATTTCGATGCGTCCGCCCGGGCCATGGAAGGGCTTGTAGGATTCCAGATTCACCGTGGTCCGGCCATGAACGTGCAGATCAAGGATGTGAAATTGAAAGCGCTGCCCGACGGCGGTGTGAGTTCTTTTGAAAAGGCGGTGGTGCCGAGCGATGCCCAGCGGATTGAAAAACCCGTGGCCGCCAAGGCTCCCACGAAACCCGCCGCCAAGCCCAAGCCCGCTCCTAAGCCCAAAGCTCCTGATGCAGGGAATGCCGTGGGTGAGAACACGGCCACGCCCGTGGGGCGCATCAAAGCACCAAAAGATTTCGCGGTGGAACTGCTCTATTCCGTCCCCGGTGGCGAGCAAGGATCGTGGGTGAATCTCTGCGCAGACGATAAAGGGCGCATCTATGCGAGTGACCAATACGGCATCCTTTACCGCTTCACGCCACCAGCCCCGGGCCAAGCATTGAAGCCGGAAGACGTGGTGAAAGTGCCTGCCGACATCCGCGCCACGAACGGGATGTTGTTTGCCTTTGGCGCGCTCTACGTGGGCGTGAACGATTATGAAAAGAAGATCCCCAGCGGCCTCTATCGCCTCACGGATAGCAATGGCGATGACCAGTTAGACAAGGTGGAACTGCTGCGCGCCATCGAGTCCAGTGGCGACCACGGCGTGCATGCCGTCGTGCTCACGCCAGACGGCAAAGGCCTCTACCTCATCTGTGGAAATAACGCCAAACTCACGGAAACCGTGCCCACCTCACCTGTGAAAAAATTCTGGGGCGATGACCACTTGCTGACGCGGATGCCCGATGGACGGGGCCACAATCGCGATGTAATGGCTCCTGGCGGCATCATTTATAAAGTGAGTCCTGACGGGAAAAACTTCGAGATCTACGCCTCTGGCTTCCGCAATATTTTCGATGCGGCGGTGAATCACGAGGGGGAACTCTTCACTTACGATGCGGACATGGAGTATGATTTCAACACCTCATGGTATCGCCCCACACGCATCTGCCATGTGGTTAGTGGTGCGGAATACGGCTGGCGGAATGGCGCGGGCAAGTATCCCGAGTGGTATGCCGATAACCTCCCGGCGGCCTTGAATATCGGCCCGGGTTCGCCCACGGGCGTGACCTTTGGCTATGGGGCCAAGTTTCCTGCCAAGTATCAACAGGCGATGTTTATCTGCGACTGGAGTTGGGGGAAACTCTATGCCGTGCAGCTCAATGCTAAGGGCACGAGTTATGCGGGCGTGAAAGAAGAGTTCCTCACGGGCAGTCCGTTGCCGCTGACAGATGCCATCATTCACCCCAAGGATGGGGCGATGTATTTCGCCATCGGCGGGCGGAAAGTGCAGTCGGGATTGTATCGCGTGACTTACCACGGCAGTGAGTCCACCGCGCCCATTAATGCTAAGCCCCAGGCCGATCCCGCGCGCACGTTGCGGCATCAGTTAGAGGCCTTTCACGGTCATCAAGATCCTGCTGCGGTGGCCACGGCTTGGCCGCATCTGAGGAGCCCGGATCGCTTTATCCGCTGGGCTGCACGCATCGCCATCGCGCATCAGCCACTGGCCGAATGGCAAGCCAAGGCCCTGGCGGAAACGAATCTCACGGCTCAGCTAGAAATTCTTTATCCACTGGTGGAAAGCACGGGCGTCTGCCCCATCCATCGCAAGCCAGAAGACGTGGTGAACACGGCCATCCGCGATGAAATCCTAGCGGTGTTGCTGCAATATGATTTTACCAAACTCACCAACGAACAACGCCTCGCCTACGTCCGCCTAGTGGAAATCATCCTCCATCGTTTCGGCAATCCAGCGGATGCCATCGTCGCCCAGATCATCGCCAAGCTGGACCCCGCCTACCCTGCGGATAACTTTGAACTGAACTGGCTGCTCACGGAAACGCTGGCTTACCTCCAAGCTCCGAACACGGCAGCCAAAGGCATGGCGCTCATCGCAGCGGCCTCTGGCCAAGAGCCACAGATAGAATACGCCCGCAGTTTGCGATTCCTGAAGACGGGATGGACGCCTGAATTGCGCACCGCACAGTTGAATTGGTTCCTCAAAGCGGCCAACTTCCGGGGTGGGGCCAGCTTTGATATTTTCATTTCCTTCATCCGCAAGGATACGCTGGAAACCTTTACCGAGGCTGAAAAGACGCAGTTTGCCGAACTCATTGAGAAGAAGGCCGAGCGTAAATCTGCGCTGGAAAATTTTGGGACGATGCTGGTCGGACGCACGCCGACCAATTGGACGTTGGAGGAACTGAGTGCCGCTGCGCAGAGCGGTATGAAAGGCCGGAACTTCGACCACGGGCGGCAGATGTTTACCGCTGCGGCGTGCTTCGCCTGCCATCGTTTTGGTAATGAAGGGGGCATGACTGGCCCAGACCTAACGGGGGCCGGGGGCCGTTACAGTACGCACGATCTGCTGGATCAAATCATCAATCCTAGCAAGGTCATCAACGAACAATTTGCCCCCATCATCGTGACCAAAAACAACGGGGAAATGGTGAGTGGAGTGGTCGTCAATCTCAATGGCGATGGTCTCTCACTCAACACGGATGCTAGCGATCCTAACCTGCAAGTGCGCATCGACCGCAAGGAGGTCAAGAGCATCGAGCCGAGCAAAGTGTCCCCCATGCCGCCGATGTTGCTAGCCATGCTGAGCAAGGAAGAGATCCTGGACCTAGTGGCTTACGTGCTCAGCGGCGGAGATAAGACCAACGCGGCGTTTAGTAAGTAGCCAAAGTCTAATGGCTAACCGCGTGGGCGGAGGCCTCCAGCTTTTCAATGCGGGCGCGGACTTCTGGTTTCAGCAACTCTCGCTCTGCTGGCGTATTGATCGGGCCTGTAAAGAGCGTCTGGCCTTGCGCGTCTTTGACGATGGCGGTGGCTTGGTTGTCAAGTCGGGCGATTTCCACCGTTCCCTCCCCATCGGACATTTTCATGCTCGCAGCGTTGGTGGCCGAGGGTTTAGTCTCTGTGGCTGGCTGCGTGCGCAGCCGCGCGATGAGCGCCTCCACATTTTCCGAACTTTCCACTGCTGGGGCTTCGGCCAGGACCGCATTTAAGGAGAGCACTTGGCCTTGGCGGAGGATGCCCAGGGCTACGGTGCCTCCGGTCTTGTTGGACCGGATGAGGTTGGTGAATTGCTCGCTGGAGAGGAGCTGTTGATCGCCCACATTCGTGAGGATGTCGTAGAGTTTGCAGCCTGCGAGTTCTGCGGGGGAGTCCGGGATGATGAAGTCCACCATAAGCCCCGTGCCTTCTGCCAGCGTGGTTTGCGCGCGCACGGGGGCGGGCACGGAGACGATGTGAACGCCCAGGAAGGGCTTAGGCGTGGGCGCAGCGGGAGCACCAGCGGGGGCCGGGGACAGGCCGCACCAGAGCGCCAGACTCAGAAGGCGGATGGGAGCGTGCATGGGAAGGGAAACGGTTATTGGACGGGCTCCACGACGAGGATTTCCTGAGTGGTGGGGTAACGGATTTCCAGCAAAGCCCCATTCACGCGATCCTCGAAATGCTGCTGGTTGTTAATCTCCAAGCGCATTTGGCGCATCAAGCCGCCCTTCGGATCCAGGATGAGGTTTCCTTGCTGCACGCGTTGGAGCTGGCTCTGGACGGGGCTGGAAATGAACTTAGGGCTAGCGGCTAGGGCGTTTTGGGCTTGGATCTGACCGTGCTTCCAGGTGACGGCCCCAGTGGCCACGGCGGCACAGGCGGCCACGGCGGCCCAGGGCTTCCAGTTTGGTTGGTTGTGTTCCATGGCCGCAGGCTGGGGCTTGCGGAAAGGAATCACTTTAGCCGCCGCCGGGGCGCGATCCAACACCGGATCATGCATAGTGCGCTCTAGGCGGAGGAGCAGGGCGGGGTCTGGTGGCAAGGGCGCGAGGCTGAGGAGTTCGCGTTCGAGCTGGGCGATCATTTGGTCTTCGTTAGAGTTCATAGGAAATGAAAGTGGAAAAAAATTAGGCGAGTTTAGCTGGCGTGAGGGTGCGGCGGAGTTTTTCCAGCGCATAACGGTAGCGGGAGGCTGCCGTATTCATGGGAATGTCGAGCGTCTCTGCGATCTGTTCGAAGGTAAGGTCACCCCAGATTTTCAGCGTGATGACTTCTTGATAGTAATCTGGCAAGGTCTTCATAGCGGTCTCGATAGCGGCGGCTCGTTCGTCTTGTTCTAAGGTGCTATCGAACCACACCACGTCGGTCATTTCTCCCATCTCCAAGGCGCGGTCCTCACGGTTGGCGCGGCGGATGTTTTTACGAGCTTGATCAATGGCGGAACGGCGGATCTGGGTGAAGGCTCCGGGGAGACTCGGGCAGGCTTCGCCATGCTCATCTACCTCCGTCATGCCAGAGCGCCAAAGGCGAAACATGGCGTCCTGGAGCACGTCCTCAGCATCGGCCTCGGTGCGGGTTTGCTGACGACAGAACATGAGGAGCCGGGAACCGTGCTTGGCGAACCAAGCCTTCCAGGCGGGATCAGGTTGTTTAATAACGGGGGAGTTAGTAGGGGTGGTTTGCATGGTGGGTGGGACGTTATGCAGTAGTGGCGCGAGTGCCGATGACATTTGTTTGGTTTTTTTAGCGTCGGAGGGGACTATCGTTGCTAGCTCAATTACGCGGACCGTAGAGCTTGCGGTATTCGCTGGGAGAATGCCCCGTGGCCCGGCGGAAGGCTCCGCTGAGGTATTCCATATTCACAAAGCCACAGCGCTCCGCCACCTCGCTGATCTTGAGTTTGGTGGCGGAGAGTAGCTCTTTAGCCACGTTCATGCGCACTCGGAAAATTTCCTCATGTGGGCTACGATTGATGATCGCGCGCATCCGTTGCTCTAGGCTGCGTCGCCCCATGGGGCAGGCTTGCAGCACTTCTCCCACGCCGATGCCATCGCAGGCATGTTCGCGGATGAAACGGAGTGCGCGGGCGATCTGCGGATCATCCACGGCTAGGGTGTCGGAGCTTTGCCGCGTGGCCACGCCCAGCGGCTCCACGCGCAACTGAGTCGGAGGGACCTGCTCTCCACGCATCTGCCGATGCAGGATGGCCGCGCCACTCCAGCCAGCGCGTTGCGCATTCGGAATGATGCTAGATAAAGGTGGCGGAGACAGCGCGCAAAGCAGTTCATCATTGTCCACGCCGAGCACGGCTACCTCCTCAGGCACGCTGAGCCCCGCCCGCCGACACGAGTCTAACACCTGTTGTCCGCGCGCATCATAACATGCAAAGATGGCTACGGGACGCGGCAGGGTTAGCAGCCACGTGGCGATGCGCTCCGTCTCTGCATCCCCGGCGGTATCTACTGCGGACTGCGGCTGATACCACTGACAACTCAACTGGCGATCCCTGGCCAAGCGTTGGAAATGCTCCCCGCGCTCCGTGGACCAGCTAAATCGCGCATCGCCACAGAACGCGACATGATGGAATCCACGCTCGCCAAAATGCTGCACCGCCATGAGGGCGATAGCCTCATTATCCGTCGTCACGCTAGGCGCTCTGGGCAATAGGCGACGCGAACTTAGATCCACGACGGGTTGTCGGGCGGACTTCAGCGCAGTGGCAATGAGGGGATTTTCAATCCGCGCGATGATGCCATCACCATCCCATCCTTTCAGCCATGGGGGCGGTAAATCTCCTCGCCCGTGCTCTGCTAGATACACACTCCACGGACCATGACAGCGGATGTAATCCTCTACCCCGCTGAGCAAGCCCCGCGCATAGGCATTCGAAGTCTCCACTAGCAAGGCCACTCTCGGAAGGTGCTTGGGCGTGGGCAGACTGGCTTTGGGATCAAGATTTTTCATGCACCGCTAATACCCCAAAGCGGATTCCAGCGGCAAGCATATTTTCCCGGAAGCAAAGAAAGTTAATTTTACGCAGTGGATCGGAGCACCTGCGCTCCCTGATAAACGACGTGGACCGGGCGGCTTTGCGGAAATGGAATCGTGCTGACGAGGGCCTCGCCTAGCATGATCATGGTGGCGGCACCCCCTGTAGCATGGATGTCGTGGATCGCTTGGATCATGGAGGGGTGCGTGAGCAAGCCGGAGGCTACAGCAAACTGATGGGAAATCTGAAATAATGTCTCCAGCGTCAACTCGCCCCCCTGCGCTGCCAACGCCGTTAGCGCAGTGTGGCCAGCGGTGTTGATAAACTGAAGTTTCTCCGGGCTATCAATGACTTCCGCCGTGTGGATGGGGCCGTGGATGCGCACGTGCAGCGTCTCCACGGACACGGTCAACTGCTCCACATGCAGCGGTCGATACCGCACCGTCTTGATCATCACGCCGCCATTGAATTGGCCACCCACATCTCCCAGGCCCGTGGCGGCGGCCACTTCCGCCTCGTGCGCGATCATGCCTAACTCGGCCGTAGATTTACCTAACTGGAGCAGTTCATTGACCGCCAAGGCCGTGGCCAGCGCGCTGGCCCCGCTCATGCCGAAGCCACAGCCAAAAGGAAAGGCCGCCGTCAGCTCCACGCGCACGGGCGGGGTCTGGAGCGCACTGAGCACGTGACACACCGTGACGAACTCCCATGCCTCGCCCGCCACATAAATCCCCGCAGGTTGCGCGGCAGTGGGCTGGGTGACGCTGGCCACCACGCCTTCGGCTAGTGTGATCCCCACGCCTAACGAGCCCCGCCCGTGCGGTGGCGCGGCAGGATAGGTCTGGAAAATGAGCGATAAATTCGCAGGAGCGAATGCGCGGATGGCTAAGTTTTTAGTTTTCAGAGGCGGGAAACAGGTGTTGAGGATGCTAGCGCAGGGCTCCCGCTCTGCATTAGCAAAATTTCCTATCAGTAACTATGACGTTTGATTTCCTCGTGGTCGGCAGCGGAATCGCAGGCTTGAGCTTTGCGATCAAGGCGGCCCAACATGGCCGCGTGGCGCTTCTGAGTAAGGGCCAGCTAGCCACTAGCAACACCGCTTGGGCGCAGGGAGGCGTGGCGTGCGTGTTAGGCGCGGACGATTCTTTCCCCCAGCACGTGGCGGATACGTTGGATGCAGGGGCGGGCCTCTGCCATGAGGAGGTGGTGGCAGAGGTGGTCAGCCAAGCCCCGGAGCGCATGGCGGAGTTGATGGACTGGGGCGTGCAGTTTGATTACCACGAAGTGGCCGGGAAACGGGAGCCCGTGTTAGGGCGAGAGGGCGGACATACCCAGCGACGCATCCTGCACAAGGGGGATACGACCGGGGCGGAGATCGCCCAGCGATTGCTGGATAAGGCGCGGGGGCTGGGCAACATCACCTTTTATGAAGACCATTTTGCCATTGATCTCATCACCACCGCCAAGTTAGGCTTCGCTACCGAAGACCGCTGTCTGGGCCTCTATGCGCTCCATGCCAGCACGGGAGAGGTGCTCACTTTCCGCTCGGATCGCGTGGTGCTAGCCACCGGCGGCTGTGGGCGCGTCTATCTTTATACGACCAATCCAGAGATCGCCACGGGGGATGGTGTGGCCATGGCTTGGCGCGCGGGAGCCACCATTTCCAACATGGAATTCGTGCAATTCCACCCCACCTGCCTCTACCATCCGACGGTAAAAAATTTCCTCATCACGGAAGCCATGCGCGGGGAGGGCGGCGTGCTCATCGGCCAAGACGGGCAGGAATTCATGCATAAATATGACCCGCGCAAATCCCTGGCCCCACGGGACATCGTGGCCCGCGCCATCGACCGTGAAATTAAGCGCACGGGCTCCGCCTGCGTCTATCTGGACATGACTTCCAAGTCCCCAGAATTTCTCGAAGAGCGCTTTCCGAACATCTTGAAAACCTGCCGTTCACTGGGCATTGATCCCGCCACGCAGCCCATCCCGGTGGTGCCCGCTGCGCACTATCAATGCGGTGGGGTGCGGGCGGATTTGCAAGGAAAGACCAGCCTGCGTGGGCTCTACGCCATCGGGGAGGTCGCTTGCACCGGGCTGCATGGGGCGAATCGACTAGCCTCGAATTCTCTACTGGAAGGAGCCGTCATGGCGCATCAAGCGGTGGCGGATGCGGTAAAACGATTCCCGTTAGGCCAGGTGCGCTCCGCCCCTGGCCTCAGTGATGAAGAACTGCCGAAATGGAAGTCTGGCAATGTGCAGGACGTGGATGAACTGGTGGTGATCTATCATAACTGGGACGAGATCCGCCGCCTGATGTGGGACTACGTGTCCATCGTGCGCACCAGCAAACGCTTACAACGGGCGGCCATGCGGCTGCAAAACCTCCAGCGGGAAGTGTCAGAATTTTACTGGAACTTCAAGATCACGGCTCCGTTGTTAGAACTGCGCAACCTCGTGCAAGTGGCCGCGCTCATCGTGGACTCCGCACAGAGTCGCCACGAAAGCCGGGGCGCGCATTATACCCTGGATTTTCCAGAGCCTGCACCCAAGCCCCAGGACACTCAACTCCGCCGCGTGATCTAGCCGATAGGCTACTGAGCCTCAGCAGAGGCTTCGGCTTCTTCAGGCGTGACCGTGCGATACTCAATCTCCGCCGCATCAATCAAAAACTGCACCGTCTTCTCTAGCAAGATACCCGTGGCGAGGTTGTTGGCTTGGCCATTTTTCTCGATTTGCTTTCGCACCTTGGCAGGAGCCACGTTGTTCTGCTGGGCGATCTGCACGATCTGCATCAGGTAATCTTGCTCGGTCACTTGCAGGCCTTCGGCTTTGGCAATTTCCAGCAGGAGGAATTCTTGTTTCACATCCACCCCCGCTTGGTTGGTGGCGGCATCCACGAGCTGCGCCTCGCCTTCTTTGATCATGTCCTGGGTGATGCCTTGGCGGAGGTTCGAGTTCACCAGTTCATTGATGCGGCGTTGCGCAGCGCGATCCACCATGGCCTTCGGCACGTCGAATTCACTTTGGCCAGTGAGGGCGCTGAGCACGTTGGTGCGTTTTTGATTGAGTTGGGCGGTGTTGGAGTCGGCCTCCACGCGCTCGCGAATGAAGGCGCGGAGTTCCTCCAGATTTTTGTCAGGGAGCAGGCGCGCGGCAAACGCGTCGTCGATGGCGGGTAACTCTTGCTCCTTCACGGTGGAAACGGAGACTTTATAAACGGCTTCTTGACCAGCGATGGCTGCGTTCGCTTCCGCTGGGATCGTGACCGTGACGGCCAGGGTATCGCCAGCCTTGGCACCCACGAGTTGGGCGGCAAATCCAGGCAGGAAATTCTTTTCCTCTAACTTGAATAGAAAGCCCACATTGTTGGCTAGGAACGCCTCGCTTTCGGGGAGCAGATCCTTCATGGGGGCTCCAGCCACGGTGGCCTCGTAAGCGATCTCACAGAAGTCACCCATGGCTGCGGCCCGGTCCGTGACCTCCTTGTGGGTAGCAAAATTTTCCGCTTGGCGGACGAGGATTTTGTCGATGAATTCCTCCGTGATGTCCAGCTTCTGAACCTCAATCTTCAGGCCTTTATAGTTTGGGAGGTTGACCTCTGGCTGGAGTGTTAAGGTGTAGGAAAGTTTAGCCGAGCCATCATCCGCTAGATCCAGCTTGGCATCATCCACGCTGATCACCTTCAGCCCTTGTTCGTCGATGCTCGCGCGGAGCACTTCCTGCTCCAGGTTTTGCATCGCGCGGCTTTTGATGTCGGACTCATAGCGCTTGGCGACGGTGGCCCGAGGCGCTTTGCCAGGGCGGAAGCCCGGGACACTAGCCGTCTTAGCAAAGAGATTGAGCACGCCCTCACGGGCGGCCTGGAGCCGCTCTGCCGGGACTTCGATGTGGAGGGTGGCTTGGCAGTTCGCTTGTTTTTCGACGGTGGCTTTCATAGACAGGAGGGGTAGGAGGGAGGTGTAAAAAGGTGCGGTAATCATCCGTTAGGACACGAGCACGCCCCCGGCAGGGAGCGCGGGGGAGGGGGATTATAAGGAGTTTTCCGCTTTGGCAATGAGAAATGCTTTTAGCGCCTGGACCGCAGGGGCATTCCCGAGAATTATTCCTCGCGCGCTGTGCGGAGTTCCGTTATGGCACGGGCGATGACTCTGAGGAATGTCTTGCAGATTGCGGGTAGGCTGGGGCGGCAGTGGCCGCTCGCGGCTTTGCTATGGCTGGGAAGTTGCCAACGTGCGAGCCATCAAGAGTCCCGTGAAATCGGCTATGAGGGGAAGGCGCGCACGCAGCCATTCCTGGCCTTGACGCGGATGTTAGATGATCTGGGCTATGAGACAGAGGTGCTGCATGGGTTAGGAACTTTGCCCCGGCAGGGCACGCTCGTGGTCAGTGCGGAGGCCACGCGTAAGCCGTCCAGCGCGGCGCAAGTGCTAGACTGGGTGACGAAGCGGCATGGGCATCTGATCCTACTCCTCCAAGGCACGGAGAATTGGCAGGACGACTGGGGCGGCTCCCTGCGAGACATTTTTGCCGGCGCGGATGGTTTTAAATTACATCCCATTTTGGCGAAGCTGGGCTTAACCGTAGAGCCGCACGGGCTGTTAGGATTTGGACATGGCAAGGATCTGGAAACGGAGTTCCAAGAGGAAACTTTACACCTCCAAGATCAAGGCGGCACCACGCTGGATAGCGCCAAACTCACCACGCCCGTGAGTCTACGCTTTGGCACCCCGGAAGCCTCCCTCCTCCTCAGCACGCCGTGGAAGGGTGGGCGGGTGACTGTCATTGGCAATGCGACTCCATGGCGGAATCGCTATGTGGATCTAGCCGATCATGCGCGGATCTTTGTGCGGCTGCTCCAGCAGGAAAGTGATTCCTACGAGCCCGGGGCGCACGTCTGCTTTCTCTTCACGTCCGCAGAGGGCTTCTTCAGCTTGCTGTGGAATCGTTATTGGATGGCGCTGTGCGCATTGGTGGTGCTAATCGCGGGTTGGTTATGGAAGAACCTACCGCGCTTCGGCCCGCTGACGCCGCTGGGCACCACGGAACTGCGGCAGTTTACGGAGCACCTGCACATGAGCGGGAATTTCCTCTTCAATCATGGACAAACGATGGAGCTGCTGCAGCCCATCCGCGCGGCCATTTGCCAATGCCTCTACCAACGTCACGGCTTCCACGAGCACACTGCGGAGTCCGCCATCGTGACCCACCTAGCCGCCGCCTCCCAGTTGCCAATCGAGCGCGTGAGCGCAGCCTGGAATGCCTCCTACGTGAAAGATCCACGCCATTTCCTAACCTACCTCCAAGACTTACAAACCATCCGCCTTTCCCTATGACTGACTTCCCTGAATCTGTCGATACTAACACTTCTTCGCTCCCTGTCGCAGCGCCTGCTCCGCCCAGCCCCTTTGCCCTCACAGGGCAACTGCTGCAAACGGTGCGGCAGGAGGTGGGCACGGTTTTCGTGGGGCAGCAGGCGGTGTTCGATCAAGTGCTAGCCGCG
Source organism: Verrucomicrobiales bacterium (assembly GCA_043757865.1). GTDB lineage: Bacteria > Verrucomicrobiota > Verrucomicrobiia > Verrucomicrobiales > V1-33 > JAGNEJ01. The sequence goes on along the minus strand of JAYVOP010000226.1, from coordinate 4,886 downwards.
CTGCTGGCGGGTGGGCATGTGCTGGTAGAAGGCTTACCAGGACTAGGGAAAACCCACCTCGTCATCGCCTTGGCGCAGGTGATGGGCGGCATTTTCAAACGCATCCAATTCACCCCCGATCTCATGCCCTCAGACGTGATGGGGCACTCCCTCTACGACATGGGCGCGCAGGCATTCCGGCTGCGCAAAGGGCCAGTCTTCGCCAATTTTGTCCTCGCAGATGAAATTAATCGTGCACCCGCCAAGACGCAGAGTGCCCTGTTAGAAGCCATGGGTGAATCCCAGGTCACCATCGATGGCGAATCCCTCCCACTGCCTCCGCCGTTCATGGTCCTAGCCACGCAGAACCCCATTGAACAAGAAGGTACCTATCCTTTACCAGAGGCTCAACTAGATCGTTTCCTGATGAAAATTCTCATCACCTATCCCACCGCCCAGGAAGAGGAGACGATCGTGGCCGCCGTGGCCTCTGGACGCGCCGGCAATGGCCTGCAAGCCAACCGCGTGCGCACGCTCTGCCAGCCCCAGGACATCCTCCAGGCGCAGCATCTCTGTGCTAGTGTGGAGGCCGTGCCAGAGGTGGTGGCTTATGCGGTGCGGCTCGTGCGCGGTACCCGCAGTGCCAAGGGGATCAGCCTGGGAGCGGGGACGCGCGGTGCCATCGCCCTAGTGCGCGTGGCCAAGGCGTATGCGCTGATGGCCGGGCGCGGCTATGTGATCCCAGACGACATCAAATCCGCCGTGCGCCCCGTGCTGCGGCATCGCGTGCAACTGGCCCCAGAACTAGCCATCAGTGGGCAACAGATTGATTTCACGCTGGATGCGTTAGTAAAAAACACCGAGGCTCCACGCCACTAAGTAGCAGCCGACCTTGGAGGCCACCTCGCACTACCATTTCACTTCCGCCGCAGCAGGACTGCCACGTGAGTCCATTGCTCGTTGAATTCCTCCCGTGTTAGGGTGACTTTTCCGCAGAGCGGATTGCCGATCACCACGTGCTCCGGTAAGACCTCCATCACCACGACCCAATGCAGCACCAGCCCGTCCAGATTGATTACGGCCAAGCTGACATCGGCGGATCGTAGGGCCTCGACATCCTGGAAGTAACCCTGCTCCACGGCAAGGTCTTGCCATAACGCTGGCTCACGAAGTCCGCCAACAAGTCTGCGGGAGTGCCGTTGAAATAACTCGTTTCCAGTGCTAGGCCCAGCTCCCCTTCCTCTGCGGAGATGCCACATTTCTGCAACGCGGTAACTAGCGCGGCGGGGCCGCAGTTATAGCCCGTGGACTGCGTGCAGACGCCATTGGAATCCAGGTGCGTCCTTAGCCCGCAGAGTTCCTCTCGCGTCCAATAACTGCCGATGCCTGGCAAGAGGGCGAAGTGGAGCACCCAGAAGGCGGCCCCGAAAAACATCACCCCACGCAAGACCGCAGAGTGCACCACGCCCGTGAGCGACGCCACCAACAGCGGTGCTAACAGCGCGATTAAATAACACTCCATGCGCCCTGCTACCAGCCAGCAGAGGGGCATGCGTAAGCCCCACTGAGGATATGCTAGCGCGAATGCCATGCTCCCGAGCAGGCCCGCAGCCACCACGCTCCAGCCCCATTTCCGACGTCGCGCTAGCCAGATCCCCGCCCCGCTGCCGCCCACGCCAAGCGCGATGATGAAGGCTCCACGGAGAAATGGATTCATTTGGGGGGAAGAGGCTAGGAGAGCGGGCTCAGGATCGCCTCATCCCAGTCTTTCCAGACCGGATCAAAGCCCCGCGCCATGAGCGCGCTGGCCACTTCCTGCGGCGTGCGTTCATCAGAAATATCGAACTGCCCCTCGGCTTTATCCTGACCGTTAGCGCACGAGCGCTCCACCCGTTTTCCTTTTACCGTGAGGTGCAGATCTTCCTGGCCCGCCCCCGTGTAGCCGCCGGGCTCTGTGTGGCTGCCAGCACTCATGGTCGTGATGCCTAACGGGATCATCACATCCCGCAGCGCAGGGCTCTCCCGCGTGCTGAGGCTCAGCCCCACGTCAGGAAACGCGATGCGTAGCGCAGCGATCATTTGCAGGAAATCCGCATCGCCCACGGGATGTGTCGGCTGGAATCCACCTGCCGCCGGACGCAGCCGTGGCAGCGCCAGACTGTAGTGCGCCTTCCAACAATGTTTCTGTAAATATTCTAAATGAGCCGCCAGCGCCATCACCTCCACCCGCCAATCCACCATCCCTAACAACGCCCCTAAGCCAATGCGACGGAAGCCCGCCGCATAGCCGCGCTCTGGGCACGCCAGCCGCCAATCAAAGTCCTTTTTCGGCCCCGCCGTGTGCATCTGTGCATACGTCGCACGATCATACGTTTCATGGTAAACGATCAGCCCCTCCGCGCCTGCGGCCACCATCCGTTCATACTCCGGCACCTCCATCGGCCCCACCTCGATGGAGATGGCGGGGATGAATTTTTTCAGCGTGCGGATGCATTCCTCCAGGTAGCCATCACTGACAAAACGGGGATGTTCCCCCGCCACTAGCAACACACTGCGAAAGCCCGCCGCCGCCAGATGCTGAGCCTCTTGGATGACCTGCCGCATGGTCAGCGTCACGCGCAGGATGGCATTGTTATCCCGGGAAAAGCCACAGTAGGAGCAGTTGTTCACGCACTCGTTAGAAACATAGAGCGGGGCAAAGAGCCGCATCGTCTGGCCGAAATGTTTTCGCGTGACCGCCGCCGAGCGCAGGCATAATTCCTCTAACCCCGCGCGATCTTTCGGCTGGAGTAAATTTTCTAACAGGCGCAGGCGTGCAGAGTGTGGCTCGGGAGCAGGAAACGTGAACGGCATGGTGGAACACAGAACAGCGCGCCTGCGAATGCAAGCCCCAAGGCGGCGGTAGGACGGGCGTAGCAGCCGAGTTCCGAGGCTTACGATGACCTCCTCGCACGCTGCGCTACAGCTCCGGTCTCCAAAGTCGGCTGCTACGCCCAGGGCGATGCGCTACTGCACCGTGGGCACGCGTTCGAGCCTCAAGCCGTAGGGCTCGAAGCGCGCGAAGTCCGCAATGTTACGTGTGGCCATGGTGTGGCCATGGACCATGGCGGCGGCCGCGATCATGCAATCCGCGTGCGAGCCACGCCTGCGGCCCGTGCGGTGGAAGAGACGCGAGGCCTGCTCTGCTTGTTGCCACGTGAAATCAGTGATACGTTTTCCTAACACGGCGTAAACGGCATCCTTTTGCTCCTTACTGTGGGGGCCATTACAGAACTCCGACCACGCAATGGCCGAGGCCCCTAACTCCTTGCCTTCCTGCAACCACTGGAGGATCACCGCCAGATGCGGAGATCCGGTGGTCACCATGTCGATCAATAAATTCGTATCTAGCAGAATCATGATTCCCACCAGTAGTGCTTTGCTTGGCGTTCCTCGCGGACTTCTTCCCGCAGAACGCTGGCCTCTTGCGGGTTCAGTCCACCACCATTCTGCAACCACTGGAAAGCCTCCAGCGGGGGAGGCAGAGCGGCATCTTTATCAGCTTCCTCCTTGGTGCGCTTGACGGCCCGCCGCATGACTTCGGCCTTGGAAACGCCCCACCGGAGGGTGAGGTCTTTCAAGGCTTGAAGGGTTTCATGGTCTAAGGCCATGCTGGTTCTAGTTAGGGCATAAGTCATGTGGTAATGTGTGGTGTATGTAATTTTCTTCAAGTTTTTTCTCAACTATTTCTAAGCTGCGTGCTGCGAGCCCACGTGCTATCCGAGGCCTCGCCATGTCATCCCTAACTACTTCCCAGACTCCTCCTCGCTCGCTTTGGGTAGAGCTGCGGAGTTTACCCAGAGTGTATTGGGTGTTGGTGTGCGGGATCTTTATTAACCGCTGCGGGTCGTTCGTATATCCGTTTCTCACCATCATCCTCACCCGCCGCCAATTTCCAGATTGGGAAATCGGGCTCGCGCTGGGCGGCTATGGCTTGGGCGGACTGCTGGCCACGCTGGTGGGAGGCTGGTGCGCGGATCGTTTTGGGAGGAAGCGGTCCATCATGCTAGGCACCTTCGGCCATGCCTGCTGCATCTGGTTAATGGGGGGCGCGAGCACGTTGCCAGCCATGCTCACACTCACGAGTCTAGCCGGATTTAGCGTGGGCTTTTTTGGCCCAGCAGCAAGTGCGCTCGTGGCGGATGTGGTGCCGCCGGAGTTGCATCTGCGCGCGTTTGCGGGGACCCGGTTGGCGATCAATGCGGGCTTTGCGTTCGGCACGGCCTTGGGTGGGCTGTTAATTGATGCGGCTCCACAATGGCTCTTCTGGGGGGATGCGCTCACCACCGCCAGCTATGGACTGGTGGCGGCTTTGCTGCTGCCGCACGGGACGTTGACTAGCAAGATGGACGCACGCTGGAGCGAGGCTTGGCGGGTGCTGCGGGCGGACCGTCGTTTCATCGCACTGTTTGTGGCGCAGGCCTTCGGCTCGTTGATCTATGCACAATTCAGCACCACCTATGAGCGGGCCGTCACCAGCCAAGCACCGCCCCTCACGTTAGGGGCATGGCTGCTTCCCGCAGCGCAGATCTACGGAATCCTGGTCGCCATGAACGGCGTGTGGATCATCGGTTGTGAAATGCCCCTCACTCGTTGGGTCGAGCGCTTCCCCGCCCGTCGGGTCATGGCCGTGGGACACGTCTTGCTAGGGACAGGCTTTGCGGTCCATGCCTTCGTCAGCACCTTCGTGGGCTATTTCCTCTGCATGACCGTCTTTACGCTGGGGGAAATGCTCTGTTTCCCACTTACCAATGCCACCGTCACCCGGTTGGCCCCCGAGCGGATGCGGGGCCGCTACCTGGGCGCGCTGAGCCTCGCCTGGGCGCTGGGGAATCTGCTCGGCCCCACGTTAGGATTCGCGCTTTATG
>JAYVOP010000225.1:0-5174 GCA_043757865.1 Verrucomicrobiales bacterium | reverse complement strand
CGGGCGGAGATAAATTAGACCTCTTCAACGTCAGCACCACCACCATGTTCGTCCTCGCAGGCGGCGGCATCAACGTGGTGAAACACGGGAACCGTGGCATCACCAGCAAGAGTGGCGGGGCAGATGTGCTAGAGGCCCTGGGCATCCGTATCGACATGCCGCCGGGGCAATTTACCAACTGCCTGCTGGAAACGGGTGTGGGCTTCATGTTCGCGCCTAATTACCACCCCGCCTTCAAGGCCATCGCCCCGGTGCGCAAACGCCTAGCGGAGGAAGGCGTGAAGACGATTTTCAACCTCATCGGCCCACTGCTCAATCCCGTGCAGCCCTACTTCCAACTCGTCGGCCTAGCCGATGATCGCCTGCCCCGCATGTATGCCGAGATCCTCCACGCGCTAGGCCGCGTGCGCGCGTGGGCCGTCCACGGCACCACTGCCGAGGGCCTAGGTATGGACGAGATCAGCACCGTGGGAGCCACCCACATCGCCCAGATGGAGTTAGGGAAAATTACTGAAACCATCCTCCTTCCCACGGATCTCCACCTCCCTCCCACCCAGCTAGCCGATCTCAAAGGAGGCGATGCCCAGACCAATGCTGCCATCCTCACGGGCATCCTCAGTGGTGAAATCCAAGGAGCCCAACGGGACATCGTGCTGGTCAATGCCGCCGCCGGATTCCAGATCACGGGCCAAGCCCACAGCTGGGAAGAAGCCTTGACGCAGGCCCGCAGCATCATCGACGACGGAGCCGCCCTCAAAGCCCTGCACGCCCTCCAACGCTTCTGCGAGAAGACGGGCTAGGTGGTGCGAAGCAGCAGTCTCGCACTACCTTCGCTTCGCGCAATGAGGGCCTAGCGCTAATGCGAACTTGCCGCCGCAGCGGAGATCGCTACGCTAGTGGGTCTATCTTATCTAACGTAAATTTTAAATCAGCATTTATGAATCAACCAATTCCACCCATTCGCATTCTTGTCATCGGCTGCGGGCACATGGGCGTGTCCCATGCGCGGGCCTATCATCAACTGCCGGGCTTCGAGATCTGCGGATTGGTGAGCCGGGGGCCAGCGAGCCGGGGAAAACTGAATGCGGAGCTCGGTAATGTTTATCCAGAGTTCTCAGACGTGGCCGAGGCTATCCGCACGGCCCGGCCCGACGCTGTTTCCATCAATACCTACCCCGACACGCACGCCCACTTTGCCCAACTGGCCTTTGCCGCAGGCTGCCATGTCTTCATGGAAAAGCCCATTGCTGAGACCGTGGCCGAGGCGCAGCTCATCGTGAATCTAGCCAAGCAGCATGGCAAGAAACTGGTCATCGGCTACATCCTGCGGCACCATCCCTCATGGATCAAATTCATCGAGATCGCCCGCACGTTAGGCAAGCCGCTGGTCATGCGCATGAACCTCAATCAGCAGAGCGATGGGGAAATGTGGGCCTTCCATAAAGAGCTGATGCGCAGCATGTCGCCCATCGTGGATTGTGGCGTGCATTATGTGGATGTGATGTGCCAGATGGTGGGCAGCAAGCCCGTGCGCGTGAGTGCCATCGGTGCCAGATTAAATAATGAGCTAGTGCCTGGAATGTATAACTATGGGAACCTGCAAGTGACCTTTGCGGATGGCTCCGTGGGCTGGTATGAAGCGGGCTGGGGGCCGATGGCGAGTGAGACGGCATTCTTTGTCAAAGACGTGTGGGGCCCCGCCGGAGCGGTTAGCATCGTGGCCAAGACTGGGGCGGCGGAAGGGCAGAGCGGCAACATCGAAGCCCACTCTAGGGCAGAAAGCCTGAAGGTGCATTCCTCCGCCCGCGGTGAGGATGGAAAGTTCCTCAAGAAGTCGGAATGGATTGATCTCACAGACGAGCCAGACCACGATGGACTCTGCCTGCGGGAACAACAATATTTCCTCCAGGCCATCCTAACGGACGTGGATCTGACGAGCCACATGGAAGATGCCGTGAGCAGTCTGGCCATCGTGCTCGCTGCGGATCAGGCCTTTAAAGAAGGCCGCACCGTGGATCTCTGAGATGGAGAGCGGATTTTAAATCCGCAGCAGTTGGCTGGGCAGAGGTGCCGCTGCGAAATGCAAGTCCGCGCTCCACTCCTAACGCCCGCTGGCGCGGGGCTTGGTGGCTTCTTGCTGGCGCTTCTGGGTGTCTTCTTGTTGCCTGCGCATGGATTCTTGTTGAGCGGCCCGGTGCGTATCTTCTTGTTGGCGGCGGCTGGTCTCTGCTTGTTGTTGGCGCATGGATTCTTGCTGTTGGCGCTGCGCGTCTAGTTGGGCTTGGCGCTGGGATTCCATCTGCTGCTGTCGCGCGGTGTCTTCTTGTTGCTTCCGCTGGGCGTCCATCTGGGCGGCCCGTTGGGCGTCGGCTTGTTGTTTACGTTGGGCGTCGGCTTGCTTTTGCTGCATGGCCTCTTGCTGCGCAGCGCGTTGGGCGTCGGCTTGCTGCTGAGCTTCGGCTTGTTGCTGGCGCAAGGCGGCCTGCTGGGTGTCCGCTTGTTGCTTGCCGTTGTTCGCCTCTTGCTGCTGCATGGCGGCTTGGCGGTCGGCTACGGCGGCTTGTTGTTTGCGTTGTCCTTCGGTTTGCGCTTGAGCTTGGCGTTGCTGGTTGGCTAAGCGTTGTTTGTCTTGGGCTTGCTGCGCCTCGGTGGTGCGTTGTTGGTCGGCCTGCTGTGCCTTTTGCTGACGCTGTTCGTCCATGGCTTGACGTTGGCTCGCCACTTGGTGTTGTTGGCGGTCCGCCTCTTCCTGTTGTTTGCGGGAAAGTTGTTTTTGCTGGGCCTCGGCCCGTTGCTGCCGCTGCTCGGCGGCTTGATTTTCCTGGGCTTGGCGCTGGGCTATCGGTGCTTGCGCGGGTTGCTCCGCCGGGGCTGCTGCGGGCTCAATGGGGCGCTGATTATTGACGGACGGGGGCGCTGGACTGGGCCTCACTGAGGCCACGGGAGGCTGCGGGGGATTGCTCGGGCGGTTCAGGTGTTCGTTGTTGACCACGTTAGGGGTGACGTCGGGCTTGTGGTAGGGCTCCAGCGGTCCTTGCGCCGGCGGGGCGGGGCGGGGGGGCTTACTGGTGACGACAGGTGCGGATTGCTCTCTAACGACGTTCGCGCGCGGTGGAGCCTGAGTTTGGCCGGGGCCACGGTCGTTGTTATGGGCTTTGTTAGTAGCGAGCGGCGGCGTCAGTGTTTGCACCGCACGCTGGGCGTCTTGGGCGATCACTTTCTGGATGTTGGCCTGCTGCGGAGCGGAAATTTCCGGCTTCATTTCCAGTCCCCGGTCGAGCTGTTTGGCAATGGTGGCGGGCTTGCCGAGGTGGTCCGTTTCCTTACGCAGTGTCCAATGGCTCATGGCTAGTTCCCCTGCTTTCACCGTCGGCTGGACGCGGGGGGCATCGTGACGTTGATCACCAAAGTGGATTTTCTGCTCACGGAAATGATCGCCTAACGTGTGACGGAGCGCCTCTACGGGCGGGCCTTCGTTCTTTACATAGACATCCCGACCGTTGGTGTTTGCGAGCGTGAGTCGAGTGACATTGCGGCATTGCAGGAAGTGCCGCTCACAGTCTTGGCGGGGGTAGAGCACCTCTTTACAAGAAGGATGGCAGAGGTTTTGCGTGGCCACGAAGACATAAGCGCTGGGCGCTAAATGGCACACGCCATCCACCCAACTGCTGATCCCCAGACTGCTGTGCCAACGCGCTGCGGGCGGCAGCGGAGCCCAACCCACACACTCATCGCTAGAGCGCCAACTCACCCACGCGGGAGCCCACTCCCGGCCTGGCACCCACACCCAACCCACGTTCCGCAGCCGCGTCCAGCGGCCATAGTGATAGCAAATATGGCTAAAGCGCTCTGGGCTCTGCCACGCCCAGCCGTAGTCCGTGTAAGACCAACTGCCGTCCACATAAGGTGCCCATTCATTAATGGTAATAGAGATGCTAGGTTGCCACACATAGCCATAGTCTGGGGAGTTCATCCACGAGCCGTCCGAGGAAAGATCATTATAGAAAGGTTGATAGGATTCGTCCTCGGCCAGCTTCATCTGAGGCGCGGCAGGCAGTGGTGCTGGGGCCGCAGGCTCGGGTGCCGGGGCGTCGGGAGCCTCGGCGGATTCGGCTAATTGAGTGATCTGCGTGCGCAGCGCGGCTTCATCACGGAGGTGTTCCGCTTCGTCGCGCAGGACTTGGGCGGCGGCCTTATCCTCGGCGGCTTGGGCGCGGGCGACGGCTAGTTCTGTGGCCTCCGTAGCGCTGGGGACCTCGGCAGTTTTGGTGGGCGCGCGATCACAACTGATGAGCGTTAGACTAGCTGTCAGTGCGAGAGTGAGATGAGAAGTGGTTTTCATGCGGGGCATCGGACGGGGTGGTGGTGGGACGTATTCAGATGATTTTTAAAGTTCACATTTCCAGAGTGCTGGTGGCATCGGCAAAATGCGCGGTCTCCACGCCCAGCTTCTGGGCCACGGTCAAGAGCACGTTAGCTAAGGGCGGCGGCGTATTGCCCGGATGCGCGAGGTGTTGGCCGTGGGTGAGACCTAACTTCTGACCGCCGGCCACCAGCAGGGGTAAATTTTTCGGTGAATGATCCCCACGGTCCCCAGAGTTCATGCCGCTGCCGAAGACCACGATGGTGTGATCCAGCATGGAGTGGCCGCCCTCCTGCGTGGTGGTTAGGAAATCGAGAAAACGCCCGAGGCGGCTGAGGTGAAATTGATCGATCTGCGCCAGCTTGGCTAACATGCCGGGATCTCCGCCGTGGTGGCTCAGTTCGTGGTGGTTCTCCCCGCCGCCACCATAGCCGCCCGCCTCGCGTGACCACTCATAAGAAATGACGCGGGTAGCATCCGTTTGGAAGGCTAGGTAGGAAAGTTCCATCATCACATCGATCCACATCGGACGGTCGTGAGCATTGCCGGGTTGGCTGGCTAACTGCAAGCCAGCAGAGGCGATGCTCGGCTTCGGCACGTCCACCCAAGCCTCCAGGCGCTGCACGCGTTCTTCCGTGGCGCGCACGCTGGTGAGGTATTCGTCCAGCTTGGTTTGGTCTGCTTTGCCTAACTGGGATTGCAGCGTGGTGGCTTGTTGGAGAATGGAATCCAGGATGGAGCGCTTCTGCGCATAACGTGCTAACAACGCGTTACGATCACTCGCTGTCTCCGGCACAAACAGGCGCTCGAA
>JAYVOP010000224.1:0-5181 GCA_043757865.1 Verrucomicrobiales bacterium | reverse complement strand
GGGGCCAGCAGTGGAACCATCAACCGGAATGCCGTGCGTTGGTATGATCTGCTGATCCCTGCCAGTGGCACCCCCACGGTGAACCAATACGGGGTGCTGTTCTCTAATGCGAGCACCAACGCCCGCAGCTACTTCATGCCCAGTATCGCCATCTCTGGCCAAGGCCACATGGCCCTAGGATGTAGCACCGCCGGCACCAATGAATACATCAATGCCGCCACCGCCGGGCGGCTGGCCACCGACCCGTTAGGAACCTTGCAGGCCGCAGTGCTCTACACAGCGAGCACCACCGCCTATAATCCCCCAGGGGACAGTGACGTGGGCGGGTCCTACCGGCGTTTCGGTGACTACTCCATGACCTGCACAGACCCGTCTGATGACATGTCCATGTGGACCATCCAAGAGTTCTGCAACGCCACGGATCAATATGGCCTGCAAGTGGTGAAACTCCTGGCCCCGCCGCCCGCCTTGCCCGTCTCGTGCTCGCCCAGCAGCGTGGCTGCGCCTAGCACCTCAGTCGTCGTCACGCTCACCGGCACCTCCACCAGCGGGTCCGCCTTCTTTGAGCCCGGGACCACGTTTACCAATCACCTCACGGCTAGTGTCAGTGGCACCGGAGTCACCGTGGCTAGCGTTAGCGCAGTCACCACCACCGCCTTGCAACTCATCTTAAACGTCACCGCTGGCGCGGCTGCGGGCGGACGCACGATCACGATCACCAACCCGGATGGCCAAGCCCTCACGAGCACGGGGAACCTCCTCACGATCACAGCAGGCACCCTGGATACCGATAGCGATGGCATCCCCGATGCCTACGAACTAGCCAACGGCATGAATCCTAACCTAGCCTCAGATGCCGCGCTGGACCCGGATCAAGACGGCTTTACGAACCTCCAAGAATACCTCGCGGGCACAGATCCCCGCAGCTTCGCCAGCGCCCTGCGCCTCTCGGCTAGCAAGTCTGGCACCATCGTGACCTTGAGTCTCACCACCGTGAGCGGGAAAAACTATCTGATTCAACGCAGCACTAGCCTTTCCGGCTGGACGACATTGCAAACGAACATTCCCGGCACTGGCGGCATCGTAAACCTCACGGATACCGCCACCAGCGGGCAATCCAAGCTCTTCTACCGGGCCGTGCATTTACCGTAGCCACCGACGTAAGTCGGCCCAGTCTTTACTTGTCAGCAGCCGATCTGCGGAAATACTCCGCCCACAAGTCCGCTCTTACCTTTGCTCGATGGTTAGCTTTTTTCATCTATTTCGGCAGCGCCTCATGGTGCCGCTGCAACTCTTCCTGGGAGTCTTCATCTTGGGGGAGTTATTCAGCGTGCCGAAGATTGAGGCCAACCTAACGGAGCAGACGCGGCAGATTCTCCAGCGCATGGAGTTGCCAGAGGTGCATGTGAATTTCATCGGCCCAGTGGCCGTGCTCTCAGGCAAAGTTCCCGATGCGGAGACCAAGCGCCAACTGATCGAAAAGGTCAGCCATCTGGAAAGCCTTTGGGGCTTACGGGTAGAGTCCCAGCAGGCCTTGGTGGTGGTGGCTCCGTCGTTGCCCGTATCCTATCGGCTAGATTTTGCGCACCGCAGCATCAAGGTCTCTGGGGAGATGCCCAGCGAGCTAAAAAAGAACGCCCTGCTCGCCAAGGTTCGCGCCCTTTTTCCAGAAGTGCCCAGAGACGGGGTGATGGATCAACTGGTGGCCCACGCCCAAGACGCGGAGATCACAAGCAGCGAGGCGGCAGGCCAAGGCTTCTGGTCTAACTTATTGGAAATGGTGCCCAAGCTCAAGACCATGCACCAACTGCGCTGGGTCACCGTGGAAGACGGGAACCTCACCATCTCTGCCAATGTCCCTAGCTCCAGTGCCGCAGAAACCCTCACCAAAGAAGTGCAACAACTGGACCCCCACAGTGCCGCAGAGGATCTGAAAGTCATCGCCATGCCCAGCCTGGACGTGCGCATCTCCCCCTTTCCCCAGTTCACTTTGAGCGGCACCGTGGCCAATGAGGCCGCGCAAACCACCGCCGCCGAGACGCTGCAGAAACTTTTCCCCAAAGCCAAGATCACGAGCCAGTGTGAGCTAGATGAAAGGGTCGGACCTGTAGAGTGGATCCTGCCGCTGCTCCGCCCGCTGCCCAGCCTGCAAAAGCTCGGCAAGCTGAGCCACATCGCGCTCGTGGAACCCATGCCGCTGGTGGAGGCGGAGGTCAGCAACGTCTCCGCACAGATCACCATGACCGCTGCGATTGAGGACGCCTATCATAAAAATGTGAAGGCGAATCTGACCCTCTTTACGCCCGAAGTCCACACCATCACCCCACCCAGCTTATGGGTGGAAATGGGTGAGGAGGAATCCGCCGTCACGGGCATCGTAGCCAATGAGGAGGGGCGGAAATTATTGCTCACAAAGTTAGGCTCGCTCTTGCCTAACGTGAAATTGAAAGATGCCATTACCCTGAATCCTAACGTGGCTCCCACGCGGCTCTATGCCCCGGTGCTGGACCCCATGATCGACATCCCCAGCCTGGAGCCCACCTTTATCCTGCAAGGATTCGGGATCGTGGACGGGCGACTCAAATTTACCGGACTGGTGCCAGAGACCGCTGCTAAGGATCGCCTCACGGGCGTCATCCTCAAGCGGCATACGGGCAAGGTGCGGGCAGAGGTGACCGTGGACTCCAGCTATTTACCGGATCCGGATGCCAGTTGGACGGCCACCTTTGGCGTGGGGAAACTGACCGTGCAGGGGCAGCTCAGCACCAAGCAAATCCGGCGGGAACTGGCCACTGACCTCCAAGCCACCTATCCCGGCTGGGAGATTGATAACCAAGCGGAAGTCCTCCCCAGCGGCCTGCGCAAACGGGGCTGGGCGGATTACCTCACTGGCCTGCTGGTGGTGGCCGCGCCTGCGCAGACCACCTCCCTAACATGGCAGCATGAGACCCTAACCCTCAGCGCCCGCGTGCCCGATGACCGCGCCAAAACCGCCCTCGAGAAGCGTCTCCAACGCACCTATGGCAATGCCATCAGCAGCCAGATTGCGGCCGTGCCAGACCCCCTGCTCCAAGACCTAGCCGCCGTGCAACTCATCGACTGCACGATCTATTTCGAGGCCACTCAGCGCGACTTCATAGCCCAGGAAATAGCCAAACTCCAGCAGGTGGTAGAGGTGTTAGAACGACACCCCGACGTGAAGCTCTCCATCGAGGCCCACACGGACGACAAGGGCTCCGCCACGGTGAATTTAAATCTCAGCCAAGCCCGGGCGGACGCGGTCTTGAAATGGCTGATTCGGCGGAAAATCGATCCCGCCCGGATCGTCGCCAAAGGCTTTGGCGAACGCCGCCCAGTGGCCAGTTTCAAGACCGAGGCGGGCCGGGCCGCCTGCCGACGGCTAGAATTCCGCGTCCGCTAGCCCTCCTCTCCCTGACTCCATTTCCCATGCTCTACCTCATCACTCAGCAATTCCTCCTCTGCCTCACGTGCCTCCTGATCGGCGTCAGCATGGGGTGGGTCTTATGGGGCGTTGGCTCCCGACAACACGCCGCCGACCGCAAAGAACTAGCCCAACAACACAAGCTCTCCTTGGGCCTTCAAGAGCAAGCCCAGCGTGACCGCCGCCGCATGGCGGACTTGGAAGCCGAGGCGGATGCCGCCCGGAAACTAGCTGCGAAGAAAGAATCCTCCGTCAGCCAACTCATCGCAGATAAAGGCAGCCTCCTGGCAGACGTCAAAACACTCCAAAAACAACTAGCCGCCCTCCGGGGCGAATAGCGCGCGGCGGATTCCCCGCAGCGTGCGCTTCAGCCTGGTAGCCCCTGCTGCCGGACCTCGTAGGTTCTACCGCATGAATCCGCCGGAGCGCAGCATTGGAGACGAGATCCTCCGGTGCGTGCAGGACAAAATAGTTACTCGCACGGCCTGTTTCCCCCAACGGGCCACAGCCTGTGGGGGATTTCCACGCCACCGACGTTTATGGTGAAAGCCCAGGGTGGCGCGCGGCACGAGCAGAACCCTGGGTCACAGTCCAAATAGAGTCCCCGCCCCAACGGGGCGGACGCGTCAACTTTAGGGCTGATCGTTGCCGCAGTGCTGCAAAAATGGAGCGCGGAGTTGCACTCCGCTTCATTGGCCAAGCTGCATTTCCCCTGGTTCTTCGCCCTTGTCTAAATGCTGCGGAGTTCAACTCCGCGCTCCATTTAACCCTAAGTTGACGCTGATGCCCAACGGGACGGACGCAGGCATTGGCCACGGATGGCGCTTTGGTGCTGGGGATGTTCCGTGCGCCCCGTTAGGGCGCGGAGCCTGTGGCGCATGGGTCACAGGGTGGCGCTCGGGCCTCGCGCCACCTTGGGCTTTCACCGTTAGCCCCGTTAGCCCCGTTGGGGCCGTTAGGGCTGACAGTGGGCTTGCAGCCGAAGGGTGGAACCCCGTTGAGATTCCAGGACTTTAACCCCAAGTCGCTCCTAAAATGGCCCGATGTCGGAGATTGTGATGGTTTTGCAAAGCGGTCAGGAGCCCCTCGGTTCAAGTGGATTTTCTCTGTCCGAACAAAGCCGGACGCGGGCCGCCCGGCTACGCTCCAAAGCCCGGTGAAGCCATCCAGCGGAACCTGGGATTACCATTTACCGCATGAACCCTCAACGCGCAAAACAGGAGCCTCCGAACAGCAAACGAAGCACATTTGCCGCGTGCCGCCCCCCATGCCCAGCGTGCTAGGAAACAGCCCTCCACCCCGCTCCAAGCAAGCCCCCACGGGCATCCCAGCCGCATTCCGCAAACTTTTGTCGAACCAAATAGCACCCGCGACGCGCCCAAATCCCGGCCAAACGCCAGCGCCCCGGCACGCAACAGAAGCGCCCAAAAGCAATCCCCCTAACCGGGAACGCAACACGCAGGCACCGTCCGCCGCACCCCGCATCTAAAGCGTCATCCGATCAGCCGGAATCGTTCAACCAAGGTTATCATTGGGGCTCAGGCCCAATGATAACCATTATTGTTAGGCGTTTGCGCGCTCATTGGGTTTTGGTGACGTTGACAGAAAGCTTGGCGTTGGAGAAGTGAACTGCGTTCCCCGCGAACGAAACCTCCCAAACATCTTCTGTCTTGGCGTCGGGGAGAACTAGGCCGAGCGGCTGGTCGCGGTGGATGCACGGCGAGCCGTATGGGCAGGTA
>JAYVOP010000223.1:0-19782 GCA_043757865.1 Verrucomicrobiales bacterium | reverse complement strand
CCCATGGCTCGCTCAGTGGCACGGCCCCGGCCCTAACTTATACGCCGAGCACCGGTTACACGGGAGCGGATGCGTTTACCTTTACCGCCAATGATGGCACGCAGACTTCCGCAGCGGCTACCGTTTCCATCACCGTCTTGCCCGTCAATAATGGCGCGGGGGCCGTGGTGTTGAATGAATTTATGGCGTCGCCTAGCCCGCGCCAGATCAGTTGGGATGCGCAAGGCGTGCCGCGTTTAGGCACCGGGAAACAATGGTGGGAAGTGGGCTACAGCGACGGCGGATGGACCACTGGCTTGGCTCCGCTGGGTTTTGGCTTTGCCAATCTGGGCACCAATCTGGCGACTACGATGCAGAATAGAACCTCCCAACTGTATGTGAGGAAATCATTCACTGCCAGCGCCAGCCAAGCTGCGAGCACGAATCCTGTGACCTTGCTGGTGGACTACAACGATGGCTTTACCTGCTTTGTAAATGGCAAGGAAGTGGCGCGCGGGCAGATGGGCGGAGCGAAGACATTTACCTATGCAGACCAAACGGCCTCTAGTGAAGTGACGCAAAAGGGCCTAAACGAATATAGCCTGGGGGCGGCCAATACCTTGCTGGTGGTGGGAGAAAACCTCATTGCCATCCAAGCGCAGAACTCGCTGGCAAGCCCCACTAGCTCCACGCAAAACTGGGGGCCGAGCCAGACTCCCGAGTTCAAGATCAATGCTGCGCTGCGGCTGACGGGCGCACCCAGCGCGTTGACGGTGCAGACGTTTGATTTCAATGCAGCGGCTGGCGGCACGGAGACCACGCAGATCACGCCCGGCGGTGTTTCCACCGCAGTGTCCGGCATGCGCACGGCGGGCGGTTGGTTGGTGTTAGGCACGGACGCTACGGGCACCGCTCCGGCGGGGCAGAGTGCCAGCGTGACGGGCACGGAAGTAGTGGGCATCGGCGTGGGGAATTCGGGCGCGCTGCGCTATGACCTCACGCAGAGTGCTCCGACCACCACCGCGCTCATTTCCGCTCCAGAGGCTGATCTCAGCGGTTACTGGGATAATGGCAAGATCACTACGGCCACCTTGGCGAACACGAAATTGTCCCTGCGCTATCGGGTCACGAACAATGCGGCATTCACGTTAGCACTGCGGCCAAATTTTGCGGATGCGGTCAATGTGATCGACAACTTAGCCGTGTTAGGCGGCAGCATTGCCCCGGCCCCAGATTGGGACTGGAGCACGGCGGCTAACCGCACGCGGACGATCACGTTGCCCGTAGCGGGCGGGGCGTCCACCACGGCGGACAGCAATCCCGCCCCCGTCACGGCTTACGGTTGGTATAGCACCACGGATCTGAAAGATGGCTCGTTTGTCTTTAAAGAAGACAACACCGTGGCTTCCCCCGCTGGTGGAGCTGCGGGAGTGCTGCGGCTCAGCGTGGTCAAGGCTCCGGTGCAAATTGCGGGCGGCACGAACACTTGGTGGGGCTGGGGATTTCCGAACATTTCGGAAAGCCTTTGGAACGTCAGCACGTGGGACGCCACGTTTAGCAATGGCACCACTGCCAGCCAAACGGCGGACCTCTGGAAATTTAGCGCCATCAACGCGGCGGCCACGGCGGATCTGGCCAAGACGCACTTGGCCTTCCGTTATAAATGGACGGCTGGGCGGCGGTTGGCACCGCGCATACAGGCGGCTGGAGCGGCTATCGGCAGCTACAATCCCGGCTATGCAGACCGCATCGAATTTCCGGCGGTCACGGGCACGGGAAATTGGGAGGTCTATGATAGTCTGCTGACCACCAGCACCACGGGCGACAACGGTAACCTGGGGCGCTTCGTCTATTTCCTGAAAGCAGCTAACATCAAATCGTTCGCTTATTCCTTCAACAACGTGGACGGCCCCACGGGCTATGTCACAGGCGATGAGTTCCTGATCGACGACATCAATATCTACATGGAAACGCCCGCGACCACGTCGGAAAGCGCGGCCATTACCTATGCCACGGCGGCTGGCGCAGGCCGCACCCTAACCGTGAGCGGAGCAGGCGTAGGCGCGACTGCTAACTTCAATGGCACGCCGACCACGAACTTCAGCCTGGGCCACACGGGGACGCAAAATTTAGTCCTGCGGGGGATTGAGGACACCGCCGTGGGCAATGGCGGCACGGCGGGCCAACTGCGCGTGGATGTCATCACGCCCGCCACGATTGGTAACACCTGGACCACTGCACTGAATAATCTGCGGGTGCGTCGCTGGACGCCGGGGAGCGTGCTGCCAGCCGATCTACCGAACACATCGGTGGAAATCGCCATCAAAGCTCCGGTCGGTGAATCGCTGAGTTTATGGGCCGAGCCCGGCACCACCACGACGCCCGGCGGCTATGCAAACCGCGCAGATTTCGGTGCTTACACCGGCACGGGAGCCTGGCAGACGATCCGGTTAGAATTCGGCACCGCGAGCAATGTGGAAACGTTCCGCACGTGGCTGAACACCAACCTGCTCACCGATTTCAGCCTCAACCTCAGCGGCTCCACGGCCAACGTCGCAGGCACGCATTTGCAACTGGACGATGTGCAGGTGCTGCCATGGCGGACGTATGAAATCACGTTGGGCAGCGGCAGCGAGGGCACCACGGGGACTCGTTTCCGGGACGCCCTGAACAATGCGAATCGCGTGGCGTTCACCCCCGTGTTCACGAAAAATTTCGACGGCAATGGCAGTCTGGTGATTGATAACTACAGCATCAGCTACACGGGCTCCAGCCTTGCGGCCACAGACAATCTGCTGGCGCTAGGCAGCGCGGCGGGGGCTTGGAAATACCATGTGGGCCTCTACGAACCCGCTGGTGGCGTGGTGGACCCAGGGCTGTTAGTGCTGCCCACGGGCTTTGTGATTCCAGAGGGGGATGAAGGTGATTACGATAACCCCACGGATTTCAGTGATTGGGTGGAACTTTACAATAACAGCAACACTGCCGCCAATCTCGCAGGCTGGGCCGTGAGTGATAGCAGCAGCAATCCCACGAAATATATCCTGCCTGCCGGAGCCATCGTGCCCGCGCATGGATACCTGGTTTTGATCTGCGATAACCGCGATGAACTCAACGCCCCAGCGGGCGCAGCGCAGTTGATCCATACGAACTTCACGCTGAGCGGCAGCGGAGAATACATGAGCCTAGCCGATCCTAGCGGTGCGCTGGTGGACGTGGCGAACCATGTGCCGAAGCAGACGTTTCATTCCACCTGGGGCCGCGCCACGGATGGCACGGGCCTCTGGGGCTACCTGAGCAATGCCACGCCCGCCGCGCCTAACAGCGGCCCGCATAACCCCGCGCGCGTCGGCACGCCAGCGTTTGTGGCAGTGGATTTGGTGACGCCGATGGAAGGTGGGCGCTATGTGGGCCCGCAGACGGTCTATCTCACTAGCAGCACGGCGGGCGCAGTGATCCGCTACACCACGGATGGCTCGGACCCACTGGAAACCGGCGGCACGGCGGTCACTTACACGGGACCGCTGACAGTCACGGCGGGGGCTACGTGGAAGGATGCCCGTTGCTACCGCGCCCGCGCTTATGCGGTCGGCCAGTTGCCTAGCTCATCGGCCACCCACACCTATTTCATTGATATGGATGCGGCTATCGCCACCGTCCCTAGCATGGTGCTGAGCGGGCAGGGAGATCAGACATTTTACAAGCCCTACGGCGTGCTAGCCATCAACGGCGGGACGTATGGCGTCACCTCCGCTAACGACCTCTGGATTCCGACCGATCCGCAGAGCTACAACCTAGCCGTCGGCCACGGTCAACCCTTTGAACGCGAGGCTCACATGGAATGGTATTTCCCTAATGCCTATTATCCTAACACGCTGCAACAACCCTATCGTGGGGATCTGGGCCTGCGCTACTCCGCCAGCCCTTACAGCAGGCCGCGTGCAAAGATGACTACGGTGGAAACGGCCAGTCCATTCCCCGCCAACCCCACGGAGAAACCATCATTTAACCTCACCTTCCGAGGGGATCTGGGCGACTCGAATCTGAGCTACCCGATTTTCCCTGGCTACGACATCAAGGACTTCAAGCACCTGCGGATGCGGGCGGGCAAGAACGACATCAATAACCCCTTCATCGTGGATGAACTCATGCGCCGGATGTGGATCGACATGGATCACATCGGGGTCAAAGGCTCCATCGCTACCACGTGGATCAACGGGCAATTTAAAGGTTACTACAACATCGTCGAACGCGTGCGCGAACCTATGTTCCAGGCTCATTTGAGAACGAATGATGCCATCGAAGTGCGCTATGTGTCGCAGTGGGTGGACGGCCCCGTGGCGCAGATCGGAGTCACGGGCACCACGCATCCGAATAGTTGGAATGCGGTGCTGACTGCGCTCAATGCGGACCTCACACAAGTGGCCACTCAACAAGTGGTCGCGAGCAAGCTAGACATTGATGCTTGGGCAGATTATTTCCTGCTCCACGTCTATGGCAGCGCCTGGGATTGGCCGTGGAATAACTATGCCTTCTACCGCCAAGAAACGGCCACGGGCGACTCCCGATTCCACCCGGCCTGTTGGGACTTGGAAGGCTTCTGCTACGCCCTTCCGAACACGGATTATGTGACCGGCATAGCCAACAATGTGAACATGAATACGCTCAAGGCCTATTTCTACGATACGCCTGCTGGCCAGCTCAATGGCGATCTGGTGAACCTCTTCCGCAAGCTCAAGGGCAGCCCCGAGTGGCGCTTGAAATTTGCGGATCGGGTCAATGCGCAGATGTTTAATAACGGCACCTTGGATGATCGTGATCCTGATGGCGCTGGGCCGCTGGTCAGCCAGTTCAAGGCGCGGCGGGATCAGATCGTCAATGAGTTCACCCCGGTGCTAAATAAGGTCACAGGCGCGGCGGTCAACATGGCCTGGTGGGACACCTGGACGAATGCCACGACGGGCCGCCGCACGGTCATGCTACCCAAGGGAGTCAAAGGCGTGGGCGGCTATGTGGCTGGGCATTTGCGCGATCCTAACGCCACGGGCAGTTACAATCCTAACGACACTTGGTGGCCCGAAACGGAGCCCGTGGTCTTCAGCCAAACGGGTGGCGAGGTGCCGCTGGGCTATGCGCTCAGCCTGTCCTCTAGCATCGCTGGGGTGGCGGGTGGCGCGACGATTTACTACACCACGAATGGCACCGATCCCCGCGTCATCGGCGGTGCCGTCAGTGGCACTGCGCTGACTTACAGCGGAGCGATCACCATCAACAACCGTCAAACGGTGGCTTCGCGTGCCAAGAACAATACCACGGGCGAGTGGAGCCCGCTCACCATGGGCAGCTTTTACCTCACTGCGCTGAGTGCCACGCCTGCCGCGCTAGCCGTAGCGGAAATTATGTATAACCCACCGGGCGCATCGGCAGCGGAAGTGGCGGCTGGCTTTACCAATAACGATGATTTCGAATTCATCCGGCTCATCAATATTTCGGCCTCGCCCGTGAAGCTGGCTGGCGTGGTGTTTACCACGGGTATCAGCTTCGATTTCACCACTGGAAATGTCGTCACCGTGGATCCCGGAGCGTCCGTGCTAGCCGTGAAAAACCAAGGTGCCTTCAACGCTCGCTACGGCCACGCGCTGGATGCCACCATCGCTGGGCAATACACGGGGAGCTTGAGTAATAGCGGGGAGCAGCTCATCCTCAAAGGCCCGGATGGAGCGGATGTGGACCTGCTGCCGGATGGGTTCCGGGATTTCACCTTTAGGGATATTGCGCCTTGGCCACTGACGCCCGATGGCAATGGCCCATCGTTGTTGCTAGCCGCGCCTAGCACCAATCCAGATCACAACGTGGGCACGAACTGGATCGCCAGCGCCTACCCCGGCGGCCTGCCCGGTGGCAGCGCGCCAGCGCTGGGTTACGCCGCATGGCGCGCCCTGAGTTGGGGGCAAACCAGCGCTGCGGACAACGCCATTTCTGGCCCCAATGCCAACCCGGATGCAGACCAGTTCGACAACCTTACAGAATACGCCCTGGGCGGCTCCCCCAAAGTCCCGGACAGCAGCGCCCGCGCCCCCCAAGCCAGCCTGCAAACCACCGGCGGCCAAGACTACCTAACCATCGAATACACCACCCTGACGAACCTCCCTGACGTAACCGTGCGCCCGGTGGTCAGCAGCGACCTCACCGTCTGGCAAGGCCCCGCCACCAGCAATCTCGTGCTCCTCAGCAGCACCGTGAATCCGAACGGCACCACCACTTGGCGCTACCGCGACACGGCTCCGTATAGCACCACGCCACGGCACTACATCCGCCTGGAGATTCAGCCGATTCCGTAGCGGCTGGTTTCACCTGAGGCGGAACTGGCCGGGAGCGAAGGTGCGGTTCCAGCAGCGCATCGAGTGGGCTGCGGAGAAGCAACCAGCCCAAAATTGCCCCGAGGCGGATCTGGGGAGGCCGGGAGCAGGAATTGGGAGGCTCTGGAGGGGTGCGCGGAGGGTTTCCCGGTTCAGGGAGGTCTCACGGGCCGGTATTGGGCCGCTCAGGATGGATTCTGGACGGTCCAGAATGGATCTTGGACGGCTCGTTGGGCCGGTGGACGGCTCAGAATCGATTCTGGACGGCTCAGAATCGATCTTGGACGGTCCAGAATGGATTCTGGACGGCTCAGGTGCGCTGTTGGACGGCTCAGAATGGGTATTGGACGGCTCGTTTGGCCGGTGGACGGCTCAGAATCAATTCTGGACGGCTCAGAATCGATCTTGGACGGCTCAGAATGGATTCTGGACGGCTCAGAATGGGTATTGGACGGTCCAGAATGGGTATGGGAGCGTCTCAAATAGCCGTTTTGGCCGCAAATTTTCCGGAGGGTGGCCGCCACTCACCGCCCACCATAAACACCAAACCAAGAAAACTAAAACGAGGTCACTCCAATCCCGCTGCGGGGGAAGCTAAATGAGCTGATCTTGGCGCTGCGGCGGTAGTCAGCGGGGTGGATTACCCGGGCGCACCCATCGCTGGAGGCGTGGTAAACCTCACGGTGAGCAAGTTCGCTGGCCACGGGTTCATTTCACCACCTGGAAACTCAGGATGCGGCCGGGCTGGCCGATGCCCGCAAGGTAATTTACGCCTCGGCTATACTCTGCGATGAGGAGGTGGCCGGGTTGATACTCGATGAGATCCAGCGGGCGCGCGAGTGGGTGCAGCAAGGTGTGGATGGTGGCGGTCTCCACCCCGCCCGTGGGGCTGGGCTGGAGTTGGATGTGGAGGAGATCGAAGCCGGAATCGGTGGGCTTTTCCAGGAGGTTCCCATACCGCACGCAGAAGAAGCTGTGGCGGTAGGGGGGGGGATACACGTCGCTCTCTAACCAGAGGAGTCCCGCCGGGCTGCTATGCGGGGTGAAGGTGGAGGCGGGGGCGGCCTGATCGTAGCCGAGGGCATCCGGGCCGAGGTTCTGCACGGGATGGGTAAAGGCTAGGCCGGGTGGGGGCGCGGGAGTCCAGGGATAGGGTTTGGCATCGGTGCTGCCGAATTGGTAGGGGAAGCCGTAGTGTTGCCCAGGGCGTAAATGATCGAACTCCTCTGGCAGGTCTGCATTGGGTCCATTGACGAGGGCATAGTGCTGGCCCGCGGCGGTCCAGGCGAAGCTGTAGGGGTTCCGCAGGCCGGGGGCGTAGAGGGTGAGGGCGGGGTGCTGGGCCTGGGGGTCCAGTTTCCAGAGGCAGGCGGTCATGGGCACCTCTCCCGCCTGGGAGAAGCGTTCGTCATCCCCGGCCTCCCCTCCATCTGTGCGGCTGCCGCTGGAGACATACATCATGCCGTCTGGCCCCTGGGCCACGTGGGAGATGCCATGGTTAAAGGGGCCGATGCCGTAGGGATATGTGGTTTGGAACCAGGCAGCAGGCGTGGGTAAATGATCCAGGCTAGCCCCCACGGGCACGGGAGCGGTGCGCCAGACGGTGCAGAGGTTCTGATTCGGCACGGTGAATTCTTCCCGCTGGTTGCTGGTGAGGTAGAAATGGTTTTCATGATCCCAGCCGATCCCATAGGTGGCGGGTGAGCCGAGCTTTACCTGAAGATAATCCGTGGGGCTGAGCACGTGGGTGGCCTGGCCGGTGGTGGGGGAGAAATTCCACAGATGGCCATCCGCTGCGAGGACGAGCACGGTGGCATCCCCCGGGCGGTGGGCCATGCGCACGGGGGAGAACTGGAGGGCCCCAGCCTCGGCTAGTTTCCAGCCGGCGGGCGCGGCGGGCAGAGGCGCGAAGGCATTGGCGGCTAGCAGTGTGGCATAGGTGGGAAACTTTGTTCCCGCGCGCGCCTGCTGCACTTCCTCCGCAGTCACGGCGGGCTCCGCATTTCCCCAATGGGTGAAGACGTGGGTGAGCACGGCGGAGAGGGCGGCATCATCCAGCACCACCATGGGCATGGCGCTATCATAGTCGTGCCCATTGACGGTGATCTTGCCGCTGAGCCCCTCGCACGGAGCTTGGATGGCCTTGGTGCGGCTGAGTTTGAGAAAATCTGACTTAGCCAGCGGCGGAAAGACGCCGGGCAGTCCGAGCCCCGTGGCCTGATGGCACATGGCGCAATGCTGCGTGTAGAGTGCCGCCCCATCCGCCGCCCATCCCCCGGACGCCCCACCTAGCAGGAGCAGGCAGGCCCAGGGAGCGCAGTTCCTCGCCATAGCCTAGCGACGGCTGGCCCCGCCAGTGGGATCGAAGTCGATAGGGATGCGCACGCCCGGGAATTCCTTGAGCGTGAAGGCGAAGACGAGCCCATACTCGGTCTGGCCGCGGTTATCCCGCACCAGTCCGCCCAGGGACATGGACCAGGAGGCCAGATCCCGGTGGATGCTGTATTGCTGCATTTCCAAGGTGCTGTCATCCGCCTCGAAGCGCTCGTAGGCACTGAGGCCCCAGTTGTCATTGATGCGGTAGAAGGTGTGGAGATCGATCAAATTACTATTTTCAAAGTAAGGATGATCTTTCAAGAAGCGATGGCCGATGGAGAACTCCAAGTCTGCGCGGGGCTGGAAGGTGACGCGGGTATTGATCTGGGAAAAGGAGTTTTCCCCACCCAGCGGGATCTGGGAATCAATGTTCAGGCGCATCCAATGCACGGGCTCAAAACGGATCTCATTATATAGGTTAGACACGCTGCGGTTAGACTCGGGGTCTTCCAGGTAGGAATCGAAGTAGGTGTTAATGTCGAGCCAGTTATAGCTGGTGCCATTGCGCTTGGTTTGGAAGCGATTATAAACGCCCGCCCGCACGATGTTCCAACTATTCAGCGAATCAATGGCCGTGAAATTGTTCACATCCAGAGGCCGTGGCTGTGTGCTGCGCACCAGCCGATCAATGCCCGTGAAGTTCTTCCCTTCATCATCCGCGTGGACATAGGACCAGTTGATATAAGGCTGCACGATGTGCCGGATGCCATTGATGCCTAGGCTGGGGATCACGATGTCATCATAGGTTTTGGAGAACTTGGTGGAGGCCTCCAAGCCCGCAGCCAGGATGGCCCGGGAGGAATTCAGCGGCTGGGGGCCGCTAACGCTGGAGTAGTTCGTAAAGCCCGCCCCCACGCGTGGGTTGAGGGTGACGGCATCCCCGACGCTGGTCGGGTAGCTCAGCTCATGATAGCTGTGGAAGCGGTTAAAGCTGCTCTCGTTTGCCCGGCTGCGCAGTTGGCTGAGGATGTCATCCGCACGAGAAAGCTGAAACTTCTGCCCGGGAGGCAGCACGCCAACGCCCACTTTATTAACGTCCACTTTCTTGCCATCCGCCGTGGTCACTTGATCTAGCGGCGTGCCGTCCGCATCTGCCGCTAGCAAGGCGGAAATTTGCTCGATCCGCTTGCTGACGATCTCTTTATCCCCAGTCCCCAAGTGATCTTCTAACATGCCGAAGCTGGTATTGCTGCCGTAGAACAGCCCGGTGCCACCGATGGGCTGCTTCACGGCATCAAGGGCGATTTCTGGCAGGCGGGTGTCCGTGGAGTAGAAGTCATTTAACTGCATCCGCGTCAGGATGCTGAGTTCTCCGCGCTCGTGAGTTTTGATAATGTTGATGATGTTGTCCGGCTGCGGATTTTCCCGGAATTCCCAGGGGAAGAAATCCTCATAGAAGAAGTCATCGCTCACTTTATTTAAATCCAGGTCGATATAGAAATCGCTGGCTTCTGGGCCGGGGAGATAAACGCGGTGTTGGAGGTTCACGCGATAGCGATTGGCCTCTAGATTCGTGCGATTTTCATTGGACGCCACCCCGCCTTCTTGGGGGTTGGTATCATTGATCCAGTAGAAATTGAATTTCCCAAAGTTCTCTCCCTCAGAGGCCTTGAAGCGACGGGAGAGCATTTCCGCCCCGGCTCCAATCCCGCGTGCGGAATAGCCGTCGAGCTTGTATTTAATCACCGTGTGATCTCCGATCGCATCACCATATTGATTGAGGATGAATCCGCCCAGATTGCTGCGGTAGCCGGGGGTGACGGTGTAACCCTGCTCTTCATCTAATGGTTGTGCTAGGTAAGGTAGCCAGAACACGGGCACGTCCCCGATGTAGGCCTTGAGGTTCCGCATGACGATGCGGTCCT
This sequence comes from Verrucomicrobiales bacterium, assembly GCA_043757865.1. Classification (GTDB taxonomy): domain Bacteria; phylum Verrucomicrobiota; class Verrucomicrobiia; order Verrucomicrobiales; family V1-33; genus JAGNEJ01. The sequence goes on along the minus strand of JAYVOP010000223.1, from coordinate 9,203 downwards.
CGGGATAAATTTTCACCTCACCCGCCTTGATGTGGAACGTGGGATCCGAGGAATCTTCCGTTGTGAGGTCCATGCCACCCGCGTTGATGACTTCGACCTCGCTGGTTGTTTCACTACTGAAAGAAGCGGCCCGGAACCAGAGGGGGAATTTGGGCTCCAAGGAACTGCGCATCCCATTGGCGTCTAATTGATTCGTCTTACTGTTATAGATGGCCTTCTCCCCACGGTAAACCATGCCGCCTTTATATACGGACACGTCTCCGGTGATGACTAGCTGCTCCTGCTCTACCACATACTCCGCACGCTGGGCAAAGATCTCCATGGCCTCCGATTTTAAATGAATCCCCCCGTCCCAGACCAGCGAGCCCGCATTCTTATCGAAGTTTACCTGTTTGGCATCAATGTCTGCTCCGCCGAGCCGTTCGGCCACTTCTGAGAGCATAGATAAATCTTGGGCCGCCAAGGGTGCGGCAGTGAGCGTGAGGGCAATAAGGAAGCGGCTAGTAAAGTTCATAGCAAAATGGGCTTAACCGGAACGGCGGGAAAACAGGTGAAATCTGGCGAAGGTGAAAGAAAGTAAGCGACTCAGGTGGGCCGCAAACCGCGCACCGTAGCAGCACCTTCAGGGCCGTGTAAAGAGAGAAAAGCGGGATTTGTCCAGAACCTCCAGGGCCACCGCTCCGCCACGAGCCCACACTGATCTGAATTCATGTCCACGGAGACATTCCATGGGCAAGCCCGGCATCAGAAGCACAAAAAAGCAAAAATTTCTTGACGATTCACGCGAAACCTAGATGATGCCCGCGATATGAAAAAATTTGTCGCCACCATTACCACTTTCGCCACCTTCTTCCAAGCCGTGCCTGCCATGGCCTGGGTGGGAGGTCCCTATAGCAATAACATCGCTGACGGCCGTGCCGGAGGCGTTTTCCAAGGCACCATTTCCATGAAGAATGGGTCTGGCATGTTCCGTTTTGCGACATCAAGTGAACCGTTTCTCTCCCCCAATGCGAACGCCGTCATCATCCACAAGGGCATTACCTACTTTGGTGATTGTTTTGGCATGGTGGATGGTCCTTCCAAGCGCATCAGCGGGATCACCAATGGATTGAGTAACATTTCCACCGACACCGTGGTTCAGCCGACCGGGGGTTCCTTCATCAATCTCGGCAACGCGATCACGATTAACAGTAATACAGTGCCGATCGGAGCCCCCAATATCCAGTTTGGAAATGGCTTGGACAATTTTGTCTGCAACTCGGAATGGTCTGGCCGCATCCAAGGACCTCGCCCCGGGATGACCTTCAAAGCGAAAGGTTACGCCCACTTCTTCAGTGCCGCAGATTCCCATTCCACTTCCACTTATACCTTGTCGGGGAATTACACCACGAACGCCGCTAATATTAGCAACCCTTCTACGGGCGGTGATCTAATCGTTGTGGGCCCTTACAATATCGTTAGAACTCTTGCCACCACTCCGGTAACGACTGTCACCACGAATGTAACTGTGCCGGGCTCGATCAGGGCCGATGTGACCAACGAGGCTTCCTCCAAGGAAAAAGTGAAAATCAAAGTATTCGGCAGCCGGGTGAGCCCTATCGCCTACACGCAATACACCAACGCCGCTCCGAACCCATAAGTTCGGACCGCCCGCTCGACAAATTACCCAAGCGGCCCGAGAGAGATCTCGGGCCGCTTGTTGTTTAGAGGCGGCAGGGGGATCTGCACATTTTGGTAGAGCCAAAGGAGCCGATTGGATTGATGTGCGCATGGTTCGGCTTATGGTTGGGGGACCCCTTCGGAGCACCAGACTGTGGATGCCTCCACGCCGCTCTTTCCTAATTAAAGCTAAAGCCAGGTTTTGGGTGTCATTACTGATGATGCAATGAGGCGTTAGGCGGAATTTAAAAAGCAAATTGCGGGATGACAGATCATCGGCATGATGGGCGGCATGATTTCTATTTCCTTTCCCGTTCCCCTGCTGCGTGCTGTGCTACGTTCCGCTTGGCAGAAGGGCTGGGCGCTCATCGGCGTGGCCAGCCTGGTGAGTTGTGCGGGGCTCTCCACGGTCCCTAGCCTGAAGTCTGGCGGCACCCATGTGGGGCTGCGGTTGGAGGATGGGTTGCCCTTTGTGAAGGTAAAGATAGCCGGGCAAAGCTATGATTTCCTGCTAGATACGGGGGCCTCAGATTGCGTTATTTCCCCAGAGATGGCGGCCCAGTGGAAACTAGCCGTCAGCAGCCAGAAGGCCATGGTGAAGAGCGCAGCCGGGGACCACGTGCCCATCCCCATGTGTGTGCTGCCAGAGCTAGCCATCGGCTCGGCGGCGTTTACGAACGTGCCCACGTTCGTCTATGACTTCACGAAGATCCGGGGGAAATTTACCAATATGGCAGGTGTCATTGGCTATAGCATCTTCGAGGATGCCACGCTGACGGTGGATTACCCTCGGCGGCAACTGCGCATCGAGCCCGGCAGCACACTGCCTGCGCAAGGCCCCGGCGTGGTACCCATGAGTCTGGGGAGTGGTGTGCCGCGCATTCCACTCAAAGGCGGCACGAAAGAACGGCTCGTAGATATTGACTCCGGCTCCACGGGCGGATTGGAAATCGATCCCAGAGTGTTCGGCCTCCCCACGGATGCGCCCACGCGGCCGGGGAGCTTGAGTAATAGCATCGGGGCCACGTATCGCACGGGCATGGCCCGGCTGGAGGGCAGCGTGTGGTTAGGCGCAGTGGAGCTAGCGAGCCCCATCGTGGAGGTGACGGAGGGAGATTTCCGCGTGGGTGGAGAGGTGCTGTGCCACACGGTGCTCTGCCTGGATCAACCCGGCCAGCGCGCGCGGTTGACCCTGGGCAAAGATTCGCTGTTAGGGTTGATGCCTGCGAAGATGCAGAAGCTCGTTTCCCCCTCTCGCATCGGCACGGGCATCGGCTTTGATGATCGCTGGGTGGTGCGGGATGTGGTGCCTGGCAGCCCGGGAGCGCGCGCGGGCGTGCAGATCGGGGATCATTGCCTCAGCGTCCAAGGTCAGCCCACCAGCAAGCTAGAGGACGGCTATTTCAAGCTCCTCCAGACCTGCCTAGAGCTGGAATACTGCTTCCAACGCGGGGCGCGAACCGTGAATCTCACGGTCCCGGTGACCCTGCAAGTCCGCTAACCCCACCATTAACTCTTAACCGCTATGACTGAGCAACTCATCACCGCCGCCTGGGCCGTCCGCGAGCGTGCTTATGCGCCCTATTCCCATTTCCAGGTGGGGGCCGCGCTGCTGACCAAGCAAGGAGACATCTTCACGGGCTGCAATGTGGAGAACCTCAGCTACGGCCTGACTAACTGTGCGGAGCGCGTGGCCATCGGCAGCATGATCGCGGCTGGCCAACGAGAAATTTCCCAACTCGTGGTCGTCGCAGACACGGGTCAGCCAATCTCTCCGTGCGGAGCCTGCCGCCAAGTGCTCGCAGAATTTGGGGATTTCCCCATCCTCATGGTGTGCCGCCATGAGCAGTTGGAAATGACGTTAGGTGCACTGCTCCCGCGCGCGTCCACGGGGATTCTGAATCGGTAAATTTACAGCCCCAGCAAGCCGCACTGCCACGTTAGCAAATGCTCGCCTGCTGTGGCAGAGTCGATGGAAATGAAGTCCATAGCGCTACGGCTGGCAATGAGGGCAGGATCCAGGTCCAGCTCGGATGCGATCCGGTCCCGCTTCATTTTCAATTCCTCAAAGCGCTTCTCCGCATCGTTCGAGCGTTCTAGCCGTTTCCCAAATTTCCGTTTCGGCCACTGCTCTGGCGTGAGCAGCTTGGCCTCCCGCACCGTATTGTGGAAACGACGTGCTGCGGACATGGGAAAGCGCTGCGGTAACTGAGCTTCATTGCCCGCCTGCAAAGCCTCCGAAAATTGGATGATCTCCACATTGCCGATCACCTTGAACGAGGGCCGATCCAGCCGCTCCGCTTCCTTATCCCGCCACTGCCAGAGCGCCCGCAGGAAGGACATCCCCTGGGGCTTGAGCGTGCCAGAACCATTGATACGCCAAGCATTATCCGCATCCGGTGCGGGGCGATCCGATACCGTCTTGCGCGCGTCCGCACAGGATTCTAAAAACCATTCATAGCGCCCTAGAGTGCGCAACTTAGCCGTGTAATGATCTGCTAGGGGCAAGATGTAGCGCACATCATTCAGCGCATACTCGATCATCTTATCTAGCAAGGGCCGCCGTCCCCAGTTCGCCCGTTGGGAGGACTTGGAAAGCACGACGCCGAAGACTTCTTCCACTAAATTAGCGAGCCCGAATTGCTTCGTGCCACTGAGGCGGGCGGCGGTCTGGGTATCGAAGATGCGCTGCGGGATGCAATCGAAGGTGCGTTTGAGCATCGTCATATCGAAGTCCGCCCCATGCATCCAGACCTCGGTGTGGGCCATGAACTCATTCAGCGGCTCCAGCGCAGGCCCACGGATCAGCAGCGGATCAATGATGGCATGGAATTCACCCGCGCTAAATTGCACTAGGCAAAGCTTCTCCTTATAAGAATGCAGGCTGTCCGCCTCCGTATCGACTGCACAGCGCAGCCGTCCCTCTGGGGGGATGCTGTCCAGGAACCGGGTGAGGGCTTCTGGGGTGTCGATGTAGAAATTATTCTCCGGCAGTTCGGGCACGATGGGGTGATTTTCCTTAAATGGGATTAAGCAGGGGTAGGGGCGGGGTGTGGCCACTCGAATGGAAAATCCCCTGGTTGGCAAGTCCGGGGCGTGACTTTTTTTCCCTCCGCCCCCAGACCTAACCTCCGTGTAGCCTCCTTTGAAGGCGTTCAGGCAAGAGGATATTTAACTGGGGCGGCTCCACTCCAGCATCCGCAGCAGCGGAGCCTCCGCGCGGGCGCGCAGGGCTTCCGGCATTTCCACGCGGGGGCTCAGCGTGTCCAGGCAGCGGTGGAGCTTGGCTAGGGTATTCATCTTCATGTAACGGCAATCCGCACAGGCACAATGATCGGTGGGGCCGGGGATAAAAGTCTTGTTCGGAATTTCCCGCCGCAGGCGATGCAACATGCCGCTCTCCGTCACGATCACGAACGCCTGCGCGGGATTCGTCTGGCAAAAGGCGATCATTTTCTCCGTGCTACACACCTCATCCGCCAGCAGCCTAACGGCAAAGGTACACTCGGGATGCGCCACCACGGGAGCCGTGGGATGCTCTGCGCGGATGCGCTCAATGCTCTCTCTGGTGAACTCCACATGCACATAACACGCCCCTTGCCACAGCTCCATTTTCCGCCCGGTCTGCTCCATCACCCAGCCGCCCAAGTTCGCATCTGGCACGAAGAGCAGGTTCCGATCTTTGGGCGCTTTTTCCACGATCGTCTTGGCGTTGCCGCTGGTGACAATGACATCGCTCAGGGCCTTCACTCCGCCGCTACAGTTGATGTAGGCGATGACGTAGTAGTTCTGCTCCGCGTGCTTTTGCAGATATGCTTCCAGCTGTGGAGCCGGGCAACTTTGCTCCAGCGAGCAGCCGGCATCGGCATCCGGCAGCACTACGATCTTGTGTGGGTTCACGATCTTGGCTGTCTCCGCCATGAAATGCACGCCGCAAAAAACGATCACGTCCGCAGTCGTTTCCTTAGCGCGGTAAGAGAGCCCTAGCGAGTCCCCCACATAGTCCGCCACGTCTTGGATTTCCTTGATCTGGTAGTTGTGGGCGAGGATGACGGCATTGCGTTCCTGCTTGAGACGGAGGATATCGGTGTGGAGGTCGAGCATGTAAATTTAGAATAGGGTTTCGCGTTAAGGGACGGCTAGCGCCCAGTGGAGCAGGGCCTTGGCTTCGTTCCAGATTTTGTCGGCACCATCACCTAGCAGGACGACGATGACCGCCCGTCCCTGGTGCGCGCCAGAGCAGATGAGGCATTTGCCAGCGGCTTCGGTATAGCCCGTTTTCATGCCGTTGCAGTAGGGATCATTGCCCACCAGATGGTTGGTGCTATATAGCTTCACGGTGCGTCCATCAGGATGGGTAAAGGTGCTCTGCGCATTGACCACGATGCCGCGAATGACTGGCTGATTATAGGCCGCACGGGCCAGGAGGGCCATGTCATGGGCGGTGGAATATTGCGGAGCAGGCAGTCCGCTGGCATTGAGGAAATGGCTATTCGTCATGCCCAGAGCGACGGCTCGTTGATTCATTAGCAGTGCGAAGGCGTCCTCCGTGCCTGCATGATTCCGTGCTAGGCAACGCGCGGTATCGTTGGCACTTTTCATCAGCAGGGCGCGCAGTAGATCCCGCCGGGCGTAGTCTGCGCCTGGCTTCAGGTAGATCTTCGTGGGCTCGGCGGCTTCATCGTAAGCGCTGGCGGTGGCTAGGCGATCCAGGTTCCCCGCCTCACAGATGAGCAGCGCCGTCATGAGCTTTTGGGTGCTAGCGACGGCTCGTTTATCGTCCGCGTTCTTAGCTAGGAGCGGCTGACCCGTGATGGCGTCGATGACCATGGCGGCCTTGGCCGTGACTGCTGGCGGAGCCTTCGCGGCAGTGCCAGCGGGCTTGGCAGGAGCCACCGTTTCTGCGCCTAACGGCAGCAGACTAACCAGGGCGGGCAGGAGGTAGGAAAGCAGGCGCATGGCAGTTACTTCGCTTTGGGTTTTGGTTTCGGCTTAGCCGTTTCCGCAGGAGCCTTAGGTGCTGCGGGCTTGATGGGTGGCGGCACAGCGGGGTCTGGCGGCGGGGTGTAAACGATGCCCGCAGCTTTAAATTGCTGATCCACTAGCTCATCTGCCGGAGTGCCCAGATCTCGGGCAAAGAAGTAGTGACGCTTGGCAGATTCCAGCGCGGGCGGCTGCTGTTCCAGGTAGAGCAAGGCGAGATTGAAATGCGCCTCGGCATACTCCGAGTTTAGATCAATGGCCTTTTGTAACTCTTGCTCAGCCGCCCCGCGCCAGCCCAGTTGCTTCAACGCAATGGCTAGGGCGTTGTGCAACCGCACATCGGAAGGGTCTTCATGCAGCCCCCGCGTGAGACAGGAAATGCCGAGCATCGCATTCTTCTGTTCCATGTGCAGCAGCCCCAGCGTCATCCAGGCGGCGGAGAGATTCGGGCGCAGCGCCACGGCCTTTTCCAGGTGCTTGCGGGCTTCTTGGGGTTGGTTCAATTTTATCTCTACGCTGCCCAGATTAGCCAAGGCCGCCGCGCTTTCCGGCTGGGCTACTAGCAACTCCGTCCACGCTGCCGCCGCTTGTTTCCAATCATTCACGCGCATGGCCTCCGTGGCTTGGCGCGCTAGCAGCGTTACTTGCTCCACAGGCCGCGTCAGCGGTGGACCTTCGGCAGGGGCAGGCGCGTCCTGCGCCCAGAGGACGATGGGGAAAATAACAAGGAGCAGAGGGAAACGGAACATGGATGGCGGATGCATAACCACGAATCCCTCCAGGGGAAATGAAAAATTGACAGTCCCGCCCACACCCCATAATTACCTCTCCACCTCCCCTATGACCCCTCCCTCAGCCTATATTTTTGACCTTGATGGCACCCTGTTAGACACGCTCGATGATCTCGCGGATTCCATGAATGCCACGCTGGCATCGCTCGGCCTGCCCGTGCATCCAGTGGACGCCTACCGCACCTTCGTGGGGGAGGGGATCGGCTTCCTCATCGCCCGCACGCTGCCGGGAAATTTACGTCAGGACCCCGCTCTCCTAGCTACCGCCTTGGCGAAATACCAGAGCGTCTATGCAGAAAATTGGCACCACAAAACCACGCTTTATCCAGGCATCCAGGAAATGCTGACCGCGCTTCAGGCCCGTGGCGTGCCGCTGGGCGTGCTTTCTAATAAGCCAGATCATTTCACCCAACTCTGCATCGATCACTATTTTCCGGCAGGCACGTTCCGCACCGTGTTCGGCCAGCGGGAGCACGTGCTGCGCAAGCCCGATCCCGCTGGAGCCTTGGAAATAGCGGCTCTCTGGCAGCTAGCCCCAGCAGACATCGCCTACGTGGGCGACACCAGCACGGACATGGAAACGGGCCGTAGCGCAGGGATGCAGACCATCGGTGTAGCCTGGGGATTCCGTCCCGTGAGCGAGTTAGTCAGCACCGGAGCACACCACATCATCCAGCAGCCATCGGAGCTACTAATCTATGGGAACTGAGATCAACCCACCGCCACCAGCCCCGCCCCGTCGGCGGTGGCTGCGGCGGTGCGTCTGGACCCTAATTAGTCTGGTCCTGCTCCTCCTCATTTTTTACCGACCACTCATCACCACCGCCGCCCGTTACTTCGGCCGACGAGCCGCCACCGCCGCAGGCATGAAGGCGGACTGGACGCTGGAGGGGAATTTCCTCAACGGCGTGCAACTCCACGGGGTCAGCGTTACAGGCGATGCCACCGCTCTCATTCACCATCTCAGCATCGCGGATGCTACGTTGGAATATGATCTAGCCGCACTCCGCACCCATGGCGTGGGCGCAGTGCTCAAGGCCATCACCGTGGATCACCTCACCGCCGACATCGACCTCACGAATCCTTCGCCCGTCCCCACCGCACCGCCGCCTAGTGAGCCCAGCGCGCCCCTGCCTGCCGTGCAGATGCCACGCGTCCACATCACGCATGTGAACTTGAAAATTCACCAACCGCAGGGGCTCGTGGAGCTCGAGGATTTTTCCGTCATCATTGATCCTAACACGCCGGGAATCATCTCCTGGCAGAAGCTAGCCGTGCCCGGTCTGCCACCGTTAGGCCCCATGCAGGGCACCACCCACGCCACCGCCCAGTCCTTCTCATTTGAAAACCTTAACCTCCGCCAAGACTTACTGATCCAACAACTCAGCGTGGACTTAGCCAGTCTCGCCACGGAACAACTCCCAATCACGCTAGCCCTGCGCCAAGGCGGATCCCAGCTTCACGTGGCCACCACACTGCAACAGTGGAGCCACGATCTGAGTGCGCAGGCCGACGCTTCCCTAACCGACCTCCACCCCGCCGATCTCACGAGCTGGGGCGTGCCCTTAGGGGGAATTTCCTGGGGGGTTAAATCGCTGCATTTCACCGCCCACGGACCCGTGCTGAAACCTGCCGAACTCACCACCACGCTGGATTTCACCGCCGATCCCATCGTCCTCCCAACTCTGACCGTGAGCGCCCTAACCTGCCACGCCGACACCGCCCACGGCCAAGCACAGACCACCCTGGATGCAGCCGTGGGAGCCAATG
>JAYVOP010000222.1:0-19930 GCA_043757865.1 Verrucomicrobiales bacterium | reverse complement strand
GGTCGGTTTGGTCAATGAGGTCCGTGCGCAGGCCGGGGTTGGTGACCACTTGGTTGCCGCTGCCAGGCCCGGTCCAGGCTTGATCTAGAATGTTATTGTTAAATGTCACCACCTGCGGATTCGGCACGATGGCCGTGACCGCCGCATAGTTAGCCACGAGGCGTGGGGTGTCCCACATGATGTTATTTTCCACCGCCAAGTCTGCGTGTTTGTCGATGACGGGAATGGCCACGCCATCGTCTGTCATATTCAACACGCCGAGGTTCTGCGGCTCGGCTACGCCACCGAAGAGGCCGACGTGATAGACGGTGTTGTTAATGAAAGAGTAGCGCACCCCACCCTTGCCTAACGTGGCATGATCCACATCGTAGAAAATGTTATTAATGATCGCCCATTGCGAAGGTTGTGGGGAGTAATCCACCCCGCCAGATACCCCGCTGCCGGTGTCCGCTAACGTGGTGCGGTTGGCATCTTCATGGACGTGCATGAAGATATTTCCCTCCACCCAACTATCCGTGGAATCCAAATCCAGACAGTCGTCCGTGGCTCCCATGAAAATATTATCGATGGCTTGGAAAAGCGTGTGGGTGGCCCCCGGACTGGAGGTGCGATTCGCATCCGTGAGGTCGAAAATATCGTTAAAGCCAAAGGTGTGGCCGAAGACATTTCCCTGGATGATGCCATAGCCGCCGGTGGCTACGCCGCCCACGCCATGGAGCATTTCTGGCCTGCTAGTGGAAGGCGTGTAGGTCTGGAACCAACTGTTAGAAATCATGAAGCTGCTGGCGTCCTCAGAGAAATATTCGGAGTCGCTGTTAAAGAACTGGCAGTGATCGATGAGGATTTTGGAGCCCGTGTTACAGTGGATCGTGGCTTGGTGGCCAGACACCGTTTTGCCTGCACCTTTTTCAATATCACACCAGACGAGGCGGCTCTCATTAGGAGCGGCCAGAAAATCTAATGCCGCATAGGCTTCTGTGGTGCCGGGTTTCTGAGTGAAACGAATGTGGTTATACTGCGTGCCTTCCGCCACCAGACGCCCAGTGCCACTCACGGTGATGGAGAACGCTGGCCCCATGTAAACGGTGGCTCCAGGCTCGATGACTAACGTGGCTCCAGCGCCCACTGTGACCTCCGCCGAGACGCGATACGGCCCGCCCGCCGCCGTCCAAGTGGTGGTGCCAGCGGCTATGGCCCCGCTCTTACTCGTCTCCGCTACGTTATACCAAATGTCATAAAACGTGTAGCGCACATGCTCGCCAGCTGCGTTCTTTTCCTCAATGGTCACGCGATTGATGCCAGGATTCAATGCCGTTAGGGCACCGAGGTTCCCGCCGGAAGCATTGGCCGTCATTTCACAGTTGAAGCGGCAATCCGAACTGCTTAACGCGGTCTGGTGGATCTCGGCTGCGATGACGTTATCCCCTGTCAGCAGGCTCGTAGCAGGAAAAGTGAACGTGACCCAACTGTCCTCGGGAGTCAAGCTGGCGCTGGCTGGCGTGGTATTCGTGATTGGGCCCGTGGGCAGATTGTCCCGGCCAATTTCCGTGCCATTTAAATAGAGCACTAGTCCATCGTCCCGTTGGCAACGGATGGTTACGTTGCCCGTGTATTTCCCTGGCGTGGTGATGGTGATATGCTTGCGGAAGTAGCTGGTGAAGTGGCTGCTGGTGCCCGTGCCCGCGCCTGTGGTAGTGCCCCCGCCGATCACGGTGGCCGCAGCATCTTCATTCTGCGGACTGTAGCCTAACGGGCTGGGACCAGCCAGCCAGCTTGTATCCACAAAGGAACTAGCGGCCCACGTGCTCAGAGGGGCCGCATCCAGATCGTAATATTTCCAAGCAGTGCCAATGGCCACTAACGTCTCCGCCACCGCCGCATTCGACCACGTGCCTTGTTTCAGATCAATGGTAGCAGGCGAGCCATTGAGCAGCACCTGATTCGCATTCGTAGAATCAAATGTCCCGCTCAGCGCAGGGATCACGCTGGTGGCCGTCTGCGGATAGCCACTGACCACGGCAGGCCCGCTGGTGACGGCTAAGGCAGGGATGATTTTATTTAAAATGCCTTGGCGACGCCCAATCGGATTGCTGCCGCCATCCCCATCCATGAACTGGGTAATGGTGGTCTTGACCGTGGCGATGTCTGATGCCGCCCAGCCTCCATTAGCGAAACTACGATTTACTAACGCATCGAACTGCGTCTTGGAGAACGTCCCTTTCAACAGCTCTTGGAGATACTGATGATACTGCGTGAGTACGGTTGGTTGATTAAAGAGCGGGATCAATTTATCAAAGATGTCCCCGCCTTTACCCGCCTCCGTGCAGTCGTAGATGGTGTTACCAGTGCCTGCGGGCTGGATGTCTGCCAGGGTAATTACAGAGGCATCGCCCATGCCCAAGATCGTATCCATGTCGTGGAAGATGAGGTGGAACTTCGGATTCACCACGCCAGCATACATGGAGTAGTCATCGTCCCGACCATTGAGTAAGTTCGTCTCCCCGTTCGTTAGGATAGTGGACACCGCAATGCTGCGCAGCCATTGATTCACATCCATGATGGCTCCCACATTCGTGAGATAAGCGGCGGTGGGCGCGTTGTAGTTGGCGGTCATGGCGGAGGTGAAATTGAACAGATCCGCGTAGTTCATGGCGGAGCTATTATTCTGCTTTTCCCAGCCTTCGCCTGTGCCGGAAGTGCCGGCGCCCGCATAGAAGGCAGGAGCGGCGGCTAGGGAACTAGCCACCTGCCACTCCACGCTGGTGGTGCCCCGCTTCGTATATAAATTACCCGACGCATCATTCGGATAATGATGTTTGATGAAGTCCCGATTGATCGGCTCCACATGCGTGGCCATGCCGTAGTTGCGCGCCCATTCGGAACCAGTTTGCGCAGCTTGGGACATGCGGTTGGTGGCATTGAAACGCACCTGCACTGGCTTGGCATCCGCACAGACAATGCCCGCCGCGTGCGCCAACTGCGCTCCAATAAACTGTAGATAAGTGTATTGCGTGTTGAGGTTAACAGAAACATTCCCCTGCCACGGCTGAGCATTTAAAAAATCCACCCGCACACTGCGCGGATGGCTGCCCCGGCTGCCCGCGCCCCGGATGCGCGTGGTGCAGCGTTGGCGCTCTGTGTAGCTACCATCAGCTAGGCTCATGAACGCGCACAGGTAGCGCTGGCTAGTGCGATTCCCACTGCTGAAGGCCTCCGCATCCAACACGGCCAGTTCATTGGGCGTCATTAAAATACGATACAACGGAGCTGTGGACGCAGTTACTTCTTCATCCACTTGGTAAAGCGCATTGGCATTGTGATTGCCCGTATCATCGCTGGCCGTTGGCCAAGTGCGCAGACGACTGGCTGCATCTTTGGACTCCACATAATATTCCACTAACGCGCCCAGCGCCTGTGCAGGCAGCGTGGCGGCAAAGAAGCCATCATTAGCAATGTCATCGCCCGTGAGGCCGTCATCATGCATCGCCACCGCCGTCCAGGCTGGTTGCACCGCTCCCGTGACCGGGATGCGATAGTAAACTTTCCCTGTCACGCCCGTGGTCAATTCATCTAGCAACTGCGCTTTCACCGTGATCAGATTCAAGTGCGTGGGAACCTTCGGGAAATGCTCTACATTTTCAATCAACGGAGCCACATCCACCGCCGCCGTGCTATTCGCCAGCCCCGGCGTGCCGCCTGCGGGCGTGCTGGAAAGCCAATTCTGGCCGTTGTTGTGCTTTAAATTCGGATTCACTAACTCCAAAGATTTCCCGCCGCCATCGTGCTCACTCTGCCACAGCCAGCCATATGGATAGCCTAGCGAGTCCAGCGTGGTGATATTGCGCATTTTCGCCCAGTCACCTTCCGTATCGTAATGAACGTGATCCACCTTCACCCCTGCGGGATCAATGAGGTCAACACTGTCATCCACATTTCCCAACTCTCCGGCCCAGTTGCCCAGATAGTTCGTCACACTAAGATGCGCGCTGTGAAAGGCCGCCGCATTGGCTGCCACTACCACATAACTGCCACCCGTCAGCACATAACTGGGAAAAGTAAAAGCCACCGATCCGCCGCCAATCGTATAGCCGGTGAGGTCCACGCTAACTGTATCTGGATTATAAATTTCCAACCACTCCTTGGTCAGATCTTCCGGCCCCGTTGGGTTCAACTGAGGACCCGGTTGTTGGGGATGGTAGAATAACTCATTGATGACCGGGGTGGCCGAAAGGCGACTACCGCTAAGCAGCAAGGCGAGAAGGATCGTGGAGGAATGTTTCATAAGAGAGAGGCGGAGAGAAATAGTTGGTCGATGGCACCTTATAGTCAGAGATGCCGTAGGGTTCAACCTTAGTTGTCTCTCAAATTGCCCAGCGCTCGTCATCTATTATGTGATGAAGATACACTCATGCTCCCGGCTAAGGGCAGCGCCTTGCCAAGGCGCGAAGCATCTTGATTAGTTTACTTGGCTAAATGGGGGGCGGTCAGCCGCACGCGGATCTTGTAGCCCTCGGCATTGTGATGCAGTTTATCTTCGATAAATAAGGCCGGATTAGGCTTCCCATCTGGCCCCAGAAATTCCGCCCACATTTCAATGAAGTCTAAATTCGAGCCCACCGCCACCAACTCTTTCACCAGATGATTCAGCTTCTGTTGCGCCTCCGCCTGGGCCCAACGGGATTCGCTCGGGCCTTGGCCCATGAAGACAATCCGCACGTCTGGCAAGGCCGCGCGCACTTTGGTCACAAACTCCAGGGTATCCGCTAGCACCGTCTCTGGGGTCTTGCCTGCATTCAGATCATTACCCCCGGCTTGGAGGATAATCATGCGTGGATGATAGGGCGTAACGATGCGATCTACAAAAGCCACGGAATCAGCCACCATGCTACCCCCGAAGCCACGGTTCAGCACTTGCTGCTGAGGGAAATCTGCGGCTAGCGTCTTCCACATGCGGATACCGCTGGCCCCAATGAAGAGCACTCCATGCTGCGGCGGAGCATGCTCCCGGTCAGCCGCTTCAAACGCAACGATGTCCTTATCCCACTTCGCAGAGGCGGCAGGAGTATCAGCACAAAGGCCTCCCAGCAACACGCTGAGAGCAGTTAAGGTAGAGAGGAAATATTTCATGGTGCGCGCAGAGAAGCGCAGCGGCCATGCCGTTGACTAGAGGTGGTTTCAACGCAAACGAGGCTACGCCCCGCTCCGTGGTCATTTCTACATTTAGCTGTAGATTTTCAGTCACGGTCTGCTAGATTGCGCCACCTATGCCCACGCGCACTCTTCCCTCCTCCCCCACCCCGCATGTTGCCTTGCTGGTAGAGACTTCGTTGGCCTCTGGGCGGGAAATTTTGCGTGGAGTGGCGCGGTATGTGCGGGAGCGTGGGCCGTGGTCGCTGTTCCATGCGCCCCGAGGCTTGGAGGAATCCGTGCCGGGATGGCTAAGCACCTGGGGCGGGGACGGCATCATTGCCCGCGTCACTACGCCAGCACTAGCCAAGCTCCTGGTGAAGTTGAAAGTCCCCGTGGTGGACGTGCTCGGGCTGTGCCCCTCCGCCGGGCTGCCGCTGGTGCATGTAGATGATGCCGCCATCGCGCAGGAGGCCTTTGCGCACTTGGCGCAGCGTGGATTTCGGCAGTTTGCCTTCTTTGGGCTAGCCGGGGAAAATTGGTCTGAGCGGCGGGGGCAGACGTTTCTAGAGGAAGCACAGACGTTAGGCGTGCAGGCCGCCATTTGGGAAATGACGCGGGCGGAGATTGAGGCCACTCCCTGGGAGCAACGTCAGGATCAACTAGCCGCGTGGTTACAGGCGCTACCGAAGCCCGTGGGCATTATGGTATGCAGTGACCAACGCGGCCCCGACGTGCTGGAGGCGTGCCGTCGCGTGGGCCTAGCCGTGCCGGATGAAATCGCCATCGTGGGCGTGGATAATGATGAGCCGCTCTGTGAGGTCTGCCACCCACCGCTGAGCAGCGTGTGGCCCGATCATCTGGGCGTGGGCTATGCCGCCGCTGCCCGCCTGCATGAGCTGATGGGAGGAGCCTCCGGGCCGCAGCCGCCGCGCTTAATCCGCCCCCGAGGGCTGGTCACGCGGCAGTCTAGCGATGTGCTAGCCGTGGCGGATCCACTAGTGGCCGCTGCGCTGCGCTGCATCCGCCAGGAGGCTTGCACGGGCCTCACGGTGGATCTGCTAGCGCAGAAAGTGGGGGCCTCCCGTAGTGTCTTGCAACGTCGTTTCACCAGCGTGTTAGGGCAGACGATCCATGATCGACTGATCGATCAACGCATCAAACGCGCCATTGATCTCATTGCCAATACCAGCCTTTCCCTGTTGGAAATAGCCGAGCGCTGCGGCTTCAAACATCAAGAGTATCTGGGGGCCGTCTTTAAAGCCCGGCTCGGCCAGACGCCCTCTCAGTTCCGCCGCTGAGGAAACGCAGGTGGTGCGAGGCGGCTAATCCTTCGCGCCCTTTACATCCAAGGCATCCCGCAGACCATCGCCTATGAAATTCAGGCAGAACATGCTGATGGAAAAGAACACCGCCGGGAAGATCAGCAACCAGGGATACGTTTCCATGGCCGCCGTGCCATCCTTAATTAGCAGCCCCCAGGAGCTTTGCGGCTGCTCCACACCGAGGCCCAGGAAGCTGAGTACCGCCTCGGTAAACATCACGGCGGGCACGGTCAGGGTGGCATAGACAATCACGGGGCCTAATGTGTTAGGCACCAAGTGATGGAATATGATGCGCGGGGTGCTGAGGCCTAACGAGCGGGCAGCTTCGGTGAATTCCATTTTGCTCAGCGTCAGCACTTGGCCGCGCACAATGCGGGACATCGTGAGCCATTCCACGGCTCCGATAGCGAGGAAAAGGACCATCAATCGCTGTCCTGGCGTTTCCAGGCGTGGGGCCATGGAAACTTTTAACAAGATCACAAAAATGATGAACGGAATGCCGAAGAGCACATCCACCAAACGCATTAGAGCATCGTCCACTTTCCCACCCAGATAGCCCGCCGTGGCTCCATAGGTCACGCCGATCAGCACGGACACCAATGTGGCCGCCAAGCCCACGGCCAAGGAAATACGCCCGCCATACAAAACCCGCGCCAGCAGATCCCGCCCGAGTTGATCTGTGCCGAACCAATGTTGCCAGCTAGGCGCAGTGGCCTTCAGTGCAAAATCCGTTTCCGCCTCGCCATACGGCACGATCCACGGACCCGCCACGCAGAGCACTGCCACCAGCAAGAAGAGTATCCCGCAGACCACTGCTAGGCGATTCCGTTGGAGGCGATGCCACGCATCTGTCCACAAGGACGTGCCGCGTTCGAGCTGAAGATTCTGAGAGGCTGCATTCATGCGTCTGCAAAACGGAGTCGGGGGTTGAGCCACACTTGGACCATGTCCACAAAGAAGTTAGCCACGACCAACAGCGCGCAATAAAAGGCCGCCGTGCCGAGCACGAGGGAGAAATCCGAGTTGAGAGCCGCCTCCGTGAAATGTTGCCCGAGGCCAGGAATCTTAAAAACGCGCTCGACCACAATGGAGCCGACTAACATGCCTGTGAGCGCTGGCCCCAAGAACGAAAGCACGGGCATGAGCCCGCCGCGCAACGCGTGAACTAACACGATGCGCCAGCCCGGCACCCCCTTGGCCTGGGCGGTGCGGATGAAATCTTGCGAAAGCGTTTCCAACATTCCGGCCCGCGCGATGCGCGCGAAGTAGGCAGCATAATACAGCCCAATGGTGGACGCGGGCAGCACCCAATCGGACAACTCCGAGAGGCCCGCCACATTGAACCAGCCGAGCTTCAAACCAAACACCAGGGCCAAGATGGGCCCCATGACAAAGCTAGGCAGACAGATGCCGAGCATGGCGAGACTCATGGGGAAATAGTCCTGCCACGTATTCTGTCGCACCGCCCCAATGATTCCCGCTGGGATGCCGAGCAGGATCGCGATGGTGAGCGCCAGCAGGCCTAACTTTAAGGAAATGGGGAAAGAAACGGCAATGATCTCCCGCACGGACCAGCCCTCGGACTTCATGGAATAGCCCAGCTCACCATGCAGTGCGTTCTTCCAGTAACGGAAGTATTGCGTGCTGAGCGGCTGGTCGAGGCCGTAGATTCTCATGTTCTGTTCGATCACAAATTTGGAGGATTTCTTCTCCGAGGTGAAGGGATCTCCAGGTGTGGCCTTCATCATAAAGAAAGCGGCAGAGACCACGGCCCAGAAGACGAGAAGCGATTGCCAAAAGCGTTTAAAAATGTAGGTCCACATAACGCTGGGATCAGTCCATGATGGGTAAAGTTTCCGGCCCCATATCGAGGTCTTGCCAGGGATGATTATCCAGCAGCTTGGGATTCCAGCCATGCACGGCGGGGTGCACGAGGCGGGGCTTGTTATACCAATAGATGGGGATGATGGGCAGTTCTTTCATAAAGAGTAGCTCTGCTTTTTCCAAAATCTTGCCGCGCTCCACGGGATCTGTGGAGGTGTAGGAATCCCGGATCAGTTGATCGAACTCGGCGTTGGCCCAGCCCGTGTTGTTGTTCTGATTCCCGGTCGTCCACATGTCCAGGAACGTGATCGGCTCAATGAAATCTGCGATCCAACCGGCGTTGGAAATATCGTAGTCCATGTGCATCTGGGTATCGTAGAAGACGTTCGTGGATTCCACGCGGATGCCCACGTTGAGGCCCAGGTTCCGCTTCCACATGTCCTGCATCACCTGGGCGATGCGGGTGCGCACGTCCACATCGTTCACGTGCAGGCTGAAGGGCGGTAGGCCTTGGCCGTTGGGGTAGCCAGCTTCGGCTAGCAGTTGTTGGGCTTTGGCCACATCGTAGGTCAGCGGACGCGGCAATGGATACGGGGCTTGCATCGGCGGCGTGAGGCCCCAGGCGGGCGCGTGGGCTCCGTGCAGGGTTTGATTCACCAGCGTTTCCCGATCCAGTGCGAGGTTCAGCGCCCAGCGCACGCGGGCATCTTTGAGCGCGGGGGAGGTGACGTTCATGCGATAGAAAAAGACGCCCAGATACGGCCCGTTTTCTAACAGAGCCGGGAAATGCTCGCGATAATATTCGATGCGATCCAACTCTAGCGTCTCTGTGATATGGAGCCGCCCATTGCGAAACAAGCGCTCTTCGGTGGCCAAATCGGTGACCACAATGAAGCGCACGCCGTTGAGTTTCACTTTGGCGGCATTCCAGTAATGGGGATTCCGCTCCACCTCAATGTAGTCTTTAAATTTCCATTCCTTGAGTTGGAAGGAACCATTGCCAACCATGTGCCCAGGCCGCGTCCAGAGGTTGAAGCGGCTCTCTAGGTCGCCATATTTTTCAATCACATGCGTGGGCACCGGAAACCACGTGAAATGCGTGAGCACCGCTAGCAGATAGGGGACGGGACCGTTGCAGGTGAGTTCTAACGTGTAATCATCCAACGCTTTCACGCCCACTTGGGTGAAATCCGTGATCTTTCCCGTGTGATAGGCTTCGGCATTTTTCAGCTTGTAAAGCATGTCCGCATAGAGCGCCCCAAACGTGGGCGAGAGTTCTCGACGATACGATTTCACAAAGTCCTCAGCCACCAGTGGCTTGCCATCAGACCACTTGGCATCGTGGCGCAGGTGGAAGATCCAGCGCGCTCCGCCATCTAGGGATTCCCAAGTGGCGGCCACGCCGGGTTGGGTTTTGGCGTCATCCGCAGGGTCTTCATTTACCAATCCTTCAAAGAGCGCCATCATGATGGCGTGCTCGCTGGTGGTCTGGATCAGGTGCAGATCCATGCTGCGAGGCTCCGACGGGCTGCCTTTGATGAGGATCTTTTCGCGCGCGGCAATGTTGACCAGGGGCTCCCGCTTTTGGCAAGAAATGCCAGTGAGGAGCAGGGCGGCTGCCAGGAGTGGGGACAGCAGTGTCCCCACTCGGATGGCATGAATAGCAGGCACCATGGGAGTCAGATTACGCTAACTCTTGGGCGTAGAAAGATTGCCAGTCGTCCAGGTTATTGAGATTGAGGGCGTCCAATATTTTGCCGTCATCAGCTATGCCAGAGGCGGCTAGGATGCTAGTGCGGGTGTCGTCAGCGTGGTTGTAACCAATGATGGCGGCATTCAATGCAGCCACGGCGGCGGCATCCAGCGCCCCGCCTTTTTGCGCTAGCACCCAGGCTTCCGTCTGCGGATAGGTGGGCTTCGTAGCGATGAACGCCAGGAACGCCTCCCGGTCCAGGCCCAGGCCGTCTAGCACCATTTGGTCATAGCCTTTGCCGCAGCCGGGGTAGTCTGCATGGAGTTTGCCAGCGGCTTCTAGGGAACTTTTTTGCCAGAGGCGGGGAAGGTGCAGCACGCCGATGGGGCCAGCAATGCCAGAGCTGATGAGAGGGATGATTTGGGACATAATTTTATAAATGAGTTAGTGTAATAAGAGAGCGGGAGAGTAGGGAGCGGGAGCTACTTTGAGCAATGGATCAATCGCGGGTGGCGAAGAATATTTCGCCCTCGCCTTTGAAAAAGTTAATGAGGTTCAGCGTGGCCTTCATGGCTTGGCGGGGCACACTTTCAAAGGTGCGGGAGCCGATGTGTGGGGTGATGATGGCCTGCGGATGGCGCAGCAGTGGATGATCTGCGGGCGGTGGTTCCACTTCCATCACATCCGCCGCATAGCCGCCGAGGTGGCCGGAATCTAGCGCAGCTAGCAAGGCCGTGGTCTCCACGAGTTCCCCACGGGAGGAGTTAATCAGCAACGTCCCCTGCTGCATCAGCGCGAGGCGGCGGGCATCGATAAGATAGCGAGTGTCGTCCCGCAGCATGGTGTGCAGGCTGACGATGGCCACGTTGCTCACCAGCGAATCCACACTGTCATGGCGGATGAGGCCGTATTGCTCCGCAAAGGCATCCGGCCAGAAATTCCCATAGCCGTGGATCTCCATGTCGAAGCCATGGCAGCGTTTGATGGTCTCTTGGCCAATGCGTCCGAGGCCAATGATGCCGATCTTTTTCCGCCAGAGTTCAGTGCCTGTGAGGCGCTTCCATTGGCCCGCCTTGGTGTAGTTCACTTCTTCCACGAGATTGCGCACTAACGCGAGCATGAGCGCGAAGGTATGCTCGGCCACGGTCGTGTGATTTACCCCCGGCGTAAAGAGCACCGGAATGCCGAGTTCCTGACAGGACGCGAGGTCAATTTTATCCAGCCCGATGCCGTATTTGGAAATGACTTGGAGGCGCGGGCGACATTTTTCTAACACGGCCCGGGTGATGTCGTCATCTCCACAGAGGAAGCCATCGAACTGCCCCGCTAGCTCCAACATGCGCGCCTCTGGCAATGGCCCCCGCTCGCGGACGATCTCAAAGTCCTGGCCCTCCAAGGTAGCGTGGTGGGCCCCAGGGGTGTCTTGATAGGAGGTGGTAGTAAGGAGAATGCGTTTCATAAAAAATCAGAGTGCGGGTCTAAGCTGGAAACGCTGCGGGTGCAATCTGGAATGTGGGCGGGACCGGCCCCTCCCCCCCATGGCTGAGCTTTCCCGCACCTTCGAGTTGCAACTTTACCCCCGCTCGGCATCCATCTGCTCGTGAAAATCTACCTTCTCGCTACTTGGCTCATCGTCCCATCGCTCATGGCCGATGCTCCTTACCATTACCCGCCCGCGCCCCCATCCGCAGTCAAAGAAACCCTGCACGGCGTGGAGATTGCCGACCCGTATCGTGGGTTAGAAGACATCGACAGCGCGCCTACGCGGGCCTGGGTGGAAGCGCAGGCGCAGTTCACGAACGATTATCTAGCCAAGCTCCCGCAGCGCGCTGACATCGCCCAACGCCTCACGAAATTGATGGACTATGATCGGCTCGGTCTGCCCGTCATTGAAGCCGGGCGGGTGTTCTTCACGCGGAAGACGGGCTTGCAAAATCAGGCCGTATTGTTCTGGAAAAAGTCTGCGGAGGCCGCCCCGGAAGTCCTGCTAGACCCCAACACCCTCACCAAAGATGGCACCGCCGCCCTCACCGGTTGGGAGGTGAATCGCCAGGGCGCACTGCTCGTCTATGGCATCTCCCTAGCTGGCTCTGACTGGACGGAATGGAAGGTCCGGGAAGTGGCCACGGGGAAAGATCTCCCAGATGTCCTCACGTGGATTAAATTTAGCCACCCCCGGTGGAATCAGGCGGGGGACGCGCTCTATTACAGCCGCTACGCAGCGCCCGCAGCTGGCCAAGACCTCAAGCAGAAGAATGAAAATCAGCGGCTCTTCCTCCACCCGTTAGGCAAACCCGTGGCGGATGACCCACTGCTCTACGCCCGGCCAGATCATCCGCAATGGATGCTCAGCGGGGGCGAGACGGAGGATGCCCGCTATCTGGTAATCCACATTTCCAACGGAGCTGCGGGCCACAATGCCTTATTTTACAAGGATCTGCGTGCGGGAGCGGAGGCCCTGGTGGTGGAGTTGCGCAAAGACTTCGATGCCAAATACCAATTCGAAGGCAATGATGCTAGCACCTTCTATATCACCACCACCAAGGACGCCCCGAACCAACGCCTCATCGCCCTGGATCTGGCCAAGCCTGCTCCCAGTGAGTGGAAAACGATCCTAGCCGAGGGCAAATCCCTGCTGAGCAGCGTGAGTTATCTGGGTGGAAAATTTATCGCCACCCGACTCGTGGATGCGCACGATGCCGTGAGCGTGCATGATAAATCCGGCCAGCTAGAGCGCCAGATCCAGCTTCCTGGGCTGGTCAGCGCGCATGGCTTCGCGGGCCATGCCACGGACACCGTGACCTCTTACATCG
The DNA here is from genome assembly GCA_043757865.1 of Verrucomicrobiales bacterium. GTDB lineage: Bacteria > Verrucomicrobiota > Verrucomicrobiia > Verrucomicrobiales > V1-33 > JAGNEJ01. The sequence continues at coordinate 7,148 of JAYVOP010000222.1, read as the reverse complement.
TCACGGGCTTCACCACCCCAGGAGAAATTTACCGCTATGATCTCACCAGCAGCACCAGCACCCTAACGGAGTCCACCAAGGTCGCCTTTACCCCTGCGGACTATGAGACGAGCCAAGCATTCTATGCCAGCAAGGATGGCACGCAGATCCCCATGTTCCTCTGCCATCGGCAGGGCTTGGCCAAGGATGGCCAGCGGCCCGTGCTGCTGACGGGCTATGGCGGGTTCGATATTTCCCTAACGCCTGCCTTCGCGCCTAGCATCATTGCCTGGATGGACCTGGGCGGCGTCTTCGCCCAGCCGAATCTACGGGGCGGTGGCGAGTATGGCCAAGCATGGCACGATGCTGGCCGCCGCTTGCTGAAACAGAACGTCTTTGATGACTTCATAGCCGCTGGCGAATGGCTCATCGCCCAAGGCTATACGAACGCTAAACGACTCGCGATCTCCGGCGGCAGCAATGGCGGCACCCTGGTGGCAGCCTGTTTGAATCAACGCCCAGAGCTGTTTGGAGCTGCCTTGCCGGCCGTGGGCGTGCAAGACATGCTGCGCTTTCATAAGTTCACCATCGGCTGGGCGTGGCAGGATGAATACGGCAGCCCAGACGACGCGGAGGCCTTTGCGAACCTGCGGAAATATTCCCCACTCCACAACGTGCGGCCCGTGGCCTATCCGCCCACGATGATCCTCACAGGCGATCACGACGATCGCGTTTTCCCCGCCCACAGTTTTAAATACGCCGCCACGTTGCAATCCCAGCAACGAGGCCCCGCGCCCATCCTCCTGCGCGTGGACCTGCGCGCGGGCCATGGCGCGGGTAAGCCTACTGCTAAGCAGATCGACGAAACCGCAGACAAATATGCCTTCCTCGTCCAAGCGTTAGGCATGAGCATGCCGTGAGCGGCTCTTCACTGTCCGCGAGGATCGCATCAGGATTCGGGCGCTGCGCGGGATCATCGCACTTGAAATTTGAATGGCAGCTTGGCCTTGGATTTTATGGGTTTGCCACCCTCGACGACGGGACGGAAGGTGGACTTCTTAGCGGCGGCTAAGGCGGCTTCATCAAGGCTTGCGATGCCGGAACTCGATAAAACTTCCACTTTATCCACGGTGCCAAATTCGTTGACGTAGAGCATCAGCGTAACGGTGCCAGCTTGCTTCTGACGCAGTGCTTCCGGCGGATAGACTGGCGTGCGGCGGTTCAAATAAGCAAGGCTGCTCACGGCTTGATAGCTATTGCCCGTGGGCGCAGTTGCCGTGGGCGCGGCAGGCGCGGCTTTCGTCTTGGGAGGAGCGTTGGCGGGCTTGGGCGGTGGGGGAATCATTTTTGGGGGAGGCGCTGGTTCGACGATTGCGGCTGGCGGGGGCGGCTGGACCTCAGGCGGAGCGGGGGCGGACTCGGCCATCACCTCCGGCATCGGTTCCGGCTCTATTGGCGGTTCCGGCTCTAGCGGGACTTCGCTGCTGGGCGGCTCACTGGGCGGATCGTAGAGCGTTACTTCCACGTAGGTTTCTGTGGGCTTGGGAAGGGGTGCGGGAGGAGTCATTTTCACTCCATACGCCAGCGTGACGTGGAGAGCCACGGCGGTCAGGAAAGCGATGCGCGTGGGCGTGACCATGCCTGCTAGTTGGCTGCGCGGGTGGAGAAGGTGACCTTGCTGATGCCTTGGCGGCGGCATTCGTCTAACACGCGGATGGCGTGGCCTAACTGGGCGGTTTCATCGCCATTGATGAGGACCATGGGATCCCCTGGGTGGGACTCCTTGAGCGCTTGCAGCTTGAGCGGAAGCTCGGTGGCGCTGACCAAAATTTTATCCAAGAGCATGCTGCCGTCCTTGGTAATGGTGATGGTGCTGAAGTCTGGGATCTGCTGCGCAGTGCTGGTGCTGGCAGTGGGGAGGGTGACGCCAATGCCGCGTTGTTTCACCATGCTGAGGCTGACCATGACGAACGTGGCGAGGAGGAAAAAGATGATGTCGATCAACGGCACGATCTCGATCCGCGCGCGTCGCTGGCTGCGTGGAGAAGGGATGGTCATGGCAAATGGAGTTCCAGTTGATTCGCTGCGGACTCCATTTCGCGTCGCGTGGTCTCTAGCCGTGCGTTCAGGAAATTAAACGGAATCAGAGCCGTGATCGCAATCCCCAAGCCAAACGCCGTGGCTAGCAGCGCCTCGGCAATCCCACCCGTGACCGCCGAGGGCGCATCCAACTCCGTTCCGCCAAGCAACCCGAACGTGCGGATCATTCCGGTCACAGTGCCGAGTAATCCTAGCAACGGAGCCAGCGTGATGATGGTATCCAGCACCGTGAGTCCACGATTGTATTTCTCCAACGCCGACCCGCTCGCATGAATCACGGCCTGGGATAATCCGCTAGCGCGGTGGGCTAGAGCATATCCGAGCACCTTGGCCACTGGGTCAGAAGATTGCTCTGCGGCTTGCTGGGCGGGGGTTAGCGCCCCGCGTTCCACTTGGCTGAGCACTTCCGCCACGTCCGCAGGACTCCGCCGCGTGCGTTCGGTCATGAGAAAGAAAATGCGCTCCAGCACCACCGTGAGGGTGACGATGGAGCAAACAAGCAGCGGCCACATGATCGGGCCGCCTTTATGGAATAGTTCTAGCATATTTTAGAAGGTGGTTAGCATAGTCCGCTGGGCGGTGCCTCCCGCAAGTCGGTTTGTGACGCCGCTCACAGAGAGCGGACTGTTCAGACGCCTTTTTTAGAACGTCAATTTCACTCCCGCCACCACGCCCCGCCCAGCCAGCGGGGCGACATCCTTGAGGAAGGAAGTATGCTCCCGAGCTTCTTCATCCGTCAGATTTACACCCTTTAAATAGATGTCCATGGTGACCGGGCCTTTCGTTACGGTGTAAGTTAGGGCGGCATTCACGAGGAAATAACGGTCGGTCGGCAGCTCATCCTGCGCCACGCGGCTCTGCGCTGCGGCCCAGATGCCTTCTAGCCTAGCGCCATACGCTCCGTGATGATAGTCCAGCGCCACGCTAGCATGGAATGGGGAGATGCGCGGCAACGGCGCGTGGGAGCTGATGTCCGTGGCGTGCACATAGTCCGCCTTCAGTTCTAGATCTAATTTAGCACTCGCCATCGAAGGATTTTCCACCGGAGCCACGGGATTTTTACCACTGGCGATGACAGGCTCAGGCGCAGTGACAGGCTTTAGTAAATGCACCGTAGCCTCCAATTCTCCGCCGTAGAATTCTGCGTCCGTGGCCCGGTAAGCATAGACGGGCAGCAGCTCGCCTTCACCAAAGGGGCGCGTTTCTCCATTGGTAAATTGACCGATGAAATTTTGGAAACGATTGTAGTAAACCGTCGCTGAACCGGTGACTAACCCAGTGCGTTTGCGCAGGGAAAGGTCCAGCCCTAACGCTTGTTCTACAGGCAGGTTGGCATCTCCAATCTCAAACGTGCCCGTGGCCACGTGGGGGCCGAAGGCGTAGAGTTCTTGGTAGGTGGCCGCACGGCGGGAATAGGCCGCAGAGAGCGCCACGGCATAGTCATCCGTGGGCGTGACCACGAGGCCCAGTGATCCGCTCACATTGTTAAAAGTCCGGCTCCGCGCAGGCCCAAAATCTTTGTCCTCGGCGGCATCGGCGGAGATGTGATCGTAACGCAGCCCGCCTTGGAGCTTGCACGTATCATTGACCGTGAGTTCTTCAAAGAGGAAGGCAGAGCGTGTGTTGGTGAGCACGCGGGGGAGGAATTTCTCATCGCCTAACGCGGAAAAGTCACTGCGCTCGAATTGGAATCCTAACGCGCCTTCAAATGGACCTAGCTTTTCATGCGCGAACTCGATCCGGCCATCGAAGCCCCGATTCTTAAACTGCGTGCCGCCTTCCCCACCCTCGAATTCGGTGTGCTCGTAGTCGGAGGTGGCGAAACGATATTTGATTGATTTCACCTTGGAAATAGGCGCGTTGAAGGCTCCTTGGAAATCCCAGCGACGCTGCGTCAGGTCAATGGAAACGGCCTTCTCAGCGGGCGAACCATATTGGGCATCGAACCCTGAATAGGCGAGACCGAAGTAGCCGCTATCCCAGATGTAGGAAGTCCCGAGCGAGAAGCCCTCGGTGTTTAAATAACTATTTTCCAAATGCCCGGATTCCTCCTTTTCACCAGCCGCTAGGGGCTTGGCGTGCTGGAGTCTAGCAGACCGTGCATCCCCCGGAATCCGCAGGTCGGCTCCCTCCCGCTGGTAGCCTTCCAGGTGCCACGTCCAGCCGCCGACGCCTCCTTCTAGCATGGCGTTTTTGCTCACGCCACTGCTCACGGAGCTATATTGACTGCCGAGAGAACCCCGCACGGATTCATCAATCCGATGGTCCGCAATGCGTCCATCAATGACATTGACCACCCCGCCAATGGCGTTCGCTCCATAGAGCAACGTGGCCGGACCACGTACCACCTCGATGCGCTGCACACTCACCGGATCGAAGCTCACGGCGTGATCCACGCTGGTGGCGGAGGCATCAATGGTATTCAATCCATTCTGCAAAACCCGGATGCGATCTCCGTCCAGCCCGCGGATCACCGGCCTGCTCGCAGCGGGTCCGTAATAGGTGGAACGCACGCCAGCGGTCTTAGACAATGTTTCCCCTAACGAGGGCTCTAGGCTTAGCAGCAGCTTGTCCCCTTCCAACACACTCACTGGCTGCGCCTGCTCAAATAACGTGCCCCCCAGCGGACTGCCCGTGATGATGATGGGATCTAACTCCACGGCCACAGGCTCCGCCGCCAGCAGATGCGCGGTGCTGAGGACAGTGGAAATGAGGATGCGCGGAAAGTTGGGATGATGGGACATAGCGATGAGTTGGTTAAATGGATAGGGCGTCAGACTAATGCAATATAATTGCATCAGTGTATCCATTATGCAAAGCTAAATGCAATCACTTCGCAATAAATCCCGGTGGATTTCTGCACCGTGAAGGAACCGCCATCGCTCCGCGTGACGGGATTGCGCGCCACGGGCAAACGCGCATCGGAACGTCTAAACGTCTGCCCACGCCTTATTTCAAGGGCACGCGGCAACATGTCCCCACCGTTAGGTGATGCTTTAGCATCGGCTCACGGCCCAGTGAAGACTTTCCCCGCCTCAGGGAAGACTTTCCCAGCCGCAATCCGAGTCTCTCCGCCCCCCACCTCCTGCTGCCTTTTCCGGTGTAAACCGCAGTTTAGATAATTTCTAAGAGATGTGGAAAGCGGCAGCAGGCGGGCCTGCCACCGCAGTGCAGCAGGCGAGTATGAGGCAGAGTGGGATGGTAAGGGGTGTTTTCATGGGGGATTCGTTCCGCCAGCCTCGCAGCGTTTTTGGGTGCGGTTGTGGGCCAGATAATGTTCCTAGAAAAAGTTATGGAATCAGCGCGATCATGGCCGCCATGCGCTCCTGCGCCAAAGCGCGGGCCCTCGCTGCGAGGACGCGGGCGGCGGGTAAATCCTGACCGATTTGCACGAGACGCTGAGCGATTTGCGCGCCAGTGGTGGCGTCCACCTCAAAGACCCAGTCGTCCATTTTCAGGTCATACCACATGCGGCCTTTGCGCGTGTCCGTGGGTTGGCGGACGAGCACGGATGGGATTCCGGCGGCAATGCCCATGATTGGCGAATGCTGCTCCATGCTCACGATGGCCGCCGCCTGCGCATAGACGCTGCACGCCTCCGCCGTGATCCAGTAGCGATCCATGACTGCGACGTGCGGCTTCACGTCGTCCGGGAGTTTATCGAAAAGCAGCGGGCGCAGCAGTGGCACCGCATAAGTCATCTCCGGCGTCAGCAGCACCCGCCGCTTCGTCTCGCGCACCCATGCCGTGATGCCCTCGCGCAACTTCGCGTGATCCTTTTCCGCAAACTCCGCGTTCACTTTAATGCGCTCGGCATTCGGCTTCACGCTCTCGGGATGGATTTCCCAATATGGCGTCCAGCGCAGCCTCGGCACCGCGCAGAGGAACTGCCCTGGCTCTAGGCCCTGTTGCTTGAGCAATGCCGCCGCAGCGGTGTCATCCCGCAGGTCGATGGCAAATGTGGCGTCCGGCCCGAACTCCATCTGCGGGCCGCTGAGGCCGCTTTTTTTCAGCGCCACGAGCGAATCCGTGTCACGGCAAAAAACAAACTGCGCCCCCGCCAGTAAACTGCGTGCATCCGTAAGTTCCTGGTCGTTGAGCGTGATGCCGCCAAAGCCATACGGCTTCCCGGCCTGCTGCGCCCGCACGGCCTCATTCCGCCCCACCAGCCCCGGCCCGGAGCCGTGCAAAAAGAAATCGCACGCTGCCAGCGCGGCCGCTTGCTCCGCAGTTGTCTTCGCAATCTTCAACTTCGGAAAACGCGCCCGCAAAATTTCCTCCACCCCACGATCCACGCTGCTGGGCCACAGCGTGACTTCCGCCGTGGGCCGGTGCTTTTCCAGCAGGGCCAACATCCCCGGCGTGTGCGCGATGTCACCGATATTCACGGTCTGCCACGACGAGCGGAGCAGGATTTTTTGCGGGCGCGCGGATTGGGCCAAAGCGCCAGCCGGAGCAAGGCTCGTAGCGAGGGTGGTGTGGAGGAATTGGCGGCGGTTCACGGTTTCGCTCCGCCTTTCTTTTGGGCGTAGGCCGCCACATCCGTGGCGGCTTTGGTTTCCACGCCAGATTCACCCAGGAAGCCGAGATCACGGAACCATTCCAGGTAGCGCTCGCTCCAGGTGCCGTAGGGGATGGTGTGTTCCTTGAGGCTCACCGCGTGGCCACCGTGGCCGTAGATGTGCATTTCCAGATTCGGCACGCTGGCCTTGAGCATGGGGGTGAAATAATCCGTGGCCCAGAGCGCGTGGACGCGGTCACCAGAACCCGCGCAGGCGATGAAGCTGGGGGGCACGTTGGCGGGGATGGGCGTCTCTGGCGCTTTGGAAAAGGGCGTTGGGCCGGGGTAGATGACGCCAACGAAATCCGGGCGTGCGGAGACCTTCCCAAGCGGGTCGGCGGGGTCGCTATTTTTCTTTTCAAACTCATCAAAGAAAAGCGCGGCGGGCGCGGAGAGTTCAGCACCGGCGGAGAAGCCGATGATGCCGATTTTCAGCGGATCCAGTTTCCATTCCGCCGCGTGGGAGCGGACGAGGCGGATGGATTGCAGCGCATCGTTTACCGCATCG
>JAYVOP010000221.1:0-5238 GCA_043757865.1 Verrucomicrobiales bacterium | reverse complement strand
CCCGTGCGTGGCGGCAAAACCAACCTCTAGAGGATCAAGCGTGCCCCCGCCACAGTGCGGCTAGAGAATCAATTTTAGTCGAAAGTGCAACACCGTTGGATGGAAAGTAAGCGAGTGGATGGACAGTAAAGGTGTTACGTGCCCCGAAGCTTAGCGGATTCTGGTAACTTTAGCACAACTGAAATTCCTGCATCCGCTGGAGCACGCGAGGCGTTTTTTTAGGAAAACGAATGGTATGATTGCACGCTTACATAATGAATGAGTCCTCGTCACGGGTTTGGTTGATCACCGGTTGCTCCAGCGGCTTGGGGCAGGCGTTGGCTCACCACGCGCTGCGCCAAGGGGATCGCGTGGTGGCGACGGCTCGGGATGTAAGCTCTCTGGCGGACCTATGCACGGAACCCCCAGAGAGCACGCTGGCCTTAGAGTTGGACATCACGGTGCCAGAGCAAATTGAGGTCGCGGTGGAGCAGGCCCGGCAACGCTTTGGGCGCATCGACGTTCTGGTCAACAATGCTGGGAGTGGCCTGCTGGCCGCCTTGGAAGAGGCGACCGCTGACGAGCTAGCCGCTATGCTGGCGGTAAATTTTACCGGACCCATACGCTTGATCCAGCGGGTGCTGCCAGCCATGCGTCCGCAACGCAGCGGGCTCATCATCAATATTTCGGCAGCGGCGGCCATCGCGAACTACCCGGGATTTGCATTTTATGGTGCGGCTAAGAGCGCGCTGGAATGCGCCTCGGAAGCGCTAGTGGCAGAGCTGGCACCCTTCGGCGTGCGCGTGATGATCGTGCAGCCAGGTCCGTTCCGCACCGCATTCATTGGGCGTTCCTTGGCGCACGCCACTGCCCCCATGCCGGAGTATGACGCCACACGCGGTCGCTTTGGAAAAATGCTAGCGACCATGGATGGACGGCAATCGGGGGATCCGGCCAAGGCCGCCGCCGCCATTTACTCCGCCGCCACGAGCGAAAAGCCGCCGATCAGACTGACGTTAGGAAAATATGCCCATGATAAGCAACGCCGCCAGTGGGCCAGCGCCAATGCAGAGCTAGCCACCTGGGAACCCGTGGCCCTGCCGACAGACTTTTCTACCTAAATCCTAATGACCTCACGCCCTCTCCTTTGCTCCGCTGCGGTGCTACTGTGCAGCCTTACGGCTTGTGCTAGCCGTAGCCAACTGAACCACTCCGTAGTCGGCACCAGCCCGGCGGCGGCGGCCATCTTACGGGCTTCCCAGCAGGCCCATGGCGCAGCCGCATTAGCAAAACATCAATCCATCCGTGTGCAATATGACGGCAAGTGGGCTTGGCTAGGACCGAAATTCCAACCCGTGCTCGTGGACCAGCAATACCGTGGGGGCTCGGTGGAAACGCTGACGCTGCGCCCCCGGCAGATGGCACAAACTCACCGCGGACCCAGCGGGCAAAAGCAGGTGGAGCGCACGCCCACCACGGTTGCCGTGCGCTACAATGGCGTGCCGGCTACGGACCCTGAGCAACTGCAAACGGCAGCCTTGGTGGCCGATGCCTATCAACTATTCTTGCTCGGCCCCAACTATTTTACCCAACCGAATCTACGCATCATGCAACGCGGCACCTCGCTGGTAGATGGATTCCCGTGTGACGATCTGCTAGTGCTGCTGCAGCCGGGGTTTGGGATGGCGGAGGAAGATCGGGTACAGTTGAGCGTGGACCGTCAAAACCACTATTTACGCCGCGTCCGTCTGACTCTAAATGGGCTCGCGAGCACCGTCGGAGCGGAGGTGGAGGTCACCTTCCGCGAGTTCCTGCAAAAAGAGGGTGTGCTCTGGCCGACAGATTTTGATGAACGCATCCGGGTGCCCTTTGACCTGCCTGCACATCACTGGAAGCTGCTGGAGGTTAATCTGCGCTAGGCGAGGTGATGACCACGGAGCAAGAATTGGCCTTGCCAATCCTAGGGCGGCGGCAAATGCTCTCGGCGGCACAGACGAAGTGATTTGTGCCACCAGATCACACCTTATGGAAAACATTTTCATTGCTTTGAAGCTTATCGTGGCGCTCGGAATTCTCAATGTCTGGTTGCTCCGCTCGGGCAGGGCGACGGCTTATCGCGGCGGGGAGGCGAAGAGCCTGCGCGAGGAATTTGCCGCCTATGGGCTGCCATTTTGGTCCATGTGCTTGATCGGTGCATTTAAGGTGGGACTGGCGCTCACGCTCCTGGCGTCCATTTGGAATCCCACCCTCGCGCAGCCGGCGGCGTTGGGACTCGGCTTGCTCATGCTGGGCGCGTTTTTCATGCACCTCAAAGTGAGGGACCGGATTACGAAAGCACTGCCATCTCTAGCCGTGCTAGCGATGTGTGCCGCGATTGCGCTAGGCTAGAAATCGGCTGGTCAAAATGCCGCCACCCACAAGTAGGCATTGAGCGCCAGATAGAAGAGCGCGGGGATGATCCGCAGCAGAGGGTCTTTGATTTTAATCCGAGTGCCCACTGCCACGAGCATCATCAGCGCTAACCCCGCAGCTGCTGCGCGCCCTAACCACGGCTGGCTGAGGCCAGCCAATAGGCCGATGGCGGCCGCCAACTGGAGCGCACCCACGAGCGGGCGTTGCGAACCAAGGTGGTAGCGTTCAAACTCACACCTTATGTAAGTGGACATAAAGCAGCCAATCCCGTAGGCGAGAAAGGAGAGAGATGAAAAAAGGATCAGAACGGCGTGCAAGCACCACGATAGCATCATTGTGCCTGTGCGAGGGGGGAAAGCTCGGGCTATTTGCGTAGGGCCCGGTGGAATCACGCATCCTAAAGCCCCCCGGAAGCGTTCGTTGCAGTGTCCGATTGCTAGTTTCATGCATGAAATAAACTACAGCGTGCCACCAGCAAACGAACAAAAAGGCGGGCCAGCAATTCACCGACGCGGAAACACCACGTGCCGCTGGGTAATCCCTTGGCCAACCCACTAAATCCAGCCCAACCCTATGAAACGCTCCTTAATCCCTACGCTCCTAACCACAGCCTTCGCCATGCTGCTATCGTCTTGCTCCACCGTGCCATCGAAGCCACCGCTGAAGACGGTGTCCTATGTCGATCTGGCGCGCTTCATGGGTGACTGGTATGTCTTCGCCAACATTCCCTATGTGCTAGAGAACGGAAAAGTGGGCACCCTCGACCGCTATGCCATGAGGCCAGACGGGCGGATGCAGAACTCCTTCCTCTTCCGTCGCGGCTCACTGGAGGCCCCGCTGGAAGAATGGAAAGGCGTGGCCTGGGTGCATGACAAAACGAGCAATGCCGAGTGGCGGGTGCAGTTCATCTGGCCCTTCCGTATGCCTTACTTGGTGATTGATCTCGATCCGCACTACCAATGGGCCGTGATCGGTTATCCTTCGAGGAAACTCGCCTGGGTGCTGACCCGCAAAACTACGCTGGATGCTGCAACGTATCACGGAATCTTGCAGCGCCTAGCCGCGCAGGGCTACGATGCCAGTCTGCTGAAGCAAGTGCCGCAGCGCGAGCAATGAACCCGCCGCCCCATCCACGATCATGGACGTCCAACGTAAACTAGAAATCCTCGCTGATGCTGCGAAGTATGATGCCTCCTGCGCCAGCAGTGGGGCTGCGCGCAAGGATTCCCGTGGGAGCATGGGTGTGGGATCCACGGGTGGGGCGGGGATTTGCCATTCGTATGCGCCAGATGGGCGGTGCATTTCTTTGCTGAAGGTGCTGCTGACCAATGCGTGTCTCTACGATTGCCATTACTGTATCAACCGCCGCTCTAGCAATGTGCAACGGGCTCGCTTCACGCCGGATGAGGTGGTGCAGCTAACGTTGGATTTTTATAAACGAAATTACATCGAAGGGCTGTTTCTCAGCAGTGGCATCATCCAAAGCGCGGACCACACGATGGAGCTTGTGATAGCTGTGGCGCGGAAGCTGCGGGAGGAGCATCACTTCCGCGGCTACATCCATTTAAAGACCATTCCAGAGGCATCGCCCACGCTCATTGAAATGGCCGGACGCTATGCGGACCGCATCAGCATCAATATCGAGCTACCCACGCAGTCGGGGTTGGATACGCTGGCACCAGAAAAGAATCTGGCGCGCACGCAGGCGGCCATGGGGCACATCCGTGGGAAGATCGACGAGCGTTTTGGGGAAAAGCGCCAGCCGGATGCACCCAAGCCACCGCCGTTTGCCACGGGGCAGAGCACGCAAATGTTGGTGGGGGCGGATGCGTCGGACGATGCCACCATTCTCCATCGTGCGGATGTGCTCTACGGCACCTATCGGCTGCGGCGGGTCTATTATTCGGCCTTCAGCCCCATCCCCGAGCCCTCCAAGCTGCTGCCCCTCAAAGCCCCGCCGTTAGTGCGCGAGCATCGGCTGTATCAGGCCGATTGGCTGCTGCGGTTTTATGATTTTAAAGTGGACGAGCTAACCACGGTAGAGGCACCGAATCTGGACTTAGCGCTGGATCCGAAGTTGGCATGGGCATTGCGGAATCGGGCTAGTTTCCCGGCTGATGTAAACTCTGCGCCACGGGAAATTTTGCTGCGCGTGCCGGGATTGGGCGTGCGAAATGTGGAGCGCATCCTAGCGGCTAGGCGCTACACGCGGCTGCGCCTAGCAGATCTGCTGAGGCTGCGGATGCCCATGAAAAAAGTGTTGCCCTTCATCATCACTGCCGATCATACCCCCACACGGTTCGGGCTGGATGGCGATGATTTGCGGGCGCGTTTTTTACCGCCGCCGCAGCAGTTGGAGTTGGATTTCAGCGCTCCCCTATCCACTGCGGCTGATCTTATTTCCGTGCGCAGCGGGGAACTCTAGCCATGCACACCGTCACCATAGCACCCACCTTTGAAGCCTGGCGCCAGGCCGCGCGCGCCTTGTTAGCCGCAGGCACACATCCCGATGAGGTGCTGTGGGCAGAGCAGGGTGCCGAGGCGGAATTATTTACGGTAAATGATGCTGTGGCTGCGGTCTGCGGCCCTGCGCCCGTGGTCTCCGCAGCCTTTATGGACATGGCCCGCAATGCTGCCGCGCACACCGATCCACAGCGCTGGGCTGCGCTGTATAGGCTGCTGTGGCGGCTGACGCGCGGGGGCGAGCGGCATCTGCTTTCTATCCCCACGGACCGGGATGTGCGCACCGTGCAGCAGTGGTGCAAGGCCATCGGGAGGGACATCCATAAGATGCATGCCTTTGTGCGCTTCCGGTTAGTGGGCACGGAGGAGGCTACGGGCCGGGAG
>JAYVOP010000220.1:0-5279 GCA_043757865.1 Verrucomicrobiales bacterium | reverse complement strand
CGGCGGCTAACTACTACCGCGCGCTGCGGGATCCCGCCACGCGTGCCGAAGCCACTGCGCAAGTCTTCCTAGGCACGCGGCTGCAATGCGCCAAATGCCATAACCATCCTTTTGAAAAGTGGACGCAGAATGATTACTACCGCTTCTCTGCGTTGTTCGATGGCATCGACTATAAGATCCTCTCCAATGAGCCGCCGGATAAGTTTGATAAGCACGCCTTCATCGGTGAGCAGGTGGTGCATCTGGAGGGGAAACGGGAGTTCAAAGACCCCCGCACTAAGGCTGCGCCCGCGCCCGGCTTGCTGGACCCCGCTGCGCCTGCGATGCCCCATCCAGAAGGGCCGGAACGCTTGCAGGAGCTAGCAAATTGGCTCACCGCCCCTACGCAGCCGCTCTTTGCTAAGGTGCAGGCGAACCGCATTTGGTATCACTTGCTAGGCACTGGCGTGGTCGATCCGGTGGATGATTTCCGCGCCACCAATCCGCCCAGCAATCCCGCTCTGCTGGAGGCCCTAGCCGTAGCCTTCACCCAGGGCGGTATGCATGTAAAATCACTGGTCCGCAGCATCCTCCTTAGTCGCACCTATCAGGCTAGTAGCGTGCCGGATGCCACGAACGCCACCGATGTTACTAACTTCTCCCACGCCACGGTGCGACGCCACACCGCAGAGCAACTCCTGGATGCGGTGCATCTGGGCTTGGCGATGCCAGAAAAATTCCGCAACTCAGACGAGGGGCGACGCGCGGGGCAGTTAGCGGGCGTGAAGCGCAAGGTGAAAGGGGACCGCACGGACCTCACGCCGGACGATCAATTTCTCGTCTGTTTCGGCAAGCCACAGCGGCTTATCAGCAGTGAACTAGAGCGCAGCAATAGCACCTCCCTAGCGCAAGTCTTTACCCTTACCAGTGGCCCTGGACTCCAGGAATTACTCACCTCCTCACACAATGTGCTCAATGATCTGGTCCTCCAAGCGGGCACGGAAACGAGCGCGCTAGTGGATGCGCTGTGTTGGCAACTCCTCAGCCGCCCAGCCACCGCCGCAGAACGCGGCCCGCTCAGCACTGCGCTAGAACAAACGGCGGATCGTCGCCAAGCCGCCGAGGATCTGGCCTGGGCGTTACTGAACTCTAAAGAATTCCTCCTGCGGAAATAACTCTGCTAGCGGGGCGCGTTGCATGAGCCGTTACGCTCGGGTGCGCCTTGCCAGCCGTTGGTTATAAGAAATGGACTTCCGCAGGTCCAGGATCTTGCTAATCAGCGGTCGGAAATCGTTGAGAGCCGCGCGGATGGCTGGTTCCCGGCTATCCGCATGATCGCTAAGATAGACGCCAATTTTAAACGAGAGTTCGGATTTGGCCGTTTCAAAGGTGCCGATGCGGGCGGACGTTTCCGCCACACGCTTAGAGAGTTGGCTGATTTCGGTGACCAAATCGCTGGACTCCGCTTTCATTTCCTCACGCTTTTTGGCGATGGCTCCATCCACTCCTTGCACGGACGTTTCCACTTTGTGGACCTCCGCTTCCTTGGCTTCGATGAGCACTTTATTGGCTTCGTAGATGACCTTTAGCGCGTCCATCGCCTTCTGGGTTTTCTCCATTTCCTGGCTCAGATCTTGACCCATTTGGCGACGCAGCACTTCCATTTTGAGCTTTAGGCTGCCATACTTTTCGCGCGTTTCACTATCATCTTCTCGGATTTCATCCATCTCCGAGGAGATGGCCGCCGCCGTTTCCATGACCACACTTTTATGCTCCCGCAGTTCATCGATCTGCTCCTCGTATTTGTCTTCAATGCCGTTGAGCCGCTCCTTGAGATCATCGATCCGCTCCAGCATTTGCTCGCTGGTGACGCGGAGCTTTTCCTGTTGGGAGTCCAGGTCCTTGAGTTGCCAATATTCTCCCGTCAGGTCTTCTAACTCTGCGGTCTGCTTCCAGGCCAAGCGGCCTAGCAAGTCCTGGGCTTCACTGAGAAATTGCGTCTCCCGAGTCACCGCCGACCAACGGGCGCGCTCGCCTCGGAGACCGAATTGCCAGGCGAGTCGATGGAGAAAGAAACCGAATGAAGTCATGTGAGGAAAGGGGGGAGTAAGGAGGGGCGCGGAGGCGCATGGTAACGAGATCAGATCCTGGCGCAATCAGTTTCCATGAGGTGCCGTGGAGTAAATGCCCCGCGCCCCACTAGCCCAACGTGCGAGGTGACAGGCCACCACCGCAGGCCCCACTAACGCCCATCCAAATAGCTCCCCGGCCATAACCGTGCAGGCCCACGGCGTCTTGGCGGCAGCCCCAAAAACGGCCACCATGCCCAGCGCGGCCAGCAGCGGTGGCGCGATCCCTAACCACACTCCTAAAGCCTGACCCAGGGCCGCACCCACGAAGAACAGGGGCGTGACCTCCCCACCTTTAAACCCCGTGCCTAACGTGATGGCAGTAAAGAGTAATTTCCCCGCCCAAGCCCACGCGCCCACACCCGCAGGCGCGAAGCACGCCAGGATGGAGGCTCCGCCCGCAGGCCCGCTCCGCACGCCCAGGCCCAGGAACTCCCGCGTGCCGCACAGGTAAACTAAGCCGATGATGAGCGCCCCGCCTGCCGCCGCCCGCCATGTAGGCGCGGGGCAGAGGCGCGTGGCGGTGGTCTTGATCCATTGGGTGAGCCGCACATACCCCTGCGCCACGCCACCGAAGACCACGCCCGCAATCACTAACCGCAGCCACCAGCCTCCAGAAAATTCCCCTAACTCACCCGCCAGTCCCGCGTAGTCCGTATGCACCGTGCCCCACGCCAGACACGTCTCATGGCCAACGAAGCTAGCCGCTAGCACTGGCCCCATCGCCTGCCATCCGCCATGCCCGGCCACCACTTCTAACGCAAAGACCGCCCCCGCCCAAGGCGTGCCGAACACCGCGCCAAAGCCCCCCGCCAGCCCCGCGCGCAAGAGCCACCGCCGCACCGCAGGCGCGACCCCCAGCCACCGACTGCACGCCTCTGCGAGGCTACCACCCATCTGCACCGCCGTGCCCTCCCGCCCCGCCGAGCCGCCTGCCAGATGCGTCAGCAGCGTCCCTAACAGCACCAACGGAGCCATCCGTATGGGCACTGGCTCCCGCGCCTCTACGATTTCTCCTAACAGCCAATCCGTCCCCCGTTCCGTTCCCGCACCCCATTGAGCATAGCTAAAACTTACCAGCCAGCCAACCACGGGCAGCGTCCACAGCAGCCACGGAGCCGCCCAGTGCGCAGCCGTGGCCGCATCCAGCAACCAGAGAAACAGCGCACTAGCCGTTCCGCTTAGCCCGCCCACGAGCACAGCCCAGCCCGTGGCTACAGCCGAGCCACGAGCGTGCGCACGGAAGGTTAGCGGGATCGTCATCGCGCTGATCCTGCCCGCATCCTCACTCGATGCAAGAATCCGCTCTGGCTTATTTATCCAGGCTGGTTTATGGCCCGCCCATGCGCATCTCTAAGAAAGCAGAATACGCCCTCCGCGCCATGGTGGCCCTGGGGCGCAAACCCCTCGGCACCACGTGGCTCATCGAAGACATCTCTGCTGCCGAGCGCATCCCCGTGAAATTTTTAGAGCAAATCCTCCTCGCGCTCCGTCGCGCGGGCTGGTTACGCAGCCGACGTGGCGTCGGCGGCGGCTATCAACTCCAGCACGCCCCGCAGGACATCCCCATCGGAGAAATTTTACGCATCATCGACGGCCCATTTACCCCCCTGGCCTGCACTCCCGGAGACCCCGAGCGCTTTGGCCGCCAGCCTTGTGAGTGTGGCGTCAGTGGCGGCTGCGGCCTGGGCAAAATTTTCTGCGAGCTGCAAAAGCAAGTCTCCCAATTCCTCACTCACACAAGCATAGCCGACGTGATCGCCCAGGAAACCAAGTCAGTGGACATCTCCTTTGAGATCTAAAAAGGGAGCGCGGAGTGGCACTCCGCCGCATCACGCACGGAGCAAATCGCTCAGTCAAAATCCCAATCAACACATTGCGGCGGGTTTATTTAAAATCCGCGCACCGTGTTAGTAGCTCTGGCAGAACTCTGCAAACCGATCCAAGCCCTTTTTGATGACATCCAAGCCACAGGCGTAGCTGAAGCGCACAGTGTCATCTGCCCCGAAGGCTTTCCCAGGGACCACCGCCACGTGGTGGCGGCTCAGCAACTTTTCAGAGAAGTTCATGGATTTGAGGTGCGTCTTGCCAATGTTCGCCAAGAAATAGAACGCGCCCATGGGCTCCACGGTAGAGATGTTCGGGATCTCATTCAGACGCTTGAGCATGTATTGGCGGCGGATGTTGAAATCCTCCCGCATGTCCTCGATCACTTGTTGATCACCTTTCAGTGCTGCCAGCGCCCCGTATTGGGCAAAGGTGGCGGGAGCAGAAGTGGTGTGGCTTTGAATGGTGTCGATAGCGGTGGCGATTTTCTTGTTAGCCGTGGCCGTGTAGCCGACGCGCCAGCCGGTCATGGCATACGCTTTAGAGAAGCCATTGACCACGATGGTGAGGTTCTTCAATTCATCACTGAGGCTAGCGATGCTAACGTGTTTATGGCCATCGTAGATTAGCTTTTCATAGATCTCATCAGAGAGGATGAGGATGTCCTCACTGGCGGCCACCTCGCCTAACGCGGCCAGTTCTTCGGCATTGTAAATGACGCCCGTGGGATTCCCGGGGGAGTTGATGATGATCATCTTGGTCGAGGGGCTCATGGCTTCCTCGAACTCAGCGGGGGTCAGCTTCCAGCCGTTCTCCATCTTGGTTTCTACGATCACCGGAGTGGCTCCGGCCAGCCGCACCATGTCAGGATAGCTGGTCCAGTAAGGCGCAGGAATGATGACTTCATCCCCCGGCCCACAGGTGGCTAAAATGGCGTTGTAGCAGGAATGTTTAGCCCCACAGTTGATGCTGAGGAGGTCTGGAGTATATCCGATGCCGTTGTCGTTTTGCAGCTTTTCACAAAGGGCTTCACGCAGTTCTAGTAAGCCTGCGCTGGCGGTATATTTCGTTTTGCCTTCGGCTAGGGCTTGCACGGCGGCGGCTTTGATAAACTGGGGGGTATCGTAGTCTGGCTCGCCTGCTCCGAAGCTGCATACGTCGATGCCTTCCTGTTTCATTTTAGCGGCTTGGCTAGTCACAGCCAGAGTGATCGAAGGGGAAAGTCCAGAGAGAGTAGCAGAAACGTGGTCCATGTGTAATAGGCGATTTGTCAGTAGTTCAGGGGGAAAATTTGTCGGGGCTGTAGGTGAGAGAGGATTGATGCCTTGTCAAAACAATTTACCG
>JAYVOP010000219.1:0-5282 GCA_043757865.1 Verrucomicrobiales bacterium | reverse complement strand
CTTGATACCAGCCAGACTCGCGGTAGTCCGGCTTCGCATCGGTGAATTCGATGGGGAAACTCACGGGCCGCGCATCCGCTGCGCAGCAGGTCATTTGTAGCTCGAAGACCCGCAGGCGCTTGCCATCCGCACTGAACGAATCTTTCACCACCTGAGCCGTCACGTCCGCCGTCTGGCCTGTGAGGACGCGTCGCAGGTCGGGGTCTCCCGCTGCGCTCCAGAGGTTACTCACGGAGAGCGGGAAATGGCCATCGGGCGTGGGTGGGCAATATTTCTTGAAATCTTCCAGGCTAAATTTTGCCGCCACAGCGGTGCTCGTAGGCTGGCTGCCTCGCATCTGGGCAGAGGCGGCATTACCCACTGCGGGCGCGTTGGAGGCCACTAGGCTATTGGCCTGCGTAGCCTTGTAAGCATCCGTCCAATCCGCAGGCGCATACACCGCTGCGATGGCCACAGGCGCGATGAGGATGAATAGCGCAATGAGCCGACTCCCCCCCGTGCTTTCCTCGTGATGATGCTCCTCCCCCGCCCCGTGATCATGGCCACAGCCAGGGAAACGATTCCGCAGCAGGAAATTAAAGACCGCGAGCACCACCAAGGCGCAACCGCCCACCAGCGCTTGCTCCCGGAAGATGCCCGTGGTGGACAGAAATGGAGCCACCCGCCCGCTGGCCACATACCAGACTAACACCCCGCCCCACACGGCAAGGGCCAGCGTTTCCAGGCTGAAGAAGAACCGCTGTTCTTTCGTGCTGGCGTCAGGGGCATGGTCATGTTGGCAGTCCGGACCGTGGACGTGAGGAGTGGATTCGGGAGAGTTCATGGGCGGAAGCTAGGCAGCGGGGGGGTGAGCACGGGTTCCCACGCCAGCGTGAGCACCCAGGTGAGCAACGCCAGGGCGAACACTAAAATGAGCACCGCGCGACGTTGGAGAATCGTAGAGTAGAGGAAGATCAGCTTCATGTCCATCATGGGACCGAAGACTAGGAAGGCCAGCTTAGCGCTCTTCGAAAAGAGCGAATCCGCAGCGATCACGAAGGCGTCCGTGGTGCTGCACAGGCTGAGCACGAAGGCCAGGGCCATGAGGATCAACGGGGCCAGATAGCGGCTCGTGCCGATGCTATTTAAACTTTCCTGGATCCCCGGACGGAAGACCACCTGGGTCTTGAAAATGGAGGCGATCAACACCCCGATGATGAAATACATCCCCACATCGATGAAGTCCTTCTGAGCGGTGCGCATCGCTTGCACCAGCTTCCGGCCATCGTTGGCCACCGTCTTCGGCTGGTCCGCTGCGGGATCTGGCCCCGTCTGGATCTGCGCCAGGATGTTGGGGCGGAGGATTTGTTTGGCGGTAAAGCGCGTCATCACCAGGCCCAGAATCACGGCAATGATGTAGCCCATGATCAGCCGACTCCCCATCATGATCCACGGCTGATTTGGGTCCGCACTGCCCGCTGGGACTTGAAATGCGGACCATGTGCTGAGCGCCACGATGGGATTAATGATCGGCGCGGAGAGCATATACGTCATGGCGCAGGAAATGGGCAGCCCCTTGGCGACCAGCCGCCGAATCACTGGCACGATGGCGCATTCACACACGGGGAAAATGGCCCCCATCAATCCCGCCACAAGCACCGCCGCATACGGATTCCGCGGCAGAAAACGATCCATGGCCTTGGAGGGTAGGAATGAGTCGATGAGGCCGGAGATGACCGCACCTAACAAAATATACGGAGCCCCCTCCAGCACGAGACTCAGCACCATGTGGAGGATGTCAGGGAAGCTCATGGGCGCTTTAGGTAGCGGAAGATTTCGTCGCCTCGGGGACCACCGGATCAGCCTCCGGGTGGGCTGCCGCCACCTCTAGCTCACGCGGAGCCGAGTTGCCAAAGAGGCGATTAAACAAACGCTTGGGCAGACTGCGGCCAGCGTCCTCAGAGGCCAGCTCCTCGGACGCTTGGGCCTTGGCGGTTTCCCACGCAGCGGCAAAACCCGGAGCTTGCAGCACCATGCGTTTCTCTGCGCGCGTCAGCGTTTCCAGATCCCGCGTGATCTTGGCATCCGGTTTCTCTAGCAGTTGCTGCACCCGCACGCGCAGGTGTTCATTTTCCTTGGTCACAGACTCCTTTTCCTTACGGATCACCTCATACTGCCGGGCCTCTAACTCCAGTTTATCACTCAGCAGTTTTTTATACCGCCGCAGTTCGCGCTTGGTTTTAAAATGCCCAAAGGCGCTGAGAAAGAAGAACAGCAGGCCAAGCGCGAGGCCCCAAGCGAAGGGAGTTTTCAAGAATTCAAAGAGAGTATCCATGGGGGAGTGAGGTAGGGGGGAAATGATTGAGCGCAGAGATAACTGACTTCTCCGCAGAGTAAACCAGAAAGCCCATCCGCGATTGCAATGGTGCGCGCCTTGAAAAGGCGCCGCGATCAGTGCCGCTCCAGAAGCTACCGCCGCCGCCCCAACCCTAGCAGGCACAGCAAACTAAGCACCGCCACGTTAGGCTCCGGCACCATGGCGGCCACCATGGCAGACTGCACGTCTTGGACATTACCGTAGAACGCCATATTTCCAAAGCCAGAGGTGGCTCCGGGCTGGGTCGCATTGTTCGGCGGATCCACGATGGTATAGAGATTCCAGCCCGTGAGCACCCAGTTACTCCCATCCAAACCAAACGCCGGACCTCCAGAATCCCCCACTGCAAAATGCGCCTCAGTGGCATTCAGATAATTCCCGGAGCCTACGTCATCGAAGACGGAGTAAATGACGTTGGTAGTAAAGCCCCCCGCGTTGACCGTGGCGTTGGGCACGGGCGGCCCTAACCACGGTGGGAGCAGCACTGTGGAGTTCGTCCCCCAGCGCATGGCGGACGCGCTGCCCCATTCATAATAGCTATTATTCGTGCCCGGAGCCTGGGCGATGTCGCTATTCGTAGCACTGTTAGCCGTGCCTTCCACGCGGATGCCGCGTCCAAAGTCTAGCAACCCCGTGCCCGCGCCTGGGCTGGTGGTGGACAGCAGCACGTTCGGTAAAAGGGGCAGAGCCGGATCTCCCGTTTCCCCACCGATCCGGTAGAGCCGCAGATCCGACGTGCCGATTAACACGCTGTCCCGCACCGTGTAAGTCGTGCTCCCCACCGTGATCGTCGATGACCCCACGCCCAACGGGGACACATGCCCAGCCGTCATCACCCAACCAAAATCCCCATTCGCTCCCAAGTATGTCCCGGAGGCATCACTGACCTGGATCACATTATTATAGTAAGGAAAGACCGGGGTGCCCGCGCCCGCCAGGTAGGTAATCAACGGGCCCTGGGTGGTGTTGCCCGCCCCGGTCCCATTCGGGCCAGAGATGACCAACGCGAACGTGGAAGCCCCCGTTAGGGCCGTGATGCAAAGAATGGAGGAAAGGAGACGCATAGGAGAGATGAGGTAGGTGAACGGGGTGCATGTAGCCACTTCCCCGCCGCAGGACAAGGTTTGTTTCACGGAAAGCGATAAACCGCAGACGGTGGATAGCACCCCAGAAAATTTACCCGCTAGAGAACTTGCCAAGCGGGCCTTTCCTGCGTTCACTCGGGCGTCTGTTTCCGTGCACTATCATGCCTTCCGTCACCCTTCCTACCCCAGCTGCCTAGCATGAAGTTATTCTCGTTCTCTGTGGCGGTGTGCTGGGCTTTGATCGGTCATACGGTGGGGAAAGAGATGCGCACGCCGATTGGTGATCCGGCCACTTCGACCTCGTATGTGGAAATGGCGTCCGTCTTCTCTAGCGCGCCTGCTAGCGGCTTTGCAGTGATCCGGGTGACGGTGCGCAATGACACCAGCCAGCCGCTGAGTTTCGTGCTGGACTCCGTTTCCCGGCAGGCGCGGTATCGGGAAGATCACGTAACCAAGGGCCATGCCACGCTGAACGCCCCAGCCAATCAAACCTCCACGCACGAACTCCTCCTGCCCGTCTGCGCAGTGCCTGCGGATGGCTCGGGCTACAGTTATGGGCGGGGGCAGCAGCGCCTGGAGGTGAATCTCAATGGCTCTGCTAACACCCACGCTTATCTTTATGAAGAGGCCCTCAATGAGCCTGCGGAAACGGCGGCATTTACCAAAGCCCTCACGACGGATAACATCAAGGCCTTCAATGATGACGACCTGCGGAAGATGCCCTCTGGGCAGACGCGGGAGTTTGCGGTGCAGTTTGATCACCAGCATCTGCCCACGGATTGGCGGGCGTGCAGTGGGTTTGATTATGTGAGCCTCAGCGCGCCCGAATGGCTGGAACTCTCTGCGTCCGGGCGGGCCAGCCTCTTGCAGTGGGTGGAGCTGGGCGGCATCCTCACGCTTTATACCCCTGGTGAGGAAACCCCCGCCATGCTCCAACTGAAGCTCCCCTCTAAGCTGCACGATGACTACGGCCTGGGCCGCGTGCGCCTCCTGAAATGGAGCGGCCAGATGCTCTCCCACGAACAACTGCGCCTGGACTATCCGCCCGCGAGCAATAGCGGCAGTGAGGTGCCGCCGGGGTCTAACCTAGCGCATGGAGAGCGGGGGAATTTCTGGGATGATCTGCAAAAGGCGTTTGGGGAACGCAGCTTTGCCGCATGGCAGATCGGGCTCATTCTGGTGCTCTTCGGGCTGCTGGTGGGGCCGATCAATTTGTTCTATTTCGCCAAGGCGGGGCAGCGGCATCGGCTCTTTTACACCACGCCCATCATCTCGTTAGGAGCCAGCGTCGTGCTGGTGGCGTTGATCCTCTTTCAAGACGGCACGGGCGGCACGGGGCTGCGCTCTAGCATCGTTTATGTGAATCCCACGGCGGCCACGGCTAGTATTCAGCAGGCGCAGCTTTCCCGCACCGGGGTGTTATTTTCCGGGGCCTTCACTACGGATGAACCAGCCGTGCTCACCCCGGTGCTCCTCAGTGAGAGCCGCTGGACGCGGCTGAAATCCCACACCGAGGGCTCCGCGCAAAACTATGCCCAGGCGGACGATAAATCTCACAGCGGAGACTGGTTCCAGAGCCGCAGTGAGCAGGCGCAGCTCCTTACCGAGATCCGCAGCACGCGGGGCCGGCTGGAACTCACCAGCGCCCCGGATCAGCCACCCGCCTTGCGCAGCAGCTTCGCTTACCCGCTGGAGGAAGTCTATTTCCGGGATGCTAACGGCACCTTATTCTCCAGCCCGGAGCCGCTGACCACGGGAGGCACCGCTAAGTTAGAGGTATGTAAATTTTCCGACTTCAACCAGTCCCTCGCGCGCTATGATTTCGCCCATCACGCGCTGCT
>JAYVOP010000218.1:0-5289 GCA_043757865.1 Verrucomicrobiales bacterium | reverse complement strand
CGTTAGGATCGGGGATGACTTTGGCGAGGAGATGAAAGGAGAGCAGATGCTTATCCCAGCGGATCTCCACGGTATTATGGATGGGCCCCACGGCATCCGGGCGGAAATGCACGAGCACTGGCACCTCTTGCCCGGCGGCTAGGGTCATGCTGGGCACATAGCCGTCGAGCAGGAAGGATTCCGGCGGATTCCCATAGAGACTGACGCTGGTGCCACCACGGTTCGCTAGGGTGAGGGTCTTCTGTATGGAGGCTAATTTACCGCCATCCACATTGCCAAAGTCCAGGGTCGCGCCCTCGCCCAGGCCTTCTAGGACCACCTGCGCAGGGGCCGCATCTGCCACCACTTGGAGTGGCTGGGTGAGCCCACCCACGGCCACCGTCAATGTTTCCCGCAGCCCGCGGGCAGGCGCGGCGTGGAGTTCGAGGTTGAGGGTGGCTTCTCCGTGGGCGTTGAGGGCGGTCTCTTTGGGAAAGAGCAGGCCTGCCGCATCGCCTGTGAGAGTGATGGAGACGGCGGCATCCGTGACATTGCGCACGGCTAGGGCGGCCCGGCGTTGGGAGGTGGCGGGGTCCCATTTCAGTTCTACCACACTGGGGATTTCCACGGGCAGCAGGCCTAGGCCATCCAGGGTGAGTTGGGCCTTGGGCGTAACGCCGAGGCTGAGCAGATGATGACTAGGACCTAACGTGGTGGGGGCAAAGGTCAGTTTCACATTCATGGATTTGCCGGCGGGCACCTCCCATTTATCCCCCCAGGACCAACCTGCGGGCAGCGGCACGCTCTGCGTAAAGGGGCCGTTGCCCACGTTCTTGATGGGCACAGTGACGGTCACTTTCTGGCCACAGCGGACTTGTCCCATCTCCACTTTGTCCTGCACTTCTAACTCTGGTTTGATCTCCAGCAGCGTCAGGCTAGCGGTTTCTGCCGGAGAAACATTGCCACCGGCAATCCGCGTGGCGAACTTGAATTCATCATGGGCCAGCTTGCTGTTGGGGTCGGATTGGTAATGGAGCACCGCGCTGGTCTTCGATTTCCGCACGGGCTCGGTTTCGATGAATTTCCCCGCCGTGGGAGCGGTGCGCAGGAGGAACTGCACGTCTTGATTGGAGGCCGTCAGCGCACGCAAGGTGATCTCCACTAAGTCTCCCCGATTCACCGTCAACTTCACGGGTTGCGGCACCGGAGCGCGCTCCATCGGCGGCGGCTCGTCCTTGTCCTTTTTCTTATCTTTATTGCTGCCGAGCAGGTCCTCCGGGTTCTTCAAATCCGCCCACACAGGCGACTGCGCACCGCCCAGGAAAAGGAGGGTGACCAAGGAGAGGGGACGGACGTATTTAAGAAACATGGCAGGGGAATTCGAGTTGCAGATTGCTCGATCCGCCCACGTTGCCTTAATTTTTTTCCCCAACAACCAAAATTCCCGTTCATGCAGCCCAAACCCCAGACTGCCCTCGTGATCGTGGGCCACGGCTCCACGCTGAACCCAGACTCCAGCCAGCCGACTTACGATCATGCGGCTACGATCCGCGCCCAAGGCTGTTTCCACGAGGTGGTCTGCGCCTTCTGGAAAGAGGAACCCTCCCTGCGTGAGGTCTTGCGCATGGTGGACAGCCCCACCGTCTATGTGGTGCCTAACTTCATCAGCGAAGGCTACTTTACCCAAGAGATCATCCCCCGGGAACTCCGCCTCACAGGCCCCGAAACCCGCCTGGGTGGCCAAACCGTGCGCTATTGCGCGCCCGTGGGCTTGCACCCTAGCATGACGAAATTGCTGCTGAAGCGCGCGGCGGAAGTAGCCCCCGGGGTGCCGTGGGATCAATGCAGCCTCATCATCGTGGGCCATGGGACCGGGCTCAATGAGAACTCTACCCAAGCCATCAAAGACCAAGTGGCCGCCATCCAGGCGCTCCAGTTAGGCTTTGCGGAGGTGCTGGAGGCCTACATGGAAGAGCCTCCGCTGGTGGCGGATTGGGCCACACTGACCACTGCGCCTAACGTCATTGTGGTGCCGTTCTTTATCGCAGATGGTCTGCATAGTTTCCAAGACATCCCGGTGCTGCTGGGCATGGAAGCGGAGCCCACGGTAGCGGCTAGTCAGATGGAGATTTTCCGGCAGAATCCGTATTCGTTGCAAGGGCGGTCGGTGTATTACAGCAGCGCCATCGGCACGGAACCACTGCTGGCGGAGGTGATGCTGGATCAGGTGCAGGCGTTCGATGCACAGCACGGAGCGGCCAGTGTGGCGGGGGATCTGGCGGCGTGGTTAGCGGCGGGTGGTGGCCGTATGGGGGAAATCATCGTGCAGCCGACGGCAGGCGGATTCCTCCTGCGCCATCAAGACGATGCTGACGGTGCTGACCTCAGGAGGTTCACCACCGCTGAGTCCGCTCGGGAGTTAGCGAAATACGATGCTGCCGGGGCCTTCCGCCCGCTGAAGTCCGCCCCCAACTTAGCCCCGGGCTGGACGCTGGCGCTAGCCACCGTGGCCGATGTCCGCTTGGCGCTGGACTACTTTTACCCCGCCGCCGTGGCGAACTGGAGTCGCTGGCAGCGCGGCCTAGGCGCGCACCAGATCGTGCCGCTGCGCAGCGTGCTCAATCGCCAGACGGGCATGTATCGCGTGACCGGGCTGCTTACGGAAGCGGAGGCTCCCACGTTAGTGCGCGAGCATTGTCAGGCCCAATGCTCCCGCCGCATCCTCTGGCCGCTGGAGTCTGGTCCTGAGCAGACGATGGCTGCGGTGCCCGGCAGCATTCCCCTGCTCTGTTGTGAGGCGTGCAACCTGCTGGTGGCCGCCGCCCGCAGCGTGGTCAAAGCCCGCATGGGCCAGACCCGCAGCTAGAGTGTGGATTAAAATGGCAGCCTCCGCCATGGAGCGCGGAGTTGCACTCCGCAGCGCTGGCCAAGCCGCAATTTCTGTCGCCCTTAGCAAAATGCAGCGGAGGGCAACTCCGCGCTCCATTTTACCCCCCCTCGGCCTATGGATGCGCGGCTAGGTAAGCATCCACGTCCTTGGTGACCACCAGGGTGCCCCACATGATGACGGCGTGGCCGGGGAAGGTGCAGACGTATTCGTAGTCGCCTTCGTTGTTAGGCGCTTTGAGTTGGAGTTTGGCGCGCTCTCCGGGCTCCAGGAGCTTGGTGGCATCCAGGATCGGGAACTTATCTGGCAAGTATTGCCGATGCTGTTTGTCTTGCTTGTCCGGCCCCATGGTGAGCGCGGCGGCCCCGATTTCCAGGTGTTTACCCGGATGCACGATGACGAGGTTATGCGGCATGACATCCGAGTTCTCGAAGAGGATTTCGAACTCTTTACCCGCCTCCACCACGATGCGGGTGTTGTCGTATTTCAACTGCTCCCGCACCGTCTTGACCACAAAGACACTGACGCCCAAGCCCCGTAGCTCCTTGCGCAGTGCGGCATCGCCCGCCAGCCCGGCCATCTCCGTGCCTAACTGGAGGGTTTCCACGAAGTCCTGTTCACTGCGTTTCGCAGGCGTTACGGCCTTGGCTAGATCGAGCACCACTTTGGCAATGGCCGCAGCCTGCGTCTTGTCCCAGCTCTCCTTGGGCAGTTGCATGATGGCATCGCCCGCAGCGTTACGTTCTTTGCCGCTCAGGAAATGCTGCGCCAGGATGGTAAAGTTCGCGCTGGCATTCGCTGGCCCCATCAATGGCAGGGCGGTTAGGACGGACTTCAATAAACTGCGCTCCACCTTAGGAGCCAGGTCCACTAACAGCGGCTGAAACTGGCTGCGCAGCGCGGGATCACTAACCAGACCCAGGCCCTGAATGATGGCATCCCGATTATTCGGGCGGCCTTCCGTGGCGGCCCAAGTGACCTCTGGCTTGCCGTCTGCGATCACCAACGCGGCGTAAGTGGCCTTGCGGATGGGGCCTTGCATGGCGGCATCTGCCGCATGGGCGATGGCATCGCGGGCCTTCGCAAGTTCACTGGGCGGCGTGGCGACGAGTAATTTCCCTAACTCTGCTGCCGCTGGATTGCCCGCTGCGCCTTTCTCCTCCAGCTTGCCAAGGCTAGCGAGGATCTGGGAAAGTTTATCCGTCTTGTTCAGCTCGGCTAGGGCGGTCACCACTTTATCCCGCGTGGGTTGGTCGTAGCTCTTGCGCTCCAGTTGGGCGTTCAAGACGCTTTCCGTGGGCGGTTGTTTGGCTAATTCCTTGTCGTCCATTTTCCCTAAGACCACGGCTAAAGTAGCCGTATCCGTCGGCAGCACGTTGCTTTTGGCGATGCTGGAGAGCTGGCGCATGGTTTCCTTATAGCAATATTCCAGGTAGTAATCCGACTCATATTTCAGGCTGGCGGTGGCCACTTCGACGGCCTTGGGTACATCGTCACCTTTAAAGAAACTAGCCGCCCGCACGGCTTCTAGGCGCACGCGGGGAGCGGTATCATTGGCGGCAGCCAGGAGTAATGCTAACGCGTTAGGCACGCGATCCCGTTGGTAGCAGACCACGCGCACGGCCTGGGCACGGGCGCGTGGTTCCGGGCTTTTGAGCAGGCTTTCCAGCAGGGGCAGATTCACCGCATCATGCCATTGATGGACCCACAGGGCTTCCAGTAAATGGTGCGCCTCCGGCACCTTGGTGGCATCAAACTGCTGCGCCCATGCTTGCGTGGCAGTAATGACTTCTTTGCTATCGTGCTTGCTGAGTTCGATCTTGGCGAGGCGGCGGACGTCGTTCTCAGGCTCTTTCAGCAGCTCTAGCAGGTTGGCAATAGACTCGCCATCAATCTTCTTCGGCTTCAATAGCGGCCTGCTAGGGTAGGTGATGCGATAGAGGCGACCATGCTGGTGATCTCGGTTAGGATCCCGCAAATGATGCTGGAGGTGGCCGATCAACATTTGCGACCAATCCATGAAATACATCGAGCCATCCGGTGCCGTGGCGATGCCGCTGGGGCGGAAATTCGGATTCGCAGCGATGTCCGTTTCCACCAGATTTTCGATCGTCTCGCCCTTAATGCCCGCGCCATCCTCACTCAACTGCGCGCGGAAGATGCCTTGGACGCTGATCACATTCGTATTGAGAAATTGCCCCTGCCATTCGTCGGGGAAATGTCGGCTAGAGAGAATATTCGTGCCAGGAGTGGGGCGGGAAGGACGTTTCCAAAATTGATTATAACCAGGGTGCGCCCCCACATCTAGATGCCCGCTGAAGCCCGGCCCAAAGTAGTTGGCATTGCCCGTGGCATCCGTAATCAGATCATTGCCCCAGTAGTCGAAGACGCGGCCATGTGGATTGGCAAAGGTATAAGGCACA
>JAYVOP010000217.1:0-5296 GCA_043757865.1 Verrucomicrobiales bacterium | reverse complement strand
GGCGTGCCCGTGCCACAGTAGAAGCGCACGGGGATTTCCACGCCATTGAGATACACGATGCAGCCATCATCCACATAGACGCGCAGGTTCAGCGAGGCGGGTATTTGCCCTGGGAGGATGGTAAACTCCTTGCGGAAATAGACCGCTTGGTAGCCCGTCTGGAGAGGGGCCACGGTCGTTTGTCGCATGTCGCTGAAGTCAGCCGTGGGCACGTCATCGCTATCGGCATAACCGAATCCAAAGTAAGGCACAGTCGCATTTCCCACAGTCGTGGTGCCGTCCAGCCAACCCGTTAGGTCTGCACCTGTGGGGTTCTTCCAGGTCGTGCTCGGGGCGGTGGTGCCTTTGAAATATTTCCATCCACTGGTGGCTGCGGAAATATAGAAATAGTCCGGCACCACGCCTGCGGGCTTGGCTGGAGCCCAGTTGCTGCCGTGCGTTTCGTCCAAGCTAGGATTGCGCAGTTCGATGGAGGAGTTGCCGCCATCACCCTCAGACGGCCAGGGCGTGTGGTTGTTGTAATCCACTTCTGAAATGATGCTATTGGCCGCATCGCGCAACTTGATATTGCCGCCGCTGTTCGGCAGGTTGTTGCTTTCTTTAGAGCCGTCTGGGTAAGTGATAATCGCATTTAACCACGGGCCTAACGCAGGCTTGCCAAAGTAGCTGAGGATCGTCGTTGGGTCTTCCGCCACGACTAAATAAGCTCCCGCAGCAATGGTCGTGCCGCTGGGGAAAATGTAATCTAGCGCGCCTGTGAAATGCCAGTTAGTCAGGTTCACGCTGGCGGCGGTGTCGTTGTAAATTTCGACGAATGAGTTCCGCACCACGCTATTACCGCCGTTGTAGTGGACTTCGTTGATGACCAGATGCTTGGCCTTAGCTACGACGCTGAGGACCAACGCCGTTTCCACAAACAACCCCCCGCTGTCTGTGCCCCTCACCCGAATGTGTTGCGGCACGCCGACCAGACTAGCAAAGGCCACCGCCGCCCGCAGTTGATGCCCGACGATGGTGAAATTCCCATTCTCCGTGGCCCCCACGCCTGCGATTAGGCTGAACGTATGCGCCTCGGCGGCATTGGCATCCACGCAGCTAAGTGTCGAAAGGAAATCTCCCGGCACGTGCTCTGGGCGGATGGTGCTGTCGTCTAGCAACACCACCGTGGGAGCCACGGGCGGCGTGAGGACGGTCAAACGCACCGTGGCTAGGCCAGAGTCATATTTGCCGTCGTTGACTTTGAAAGTGAACTGGTCTGAGCCATAAACATTGGCTGTGGGCGTGTAGGTTTTATTGGCTCCGGGGCCGCTCAACGTGCCCTGCGCAGGCGAGGTGACGATGATATAGCTCAGCGGCTGCGCGTTAGGATCGCTGCCCACTAACGTGATGCTCAGCGGCGTGTTCGCAGGCGTGGTCAAGCCTGCTTGGGTGTTCGCAGCAGGAATGCCGGGGTCTGCGGCTACGCTCACGGTGGCGGTGTTCGTTACATTTCCGCCGCCCGTCTCAATCGCTCGCAGCGTGTAAGTCACCGTCTGCGCAGTGGCCGTGAGGTCAGGAATGGTGGTGCTGAAAGTCCCCGTAGTGGCGGATCCGCTGCTCAGGGTGGTGGCTCCATTTTTGATTTCGTAACTGTAAATGCCCGTCACACTAGCCGTGCTCACCGTCCAGCTCAGCGCCACGGTTTCGCCTTCATAGGCGGTGGTTTTATTGGCGGTAAATGAGGTGATGCTCGGTCCGGCTACCGGTGACCCGCCCGCAGCCAGGGAGGCCACTTGCGTTGGGGTTAGCGCGTGGTTGAAAATGGCCACATCATCCAGCGTCCCGCTGAAAAACTCTCCATTGTTGGTGCTGCCAATGCGGAAATTTACTGCCGTGGCAGCATTCACGCCGGGCGCATCGGTGGATACTTGCACGCCGTCCAGATAGACGCGGCGGTTGGTGCCATCGAAGGTGGTGGCTGCGTGATGCCAGTTACCATCTAAAAAATTGACCGTCGTGGAACTCACTGAATCCAAATCCGCCCCCCACCAGTAATGCCGAAAGGCATTGGTCCCCGCGCCTGTATCCAAGAGCCTCAGGGCATTGCACTGGCGCGCAGTGCCAAAATTCCCCCAGCCCACAAGGCCCCGATTCCCCACCGCCGTGGGTTTGAACCAAGCGACTTGGGAATACGTGCTATTGCCAATCGGCAAATTATTAACCGTGCCGCCAAGATACTGCGAGGTGCCATTCAACGCTAACCCTCCCCCAAATTTCCCTGCGGCCGCCAACGTCCCGCCACCAGTGGCCAGCACTGTGCCCCCAGCGGTATCATTGCCTAACGTGGCCGCATCATTGAACGGCCAATAGGCCACCAATCCAGCGTGGAGAGGCGAAAGGAGGCCGAGGCTGAGAGCCGCTAGGCAGGTGAGGGAAAGGAGGGTTTTCATAAGGGAAGTGTGGTTTTATGAAATTTTGCCACAGCACACAAGCCTCGTCTCATTAGATGGAGGAAATCTCACGCACTCCGAGACGCTGGCGCAACCTCGCTGAGTTCCCCGCCTCACGGGTCTAGCAGCCACTCTGCCAGCGGGAGATCCGACGGGTAGGTGATCTTCAAATTCGGGCTAGGGCTGAGGACGAGCTGCACCGGGTGGCCGGAGAGTTGCACGGCCGAGACTTCATCCGTGACGATGCGCTGGGCGGTTAGCACCTGTTGGTAGGCGGCACGGAGGAGCGTGGTGCGGAAGACCTGCGGCGTTTCCATACTCCAGAGTTGCTCACGGTCGATGGCTGGGGAATCGGGGAGGACGGCATTTCCTAACGTGGTGCGTTTGAGCGTTTCCGTGACTGGTTTGGCCAATGCCGCAGCCCCGGTTTCTGCCGCCATGGCGATGACTTGGCTGATGGTGCTAGGATGAATCAGCGGGCGCGCGCCATCATGCACCGCTACCAGTGGCTGGGTGGCGGCTTGGAGGCCAGCCCAGACGGAGTCTTGGCGCTGCGCCCCACCGTCGATACGGCGGCAATGCGGCGGCAGGGTGAGCGCAGCGGCTCGCTCGGCGGGGCAGATCAGGATGATCTCCACAACGTCCGCGCAGTCCACAAAGGCCTGCAAGGTCCACTGCAACAAGGGCTGGCCGCCTAACGGGAGTAATAATTTATCCGTGCCCATGCGGGTGGAACCCCCGGCGGCTACGATGATGGCGGTGGTGGGAGTGGGGCTCAAAGGATGGGCGGAGGGGAAAGGTGGGGCATCAGAATGCACAGACTGTGGGCGGCTGGCCGGGGCTTGGCAATTTGATTTCCAGAGGAAACGTGGGGCGGAGAATGGAGCTTGAAATGGCGCGGGCGCACGGCTTCTTGCGGGCTTATGGAAATCACTTTTTCACAGTTAGGGCAGAAGCTCGGCGGCCCCTGCGGGATCACCGAATTGATGGATGATCTGGGCCAAGCCCTGACCACGGACCCCGCCATGCGCATGATGGGCGGGGGGAATCCTGCGCCCGTGCCAGCGGTGCAGGCGCTGTGGCGGGAGCGCATGGCGGAGCTGCTGGCAGAGGGCGCGAGCTTTGATCGCGTGCTCGGAAATTATGATCCGCCGCAGGGGAATCCAGCGTTTCTCACAGCGTTAGCAGCGTTTCTGCAACAGAGCTGTGGCTGGCCCGTGACGGCGGAAAATCTGGCGATCACGCCCGGCGGGCAGAGCGCCTTTTTCTTTCTCTTCAATCTGCTGGGCGGCCTGGATGCTACGGGGCGGCAGCGGAAAATTTTGCTTCCGTTAGTGCCAGAATATTTGGGCTATGAGAACCAAGGCACCGGGCCGGAGTGGTTCGTGGGCTGCCCACCTATCATTGAGCAATTGAGCACCCATGAATTCAAATACCGCGTGGATTTCCCCGCCGTGGAGGAGGCGCTGCGGACGCAAGACATTGCAGCCCTAGCCTTTTCTCGACCCACGAATCCCACCGGAAATGTGCTGACGGATGCGGAGGTCCAGCGGCTCTCGACCTTGGCGCGGGAGCACGGGGTGCCGCTAATCATTGATAATGCTTACGGCTTGCCCTTTCCCGGTGCCATCTTCGTGGACGCGCAGCCATTCTGGAATGAGGACACCATCCTAACGCTGAGTTTGTCCAAGTTAGGCCTGCCCGGCACGCGCACCGGCATCGTGGTGGCGCGGCCAGAAGTGGTGCGCGCAGTGGCGGCCATGACCAGCGTAATTGGCCTAGCGAATACAAATCTGGGCCAAGCCCTAACGCTGCCGCTGCTGCGCACGGGAGCGATGCGCCAAGTGGCGGCGGAAATGATCCGGCCCTTCTACGAGGCTCGTTCCGTGCAGGCGCAGGCTTGGCTGCATGAGGCTTGTGGGGAGCGCTTTCCGTATGCGGTGCATAAAAGTGAGGGGGCGTTTTTCCTCTGGCTCTGGTTCCCCGCATTGCCGATTACGAGCCGGGAACTCTATGAGCGCCTGAAGCAAAGGAAGGTGCTGGTGGTGCCGGGGGAATACTTTTTCTTTGGCCTAAATCCGGCTCAGGCGGACTGGCCGCACCGCCGCCAGTGCCTGCGGATGACGTTCTCCCAGGCTCCCGAAATCGTACAGGAAGGCATCCGGATCCTGGCGGACACGGTAGCGCAGTTGGGGATCTGAATTGACAGCCCTAGGAATTCTCCCTAGGGTGCGCGTAAATTATTTTAGAAAATTTCCCCTGAGCCGTGGTCTGTCCTCGTGCGCCATCTCATTTCCTAACATGGACCCCACATCTGCTAAGCCTGCTGCTGGGGCGACGTTTTACGTCGCCTGCGGGATGCTTGCGGCTGTGGCACTGGGACAGGTGGCCCTAGCCGTGTTAGGACTGCAAGTCCGTCCGGTGCCGGTGGTTAGGGCTCCGGTGGGGCCGGAGATTTCCCCACCTCCAGTCATCGTACCGGTGGCCCCGGAGCCCACTCTAGAGCTGATTCCAGAGCCCACGCCGGTGGCGGCAGCGGAGCCGTTGCCCGTCCGCTTGGCCACTCCGGTGATCCCGCCCACGCTGGATACGCCGATTACGGATGAGGACATCGCAGAGCATCTGCGCGCGGGGATGCAGGCGAAAAGCCAGGGGGATATGCAGGGCGCGCTGCAAGCGTTCCGGGCTGCCTGGCAGGCTGCGCCAGATCATCCGAAGCTCATTTACCACCTCGCCCACACCCTGGATCTCATGGGCCTGGAGGCTAAGGCCAAGCCGCATTGGCTCACGCTCTGGAACCTCGGCCATGCGGCGGGAAACTATTTTGACCTAGCGGAAATGCGCATCAAAGGCAAAGGCCTAGCCAA
>JAYVOP010000216.1:0-5312 GCA_043757865.1 Verrucomicrobiales bacterium | reverse complement strand
CGTTAGGGCATTTGAGCTTGTAACGGCAAGACCCCTGAACAGATCTACCTAGAGCGTGTTTGCTAACTTGCTCAGAGGGTGGCAGGAGCGAGGGCGCGCCTTCCACCATGTTAGCAGGCACGCCCTGGCCTCAGCCTCGCGCCACCTTACCAGCGGCGTCTATGCTTGAGCGCAAATGGGAATCAACCTACTCCGCAGGCGGGCTCCAGCTCTAGGCAAACTTTTTTGTCCAGCACCTGTGAGGGCGACCTGAGCACTATTTCCTCGACAACGTCCGCGCTGTTAGGGCACGATGCGCGGCATGAGTAATCCTGATCCTCCGCCGATTCCACCACGTGGCCGCACGTGGCCCTCACTGCGTGAGATTATGCAGACCATTTTGTGGGTGATTCCGGTGGTCATCGTCCTCGCCCTTATTTTCTTTACCTTGGGACAAATGCTGTCGGGCGGCCGGGTCATGGGAACAGTCAAAAGCACTGCCTCCCAAAAAGTCTGCATCGAATGCGCCGCCGCTATCAACTCCTTCTCCGCTGACTACGGCCATCTGCCCATTTCCCCAGGCACTGCCGACTGGGAAGGCACCATGGACGATCCTGGCCTGCTGAGTGCGCTGGCAGCCAGCAGCAAAGATCCGACGAACAATCCCCGGCACCTGAATTACCTCGAAGGGATGCAGCAGGCCAAGTCCAATGGCGGCCACCCGATCAATGGCATCGACTACGAAGCGGATGCTGAGAACCCCAAACTCTATGATCCTTGGGGCCACGCCTACCGCGTGCGGCTGGACGTGGATGGCGATGAAGAACTCTCAAATCCTGCTGGCCAACCTCCGATCATCCGAGGCAAAAAGGCGATTATCTGGAGCGCAGGCCCGGATGGAGATTTCCATACCTGGGAGGATAATCCGAGGAGCTGGTGATGGCGTGCCCGCGCATCTCAAGGAAAGGAGGCGCGGCCTCCACCCTGTGAGGCTTTCTGATTCCGCCCAGCGGAGGAACTACTTATTGGCTAGTCCACTGCGGTGGCGGGGCAGACGAGACGACGCGAGGACCAAGACATAAGAAGAGGAATTTCATAACGGAAATGAGTTGGGAAGAGAGCGCAGGAAGGTCGCTAGATTTGGCACTGACGTGGTAGATCTAGTGGAAAACTAGCTATGATGTCGATTGAAAAATCCTCAGTGAAATCTCCGTTCGCGAACTGACGTGGAGGGAGGATACGGGGAATTCTGCTCCATTTGGGATAGGGTAATTATGGAAAATGCATGGTAATTTTCCAGAAAATACAAAATATCTTAGATTTTTCTCGCTAATGCATATAAGTTCTGCTAATTTTATCAAAGCCGAGTGGAAATGCTCCGTTCGAGCCTTTGATTTATTGTAAATAATGGACTATCTCACCAAGGCTTCATAAAATTTTTAAAACCCAACCCATGCGAAATGATGACTACCACCCGTAAATCCACCACCCTGATCCTGAGTTACAGTGCGGCCCTGCTGGGGACCGCGCTCCTGAGCAGTTGTAAATTACCCACGGCGGAAAATTGGCGCACCGTGCAGACGGTCGGCCTGATTCCTGCGCTATTGAACGGCAATTTGACCTCTGCGCAGAGCCAAACGGTGGCCAAGAAAAATCAAGGTCCGGCTCCGCTGCGCGTCAGCCCAGTCATGGCCCCACGAGTGATTGATATTCCCATGGGCGAGCCTGTCGAAGGGCGTCCGGGCTACGTTTACAGCCCTTTTGCCGATGACCATCGCATCGTGGATGTGCGGGAATTCAAAGCCGGTGAAGAGGTTCGCTGCCCCATCACGCTGAAGTCCTTCTTGGTGCCTGATTTCAACAAAGTCATGACTGAGCAGAGCGGCCTAGCCTCGAATCAGAAGAAACCAGCAGGTGCCGAAGTGGCCTCTACCGATCCCACGGCTGGATTAGGAAATGACATCAGCCTTACGAATCCACACGGCACCCGCGTGCCCGAGAAAAACACTAGCCCGCTCCTAACCGAGGGAAATCCCGCCAACAGCGCCCCGGCTAACTCCCCCGCCAACCCTGCTAACGAGCTGCCGTATGGCCGCCGCGTGCCGGGCCGTCCGGGTTTTGTTTACAGCCCGTATGCTAGTCAATACCAGCTCGTGGACGTGGCTGGCATCGCCCCCGGCGTGGAGGTCCGTTGCCCTTATACGAACAAGCTTTTCCGCGTTCCCCAACCCTTGGCCGATGAGGTCAATAAGCCTGCGGATCAACCTCAACAGCCTGCCAAAGAACAGCCGAAAATGGAGGAAAAAAAGCAAGAGCAACCGAAGGAGCCCATGAAAGAACAACCCAAGCCCCAGGAGCAACCGAAGGCCCCAGAGAAAAAGCCCGAGGCCAAACCTCAGCCCGCTCCAGTCCCGGCCCCCATGCCTGAAGCCAAGCCCCAACCAACCCCCGCTCCAGCTCCCACCGTAGCGGATGCCCCGCCCTCCGCCGTCTGGGCGCAGAAGGAAAAGGGACTGGTCCAGAGCCCCTTTGGCCAGCCTGGACAACTCGTGGACGTGACTGGTAAAGCCGCTGGCAGCAAGGTCGTCTGCCCCTTCACTGGCAAGACGTTCCTGGTTCCTGGCCAATAAGCCACTGGCCCTAACGAGCCACCATTTCTCAGCAACGCAGCCCGCCATCAGGGCTGCGTTGTTTGCGTTTGGAGGAGGTAAATCGAACATTGACGGCAGGGGCGGCAGACTGCTTGACTGCGCCATGATTTCTCCCCGAATTCTCCCCCTACTTTTCCTAGCGGTAGCATGGCCTGGAGCCATCCAGGCCGCGCCTGTGATCTCTGAATTTATGGCTGCGAGCACGGCCGGGTTGATTGATGAGGATGGGGCTACGGCTGATTGGATTGAGCTGCATAACCCCGCTGCCACGGACCTCAATCTTGCGGATTATGCACTGACAGATAACGCCGCCAAACCTTTAAAATGGCCCTTTCCAGCTGGTGTCAACTTGCCTGCTGGCGGGTATCTGGTGGTCTTTGCCAGTGGGAAAGATCGTCGCGTGCCGGGGGCGAATCTGCATACGAATTTCAGCCTTAGCAGCAGTGGAGAATACCTCGGCCTGCATCGCATCAGCGCACCGTCGCCAGCGGTGTCGGCTTATGCCCCCACTTTTCCTGCGCAGCGGGACAATGTTTCCTATGGCTTATTAGATGTGGGCCACGGACCCCAGGCGGTCTTCTTCACCACTCCCTCGCCTAACCAGCCGAATCTCCCAGCGGATGCCCCGGCGGAAATGGTGGAGTTCTCCCTCAGTAGTCGCACCTTTCCGGTGGGGAATCCCTTATCTGTGGGTCTTTCCACGCTCTCCGCCACTGCGGTGATTCGTTACACCCTGACGAATAGTGAGCCCACCGCCACGCCCGTCAGCGTGGGCAGCGTAACCGCTAGCACCACTGCCCTCACGCGGAATCTGCATGGGCTCAGCAATGGGGATGCGGTGCAACTCAGCTCCACTGGCACGCTGCCGGGCGGGCTTTCGCCTAACACAGATTATTTCGTGGTTAATGCCGCGCAGAATTCCTTCGGCCTAGCCGTCAGTGTGGATGGCGCTGCGCTTACATTTTCCAATGTTGGCAGTGGCGTCATCAGTGTGATGCGCAGTGCTAGCGCCATTTATAATGGCACCCCGCTGAGCCTCAGCACCAGCCGCCGAGTGCGCGCCAGGGCTTATGAAATGGGGCGTCCAGACGGCCTCGTGCGCAGCAATGCGTATCTGGCCCTGGATGCCGAGGCGCAAAATTTTACCAGTCCGCTGCCCATCATGATCCTGCATGACTGGGGCGTGGGCCACCCGAGCAGCACGCTGCCCACGGGCTCCGCGCCCGAGGATACTAAGGTGGCCACATGGTTCACCTTCGAACCGCAGCCGACGGATCATCTGGCGCGACTGACGAATTTGCCAGCGCTGGCCACGCCCGGCTACTTCGAGCGGCGGGGATCTAGCACCTTTTCTGCGGCTAAATATTCCCTGACCTTAGGCGCGCTGGATGAGGCTGGCCAAGGCCAGAAAGTGGGTCCGTTGGGCCTGTCGGCTAACGATGACTTTGTGTTAAATTCACCCTATCAATACGACCGCAGCCTGCTGCACAACGACCTCATCTATGCGCTGAGCAACGCGTGTGGTCGCTGGGCCCCGCAGACTCGGCAGGTGGAAATATTCCTCAGCGTGGCTGACGGCGTGGTCAATGGAGCCGTGCCTGCCGCCACTTCCCTAACGACTAACAGCGTGGACTACTACGGTGTGTATAGTTTCCAAGATAAAGTCAGCCGGGGCTCGCAACGCGTGGATGTAGAGAGCCTGGAACCCACGGATAATGTGGCTCCGGCGGTGCAAGGCGGCTATCTGTGGAAGCTGGATCGGCGGGATCTGGGAGACGTGGGATTCACCGCTGCAGGCCGCACGGCAGGCGCGGGGCAAGTCGGTTGGACGTGGGTGACGCCGAAGGAGAACACCTCCTATCCCAGCCACTCGCCAGTAGTTACAGCCGCGCAAACCACCTACCTAGCGGGGCAACTCGATGGCATGTATGCCGCGCTGCAGGCGGAAAATTTCATGCATCCCACGCTCGGTTATGCCGCGTGGCTAGACGTGCCTGCGGCCATTGACCATCATCTTCTGAACACCGCCGCCAAGAGCTTGGATGCCTTCCGCCTCAGTGGTTTTTGGCATAAGGCGCGCTATGGAAAGCTCGTCATGGGCCCTATCTTTGACTTTGATCGCGCGATGGGCAGCACGGACACGCGAGACCTGCTGCCGAGCACGTGGCGAGGCGATACCGTGGACCTAGGCACGGACTTTTTCCATTCATCCTTAGCCGTATTCACTCCGAACTATTTCGACTACCTCTTCCGTGATCCGAACTTTTGGCAGGCGTGGATTGATCGCCTGCAAGCCTTGCGGGCAGGGCCGCTAGCCACTGCGCAGGTGCTCGGGAAAATTGATTCTCTAGCAGAAACGCTGGACCCTGGCAATGCGGTGGCCACTCCCGCCAAGCGAAATTTCACGCGCTGGACGAGCGTGGCCAGCTATGAGCCACGCGCTGCCGCCACCGCCACGCCGGGCACGGATGGGACGTTCCGGGGGGAGGTGGCGTGGTTGAAATATTGGTGGAGCACGCGGCTGGGCTTTATGGATGGCCAGTTCACGCGGCCCGCGCAAGCCAGCGTGGCGTCCGGCCCCGTGCCTGTGGGCACCACCGTGACGCTGAGCACGCCGAGCGCTAACAGCACCATTTACTACACCACAGATGGCAGTGATCCGCGCCTGCCCGCCACTGCGCC
>JAYVOP010000215.1:0-20253 GCA_043757865.1 Verrucomicrobiales bacterium | reverse complement strand
CCCGTGCGTGGCGGCAAAACCAACCTCTAGAGGATCAAGCGTGCCCCCGCCACAGTGCGGCTAGAGAATCAATTTTAGTCGAAAGTGCAACACCGTTGCAGGCGGATACCTTTCGCCCACCAGCGACTATGCGGACATCGTCTGGGTAAGTGACCTGGGAGACTTCGTGCTTTCGCCCACCGGCGACAGCGACAATTGACACTTCGGAGATCTAGTATCCCCGCCCGGCCTGCTGTTGTTGAGGGCCATTAGAAAAAAGGGCGTCTGTCGGCTTCTGGGCATTTCTGGAGGTTTCTGTTTATATATGTATAATTCATCTGTGGTTATCTGTGCTAATACAGGATAATTATATAAAATAAATAGATTAAAAATAAAGCCATGATATTTTAAATCGTCGCTGGTAATTTCTCCAGCGCATTAAAAAACAACGATATCAATTCTATGAATTCCATTCAAAAACTCCGCTTCCCACTCTCCCTCCCATATGAAAAAGGCATAGCCATGTTCTCAGGCGTGGGCCTTGAGCCTAACACCGCCCGGTATTTTTCTCATCAAGATGGCCGCGCTTTCACGGTGGCCGCTGGGGTGATCGTGAGCACGGGGCCTGCCTTCTCCGTGGCCTCCCTGCCATTTAATAGCATAGTGGGGACGGTCCAAATCCATCCTGCTAGTCTGCTGGCGGGGCATTTAAATATCGGCTCTCATGTGCTGGTCATTTTGAGCGCGGGCAGTGATGCGAGGGCGCGAGCCGGAGCAGGTTAAGCTTTTTTCCTCCGCGGCCCCTCAGCCGGAGGCTAAGCCGCAGCCAAAACCGAAGGCTGCGACTGGCCTGAAAACCGGGGTGGTGGCCTAGGTGCTGAGCGAGGGTTTGATCATCCGTCAGGATGGCGGGAAAGAAATTTTTGCTGAAAAAACCCAAGTCCGCAGCCGTGATTTGAGGACTGGAATCTCAGTAGTCTTCCAAGTCGCTAGCGTTTCTGGTCGGGCACGGGCTCTGAATATCGTTGCTGATTAATAATCTCTATCCTGGTGCCGCCTCAGCACCGCTGAGGCGGCACCGAAATCGCCTAATAACTATAAATAAATAATTCTATGAATCTCTCCAATATCTTTGGCAAAAAGCCCACTCCAAAACTCCCCACGGATGCAGATAAAGTCTCCATCAGCAAACTCATGGCCGCCCTGACCTTGCTCCAGCAAGCCTATGGCCTCAAAATTTTCTTCTCTCCAGAATATAAAAATCA
Organism: Verrucomicrobiales bacterium; assembly: GCA_043757865.1. GTDB lineage: Bacteria > Verrucomicrobiota > Verrucomicrobiia > Verrucomicrobiales > V1-33 > JAGNEJ01. The sequence continues at coordinate 19,009 of JAYVOP010000215.1, read as the reverse complement.
TCTGGCTCATGATCTAGCGATCAAACTGGCCAATGGTGACCTCAAAGGGATAGCTTTGGAAATCATGGATGCGCAGGAGGTCATCGTCTTCACTCAGACCTGGAATTTCCCCGTCGAAGCTGATCCTAACTTTGCGAAAAATCTTGTCACCCTGGGCCAAGAGATCCCCATCATCAGCCCGGCCCGGGTGGTGTCCTCGCGCCTTGTTGTTCATAGTCGGGCATTGGAAGCCAATTACAAGGGGCTGCTAAAATTAAACTATGAAACCGCCGCCAATAAGGCGAAAGCGGCGGCCTCTAAATTTGACACGGCTTACTCGTGCAAGACTGGCGGCAGGCAATCGAGCGATCTGGCGCTGGCAGAGCATTTCCGGGAGACTCTGATCATCACGCGCCCGGTCGGCAATAAGGGCTTTGGCTTTGCCACTTGCCCTCGGTTGCAGCTGGAGGGAATCCTCCTGCATAGAAGGTATTTTCTCAATGCTAGCGCTGCCAACCTCGGCTGGGGAAAGCAAGTGTCGGCGTGCCTCGTGCAAACGAAGCATCGCATCCAAGCGCGTTCCATTCAACCCGCAACCTAACGCTATGGAAATGCTTTTTCTAATATTCATCCTAGGGCTTTCGTCTTGTATCGTGCTGTTCTTCGCATGGAAGAACCTCCATGACCTGCGGGAGGCCGCCAAGGCCGCTCTCACCGTAGCGGGATCCGCTGTGGAAACAGAGCACGAACTCTACGACGACCTGAACACCGCCAGCCGTGACGTGGCACGTCACGAACGTGGAGTGCATGTCCAGGTGAACCGGGATTGATCCCGTGCGTCAGGTCGTGGCCGTGGGGGCACAGGACTGATCGGTATCAGTCATCTGGGGCAGTCCTTCCCTAACCTGGCAGCCGTTGAGTTGTATAAAAAACTGACCCGGCAAATGGGAACTGAACGAGATGACGTGGAGCGTCGCATCATCGAGGCCAACGCTCGCATCCAGGCCTACAACAGCGCCTTGGTAGGTTTTCCAGAGTGCTTCCTGTCATACGCTTTTGAGCCTATGGCTTATGTGAAATACCATGGGTTGCGGCCTCGCGAACAGAAGCACCAGCCCAAGCACCCGAAACGGCCAGCGCAAAAGCATAAGCTGCAGCACGGACAGCCTCAACACAAAAGGCGTTAGGTTTGCTTTTTCGGGTCGGATACGGTGGAGTGTCCGGCCCGTAGCCCGCGCCCCTGCTGGATGTCAGGGTGACTCATGACATCAGATCCCTTCGTGGGACGAGTGTGCCAGTAGGCCGCTTGTGTCTTCGGGCAGCAAGCCCAGCGTAAGTCCTCTGCTAGCATCGCTGACCAAGCCAACGCGATGCCGCTGGTCCATGACCAAGAACACCACGACCGCATCATCGAGATCTCCGTGGGCCTCATGCTGGACGAGCCGCCCGTTGGCATTCCCTATCACATTCCCTGGGCAGAGCATTTGCCTAGCCTCCAGGAACTCGGCCTGCCACTGGCGGCACGCCCCTGCCACCCGCTAGCCCACCCGCTAGCCAACCGGAGGCCTTTCGGCATAGCTAAACGGGCTCGCTCCGCAAAATTTATAGAAATCACGTGACGCCATCCTCCACGCTCCCTAGCCTGCCATCACTTTTTCTCCATCGGGTCAGCCTCCTGGCCCACTACTACCGCTATCCTTTGTCCTCTTTATGAATGTTACCCTATCAGAAATAGCCGCCCTCGTCAGCGGCACCCTCAGTGCTTATACGCATGATGATACCCTCACGGGCCTAGCCGCCCTAGCGGAGGCGCGTGGGGGAGATCTCAGCTTTTTTTATGATCCGCGCTACAGCCGCCAGCTCCAACTCACGCGCGCCACCGCCGTGTTAGTGCCTATGGGATTTACGGATCTTCCGGTGGGCGTCACGGGCCTCCAGGTGGCGCAGCCTTCCCAAGCGTTTGAAATGCTAGTGGCGAAATATTACCCGCCTGCCGTGCCCTTTACGCCGGGGATTCATCCCACGGCAGTCATTGCAGAGAGCGCGCAGTTGGATCGCACAAAGGTGCAGATTGAGGCCCTAGCCGTGGTGGACGCGGAGGCCGTGCTAGCGGATGGCGTGCGCCTGGGCGCAGGCAGCTACGTGGGCCGGGGAGCCCGCGTGGGAGCGGATTCCGTGCTTCATGCCAACGTCACCTTGCAGCACGGCTGCATCCTTGGCGAACGCGTCATTTTGCATTCCGGCGTGGTCATTGGTGGAGATGGCTTTGGCTATGAATTCGAGGGCGGACGGCATCGGAAGATCCCCCAGGTGGGCATCGTGCAACTGGATGATGATATTGAAATCGGTTCCGGCACCATGGTGGACCGGGCGCGCTTTGGCAGAACGTGGATCGGCAGCGGCACCAAGATCGATAACCTCGTACAGATCGGGCATAACGTCACCATTGGGAAACATTGCATCATCGTGGCTAGCAGCGCTATCGCAGGCAGCGCCACCATTGGGGATTACGTCGTCATCGCAGCGCAGAGCGGCATTGCGGGTCATGTCAGTGTGGGTTCTGGAGCCACGTTAGGCGGCCGCAGCGGCGTGACCAAAGACCTTCCCGCTGGCCAAGTCACCTACCTGGGCTTCCCCGCCCAACCCGTGTCCGATGAGAAACGTCGGCTCGCGAGCATCAACCGCATCCCCGGCCTGCAAGACCGCGTGAAGCTGCTGGAAGCTAAGCTGGAGGCGCTGTTGCAGGGGATGAATGCGGCGGGCGGCTAGGCGACGGGGGATACTGCTGTTGGACCCAGGCTAGGGCTTCTTCTTTGGTGGTGAGGGCACCCTCCAGTTGCTGCGTCTGCACGCTGGTTAGGATCTGGCCCATTTGCGGGCCGCTGTGGTAGCCTAACTGGAGCAAGTCACGGCCATCGATGAGGCGTGGCGGAATGATGGGGGCGTGGCGGAATTCCTCGATCTTCACTTTCAGGAAATCATAGTTCTCTGTCAGCCCATTGCTGCCCGCACAGTCGATGCGATGCAGCTCTAGTTCCTCGATAAATGTGGGCCGCGCCATAAAGCGCTTCAGCTTAGCGGTGCGCATGTCCTGCACATTCATGTAGCGCATGTGGCAGGCCACCATTTCCACCACTTGCTCAATGATCTCGTTCGGAAATTTCATCCGCCGCAAGATGCCCGCAGCCATCTCCGCACCCACCCCATCGTGCCCGCTGAAGCGGATGCGGCCCGTCTCATCCACGGTAAAAGTAGCGGGCTTCCCGATGTCATGCAGCAGGATGGATAACACTAACGGCAACCCTGCATCAGGCGCGGCTAGGCTGAGCATCAGCCGCGTGTGGATGAAGACATCTCCCTCTGGGTGGAACTGTGGTGGCTGCTCGCAGCCTTGCAGCACCAGGATCTCTGGCAAAAATTGCGCCATCAGCCCGCTCTCCACCAGCAGATCAAACGCCCGCACGCGGGAGGGATGCAGCATCATTTTCACAAACTCATCCCGGATGCGCTCAATGCTGATTTTCCCTAACCCCGCCGCATGAACCTGCACCGCCGCCCATGTGCTCGGCTCAATGGTGTAGTCTAACGCGGCCGCAAAGCGCACCGCCCGCAGCAGGCGCAGGTAGTCTTCCTGGAAACGTTCCGCCGCCACTCCGATCGCCCGCAGGCAGCCTGCCGCCAAGTCTGGCTGGCCGTTCACGTAGTCGATCACCTCCTCCGTTAGCGGGTCAAAGAAGATCCCATTGACGGTAAAATCACGTCGCTGGGCATCCTCCTGCGGGGTGGCAAAGGCCACGGACTCTGGCCGTCGCCCATCTTGATAGCTGCCGTCCGTGCGGAACGTGGCGATCTCAAAGTTAGCCCCGCGCGAGCGCACCACCACCACGCCGAAGTGTGCGCCCACTTGCTGGGCATGAGGAAAGAGCGTCACCACCTGCTGCGGCGTGGCGTCCGTGGCAATATCGTAGTCGTGCGGATCTTTGCCCAGCAGGAAATCCCGCACACAGCCCCCGGCAAAGTAAGCCGTGTAGCCAGCCTCCCGTAAGGTGCGCAGCAGACGGATGGCCTCCGTGCGGAGGGCGGTAGAGGAGTCCAGCATAAGGCGTTAGTCTTGAAGTTTAAACCAACCAATCGTCAGCCCCACGCCCACGATCCAGAGCCAGAGCGTGTCCGAGATGAAGTAGGGATAGACCATGAGCGCGATGCCCAGGAGCAGCACTTTGGGCTCGGCATCGCGCTTGCCAGCACGAAATGCCGCCATGCCGATGACGCTAAAAATGATCAGCGCCATGAGCGCAGCAGGGGAGGGGAGGGACATGCGCGGAGGCTATGCCAATTCCTGACCTGTGGCAAGGGCGCAGGGTCTCGCGTCACGCGGACTCTCTCTACATCCATTCTTCTGTCCCCATTCTCCCGCCAAGCACTCCTTGCGGCCTACATGTCTGCGGTGCGCGCCCAGCGGCATCCTGCGTGGTCCGCTGCACTGCGCGGAATTTCTCACACCTCCAGCACCGCCCCTGCGCCTGCCGCCATCGCAACTCCGCCAGGGGCCGTCGTATTGATAGTGGGTTATTTCTGTGGCGTCGCTGGCGTTGGCTACTTTTACGAGGCGGTTCCAGGCGTCCCAGGTGAGTTGCATAGATTTGCCCCAGTCTCCGTCGGCTCCGGAGGTGTTGCCGTTGGCATCGTGCTGGATTTTGTCGCTGGTGAGTGGGGTGGTGTTAGGGTCCCAGGCGGTGTTGGCCGTGCTGAGGCTGGGATCTGGTTCAGGTCATTGTGGGCACGGCGTTGGTCTAGTATTAGGGCTCTGCTGGCTTTGGTGGTGTAGGCTAGGCGTCGGCCACCTTGGGCGTAGTGGCGGTGATCTGGCTGTGGTGGGATTGCCAATCCCGGAAGGATTGCCAAAGGGATCGTAGTCGAAGACGGCTTGGTTGAGCATGGCTCTTTGGCTGTAATGGCCCGGAGGCCTCGGGCTCCGCAGCGCGGGGATTGACCACCGGATCCGAGCACCCTGACAGGAAATGCCGCCAGGGAGATCAGATTTTCCATCCCGATCCGCGCAGACATGCAGGGGGAGCATGTGCTAGGGTGGTGGTGGTAAATTGCCAAGCTCTGCCATGGAACGCGGAGTTGCACTCTGCAGCGCTGGTCGAGCCACGATTTCCTTGGCCCCTAACGAAATGCGGCGGAGTGCAACTCCGCGCTCCATTTTAAAAACACACCCTAATGGGCCGCGGCTTGTTGCTCCGCTGGGGTCAGGGTGGACCACCATTCCTGGGCTTGGGCGGGGTTGTGGGCTGGCCACGCGGTGCGCAGTTTGGCCAGAGCGCGGTTCCGCCACGGGGCTTCTGCGCGGTCCTTGATCCAGGCCCAGGCGGTGGCGGGATCGGCGGCGGTGAGTTGCTGGATCAGGTGCTCTTGCGCGGCCACGCGGGTGGCTCCACTGAGGGAGGTGAGGGCGAAGTCCCAGGCGGCTTGGGCGTCCTGGGATGCGAGGTGTTTAACGATGGCTAGGCCGAGCACGGCCCGCACTTGGCCGTGGGCCTCCGTGGAGAAATATTGCTGGGCGGCAGCGGCATTTTTTCCTAGCCAAGCGGTGGCGGCGGGGGCGGCTAGGTTCATGCTTTGGCCAGTGCTCTGGGCCGCAGTGAGGATGGCGGCGGGGTTCTGCTGGAGGTAGCTTGCCATGATCTGCCCCTGGGCCACATCGCGCCACGGGCTAGGCGGTAAGGTGGCCAGAAAATCGAGGCGCGCAGGGAGGCTGAGGCCGCGCCAGGAGGGGGCCGCGGGATTGGCGGCATCTAGCTCCCGCAGGAGCAGGGTGTCTGGCAACGTGAGGTGGCGCTCCGTTAGGTAAGCGAGGCCTGCGCGCGCATCTGCACGGAGCTGGGTGAGGGCCACGGCGGTGAGGGGATCGGGGGCTAGGCCGGGCACGCGCAGGCGGGAAGCGGCGGCCTCGGCAGCGCGAAGGTCGGTCTGAGCCCACTGGGTGAGGAGGATAGCGGCTAGTTTCATTTCTCGCTCCTGGGGTTGGAGTTGCGCGGCTAGGTATTGGAAAAATCCCGCCGGGTCCGCCTGCGCCCAACTGGCGGAGACTAACGCCAGCAACGGCTGATCCTCCGCCACGGCTTGCAGCACGGCGGGGAACTCTGCGGACTGGACTTGCTCTAGCAAGGTGACGCCGCGAGCCATGCGCGCAGCGGGCTCTTGGGCTCCGGTTAGGGTATCGGTAAATTTCGTCTGCCAATACTGCTGCCGCGCCTTGGCCAGGACCGCTGCATCCTGGTTCGGTGCGAGGATGGAACGAGGCGCAGGCAGCACGTAACGCCCGGCCAGCAGCCCCACGGCGGCGGCAAAAACATAGAGCAGGAAACGCAGGACGGCGGGCATGACGTGCTAGGGATGGGCGGAGGTTAGAGTGGCGAGATCGGCAGCCAGTTCTGCCGCAGGTAAATTGGCCGCACGGATGAGGCCCGCGGCTTCCGTGGGACACGCGCTAGCAGCCCAGGACAAGATGCTAGGAATGATCTCCTCCCGCACCGCCGCATCCTCCACCGTGAGCGCAAACGCGAGCGCAAGCCGGGGAGCTACAGGGCCAGCGGCCTGGGCATAAGCGCTGACGATGGCGGTGCGCGCAGGGCCAGCGGGCAGCGTGGCCAGCCATTCACTAGCCGCAAAGGGTTCCGCTGGAGCCCAACCTTTGGCCAGACCTTGGTGCGCGGCGGATTGGTCCGCAGCATCAGGGATCTGCGCAGCCCAGGCCAGCCCCGCCAGCGGGTCCAGGGAGCCCCAGAGTTTCCCTAACTGCACAGATTGGCGACCACGTTCGCCAGCCGGCAGGGTCACCCATTCTGCTAACAGACTGGTTAAATTTTCCTGACTGCCGAGGGGGATCACGGGCACGGGCGGCAACGGAGGCTCTGGTGCCGGAGCTAAATTTTGCCAAGCGGCTAGGAGCTGCGGCACCCGTTCCAGGCCTAATCCAGCGGTCTGGGTGCCCAGTCCGCTGCCTTTGCGCTCGGCCACGGCTCGGTTTAGGAGTTCCACTTGGGTGGCGATCTCTCGCTCAGGATGCGCCTGTGGAAAGATGAATTTCCCCACAGCAAATCCCCCTGCCAAGGCGATGAGCAGGAGGAAGACCGATGGTGGTGGTGGTGAGTGGGACAAGTACGGGAGCGTGCCGTGACTGCGCTGCAAACGCAAGCCAGTTCTGGCTGGGCTGAGGATGAAAGTTGAGTTGGTTACACCCTGCTAGCGGGCGGCATTGCCAAAGGCGAGCCAGGGCTGACCCAGGGCCGCGCGCTGGATCAGGAGCGCCAACTCCAAGGCATGATAGTCGCCCCAGAAGCTGGACTCACCCACGGGCACGGTGGCTCCACCTGGGATGTAATCCCAGCCGTTAGGTCGATGATAAACGCTATGTAAAATCAGCCCCTCATGGCTAGAGCTGGAGGCGAGATACGGCTCGCTGAGCACCGTGTGAGCGATGGTTAGGCCCGCTGCGGTGTAGTTTTTCCCTGCGGCTCCCAGATAATTTCCTAGTCGTAAATAGCCCTGAGCCGCAATGGCCGCAGCGGAGGAATCCACGGGCTCATGCGCATTGTGGATGTCCGCTGGGCGGTCCAAATAATCCCCTAACTGCGCCAGCCCAGGCGCGCCCGTGTCCCAATACGGAATGCCGTCCGTGGGCGTGTGGGCAATGAAGAAATCCGCCACCGCGCGCGCGGTCGCCTCACACCGCGCCAGCCAATGCGCCTGGCCACCGCTGGGGGCGAAGGCGGCCTCTGGCTGCTCCCGCAGGAACTCTAGCAGCTCTGCATAACCACACAAGATCCACGCTAGGCCGCGCGTCCAGGTGCTGAAGGGGCTGTAGCCTTGCTGCGTGCTGGGGCAGCGATAAGCGGGATCGGCTAGGTTGAAAATGGACTCGTGCGCCACGCGGCCTCGGACATCGTAGGCGTCCCGGCCCTCGCCAAACCACACGTTGTAGCGCGCGGTGGTCTCCGCGTGTTGGAGGGCGCGGGTGAAGAGGTTGATCTCCCGATCTCCCTCCCCCATAAATTTATGCCCTAACTTCCAGCTCAGCAGCAGTGCCCGCAGAGAACGGATGGTGTCCGCAAAGAGCGATTGCGGCCCATTGAAGGAATGAATGTAGCCCTGGTCCGGCCCTAACCGCGTCCAACGCGCCGCCTGCACGGCTCCACTGAGCTTAATGGCCAACGTGTGGAATTCCCGCTCCCAAGCCACTTCTGGGATGCGCCCTTCATTCATCAGCCGCAGCAGATTCCCGTAGGTGGAAACATTGTTAAAGCCATGGTCATGCACGCCGATGTGGCTCACGTGCGGAGCCATCCAGCGCACGGTATTGCTGCGTCCTAACTCCAAAAACTCCTCATCATTCGTAGCCTCAAACTGCAAGAGCGCGCACCCAAATTGGAACCCCTGCGTCCACTCTGTCCACGAGCGGCTCGCATATTTCCCCGTCACCGTGATCACCGGAGATCCGTCCTGAGCCGTATTCCAGCGAGCCGCCAGCCCCCGGATTTTCGGCCCCGCGGCGGCAAAGACTGCGGTGCAAGTAGGGAGCAGCGCGGCAGGTGTTAGAGTGTGGTCAAGCTGGATCATAGGCGCGCAGACTGGGCTCCCTGAGCCGCTTTTCAAGTTCAAAAAAACGCCCCGCAGGCTGTCGGCTAGTCCAGCAAATGCTGACTTTGCAGTTGATGGCAAAACCACATAGCAAAACCCACGAAGAGCGCCACGAGCAGTAACGCAAAGAGCGCCTGCTGCGAGCGGGCCCGCTGAAGGCTAGCCACATGCGCGCGCGGGAGATGCTGAGCGCTGCTGCGCACGCGGTATTCCTCTGGCGGCGGCAGGATGTTCCAATTTTTGAGGCGGCTTTCTTGAAAGCTAGCCGGAATGGCCAGGATGCTACACTCCAGGACGCTGAGTTGCTTTTTCACGCTCTCGCCCTCCTTGCGGAGGGCTTTGAGACGTGATTCCACCTCGGCGGCTTGCTGGCGACTAACTTTGGTCGAGTTTTTGGTGCCCATAAAACAAGGAAGCGAAATTGAAAGAGGTTAGAAGAGCAGTTTCAGCAGGCCGACGATCACGGCTAGCACCAACGCGGGCGTGGTGAATGCAAGCCCACAGAAAGCCCACTGGCGGTAGGTGCTGCGGCTGATGGCCAGGGGAAACAGTGCTGGAGGGGAGGGGGCCACCAGGGGCTGGGAGGTGGGGCCAGAGGGAGCCACCGGAGCCTGGGTAAAGGCCTGGAGCCGGATCATGCTGCGGTCATATTCCATCTTGGCATCTTCAATGATGGCCAGCGCGTTGGTTAGCTCATGTTGTAAATTTTGCCGACTCCAATCCTCAGGCGTTAGGCCATGCACGGCATCCATGTGCTCCGCAAAGGAGTCGCGCATGTGGATCATTTGCTCGATCTTGCGGCGGTTGTCGGTCGTTTCCCGATCCAGTAGGGCCACCGCTCGGGACAGGCGCTCCATCATCTCGGTGCGGCCTTGGATAAAGCCTTGTTGCTTCCGGCGGAGTTCTTCTAACGCAGATTTTTCGCGTTCGATCTCATCCGCTTCCTTGCGCAGGCGGGAAAGGCGCTCCTGGGCGTGATGGACGCGTTGGTCCATGTTATCATCCATCGGAGTTCCGTAGGGATCAGGCTCTGGGGCTAGGTCCATCTGCGGATCGTAGTCCAGTTGATCGGGAGCCAGAATCGGAGCCTCGCCCATCAGGGTCACGAGGTGGTGATGCGTTTTTTTAGAGCGCTTGATGTTACCAGTGGATGTAGCCATGAGGGAAAAGTCGGGAATGGTAGTGATGAACTATGGAGATTTACAGTCGTCCCAACATTTCCAGCTTTTTAATTCGGTTTAGGCTGAGCATGACGGGTATGATCGTTGTTAGCAATGATAGCCCAACTAAACCGAAAGTGCAAAAATTATTTAAGTTTTGTTGATATTTTTCAAACCTATCCGGAATCCAGTTCATCCGCAGGCCGATCGGAGTGATGAAGCAGGCGAGGAAAAGGAGGATGAAAATAAAATTTAGAATCAGGCAGAGAGTGCCACCAAAGCCGGAGACAATTTTGGCGGGATTCGTTTCATGATAGTTAGGAAAGAGCACGCCGAGGCTCAAGGAAAGGGAGGTGAGCCCGAAGCTCACTAAACAGATGGCGGCTATAAAACGGATGATCTGGGACCACGGCAGCAGCAGGCTGGTGCCGCTGAGCAGCATGAGCAGGGAAGTGAGCAGCGCGATGGTGGTAGAGAATAGGACTAACTTTACCCAGAAGACCCGGCTGAGGGGAAAGGGGGCTAACCCCGTGATCCAGAGCCGTCGGCCTTCGATGCTGAAGAGCGGGTAAATGAAGCGGGTGCTCAGGGTGGAAACGGCTAGGGCAGAGACGCCGAAATTCAGCAGACTGAGGACCGTGACCCAGTGTGGGCTATCTGCATCCGTGGCGAAGCTGCGGATATTAAAAGAATACAAAAACAGCAGTCCAAAGAGGACGGCGGAGGGAATGAGCTGGGAGGCGTCTCGCGCATACTCGCGCACTTCCTTTTGCAGTAGGGCGGCATTGATCCGGCCCACTCCGAGCCAGCGCCAGAGATTCCGCTGCGCGCGGAATTCCATGGGCACTTGGTCCGTGGGGGAGGCTAGCTGCGCGCGGCCAGATTTCCGCCACGTCCCGGCGGCTTTGTTCGCCTGACTGGTATTCCAGCAACTAAAAGTGAAGCGGCTAAAGCACTCCGCACACAGCCAAATGCCTAGCACCGCGTAGCTCAGCAAGAGCCCGGAGTAGAACAGCCCGCGCGCCTCGTAGCCCCGCGCCCAGTGCAGGATCATCTCGCTCAGCCACGTGCTAGGGAGCAGCGGATGCACCGTCAGGGCGGTGTGGCTGAAAACCTGCTCGATCCCTAACGATGCGCTGGTCCCCGGATCAATCTCACTGGCCAAGTGCCCGGCAAAACGCACCGAAAGGTAGCCCCGATAAACCACATAAATCCCTAACGCGATCAAGGCCCACCGTCCCCAGGGCCGCCACAGCCGCACCAGCAAGACCACGAGGCCCGCCGCCAACGTAGCGGGCAGCACGAAAAACGGCACGAAGACCAGCGCAGCCTTCACATAGAACCAGCCGCCCGCGCCTAACGTGTGCCCGAACGCCAGCAGCATGGGCGCGCTGAGAATGGCCAACCCCCAAGAACTGACCACCAAGCTCTCCAACATTTTCCACCCGAAAATCGCCCGTTGATCCAGCGGCAGCGTCAACAGCCAGCCTGTCTCCTTCCCCCGGAACAGCCCCGCATAGAGCAGCACCGCATTGGAAAACACCAGCATGATAAAGAAGAAAAAATACAGCATATACAGCACCCGCTCTACCAGCAGCAGTCCCACGCCCGGCAGATTATAGAGCTGCGTTAGGCCAGCGGAAAAGAGCGCATAGCCGATTACGAGATAACCTAGCAGGAAAAGTGCCAGTGTGCCTATCAGCAACCGAGACTCTCGCAGATTCCGCTGCACCTTCGATTGGAAGGCGCGGGAGTTTGTCTTAATCAGCAGGCGGAGTTGGCGGAACATGGGGAGAAATGGACTAGCGGAACTTCAGCAGCGCCATGGTGCCCCCGCAATGCGGAGCGCTGAGCCGCGGGGCCATTTCCTGATCCGGCAGCGTCCAGGTGACTGGTGCAGGCGCGCGCTTTCGGCCATAGAGGCTGGTCCCAGCCATCCAGAGCAAGGCGAGGGCCAGGGGGCCTAACACCAACGTGCGACGGCTCAGCCCCGGCGGTGGCGTGCTGGCGACCTCCATCGGCGGCGGTACGGGCCGTGGTTCTTCCCGCAGCCGATTCATGCGCACCGCTAGTTTGATGCCATAGCGGGAGAGTTGATCCTCCTCCCGCGTGGCGTAGAGCGCTTCCTTCACACAGGCCTCCCGCACGGCGGTCAGTTGCTCCGGGGCATACGCGGCTTGCAGACCAGGGGAGAAATAACATTCCGCCGCCCGCGGCTGCCCCATGGGGTAAAGGGCCACCAACCCTTGCTGCTGGCCGAACCAACGGTCTGCCAACGCTTGCAAGCGCGTGGCCTCAGGAAATTTCTGATTCGGCCCCAGCACCAGCACGCGCACCTGCACTGCCGCTTGGCGGGAAGCATATTCGGCAAAGAAATGCGCCAGTTCCTCCTGCTGCACTTCATTCAGCAAACTCTGCGGATCCACCACACTTTCCGGCGGGAGATTTCCAAAATAAACGCTCTCCAGGGCCGCCGGGATCGACTCCTGCGCTTGGCCTTCCGTAGGCGGATTCAGCGGAATGGTGAGCAGATGCAGTCCCGGTGCGGGCAGCCGGGGCGGCACTGGCATCAGCGGCCAGATCTCCCCCGGCCACAGCCCACCGCCCAGATTCGTGGGCGCATCATTGAGGTCGAGTTCCCGCACATCGTCAGCCCGCCATTCCGGTAATTCTAACACTGCATCATGCGGTAAGAAGCTAGTCGGATCAGCCGTGGTGGCTGGACCGGCTTCATCATCGAACTCCGCTGGTGGCGTGTGCATGGTGGGGTCTTCCGTCGTTTCCTGCCCGCAGAGCGGAAACAACACGAGCGCCCAGAGCAGGGATAGGATGCGTTTCATGTGCCCTCCTTTTCCATGGGCAGTGGCTGCTCACTCACGGGCGGATGCACGCGATCAAACTCCGGCTTGCCCGGTGGCGTATCGTCCAGCGGTGCGAACTGCGTGGGATCACGCTGCGCTAGCTTAGCCTTCTTCTTCAGCGCCTTCGTAAACGCTGCGATCACCTCCAACGCCCCCGCCGCCAAGCTCCCTGCCGCCCAATCCTTGCGCGCAGGCTCCAGCAACTCGGCCAACTCTGGCTCCGAGAAATAACACTCCAGCAGATACCCCACCACCAAACCCGCTTGGCCTGTGGTTTCGTCCAGCACGAGCAGGGCCCCATTTTCATTGGGCCGTGTGATATCCAGATCCTTGATGGCGGCCCGATTCAACAACCAAAAGCCGAACTGCCGCACACTAGACATCACCGGCAGAGCCACATTATAAATGGCTAGGAAAAGCTGCGGGAAAGTTTCCTGGAACGCATCCAATGCTTGCTCCAGCGTGCGGATGTCCGCTTCACTCAAAGATCCGGCGGGGTTCGCCACGCGGTCCAGCCGCACCGCATCCTGGCCGAACTGCGCGTCTTGGTCATGCAGGGAAAACCCGCATTCGCCACAGGTTAGGGCTGCGGAGGGCAGATCCCGCACACAGCGGGGACAGTTCATCGGATGAGCCATGGGCAGGGGGCGGGAGCCTTAGTCCCGGGAGTCAGAAGATGTCAGAGGAGGGTCCGATGGTGCAAGAGATTTTTTCTCCGCCGCGGGCTCCGTGAACCAGAGTTTCAAGCCCATGGCCATGGCCAGCACCGCAAAGAGTTTCGTGAGTGTAGTGTCGTTGAGGCCCTTCAATTTGGCGGTAAAAAAGACCGCCGTCAGCACCGCGCCTAAGGCCGTCCACAGCAGCACCTGTTTATCAATGAGCCCACTGCGCCAGTTCCCCACCGAGGCACTGATGGCCGTGGGCACAATCACCGCCAGAGAGGTGGCCACCGCCACCTTCTGCGGCATCCCTAGCAAGATCACAAACGCCGGCACCATCACCAAGCCGCCCCCCACGCCACACAACGCAGCAATGGCTCCACTCGTAAGTCCGATCGAAAAGGCAAGGATAGCAAATCTCATAGCCTTGCCGATAACTGCCCTGCAGACGCTTGCCAAGGCAGAAATCTCGCCCCCTCATCGCAGGCGACGTTAGGCCCCCGCAAACTTCCCCCATCCCTAAAGCACTAACGGCAATTTATATTCTGGCGACCCGTAACCGAAGGCTAGGATGCCGCAGGCATTCGAAACCTAGCCCCCCGAAATCGCAAATGACAGAGTCAGACATCCGGATGGCTAACCGAGGCTTGGCTTGAGATAGAGAAACCTCCTGATCCCATCCTCCGTAGCAGCCGAGTTCCGAGGCCCCACGAGTCAAAGATACTTGGCTTATCGAAGTCTCTTAAGTCGTCGGCTACGGCTCAGGGTCATTCCCCAGACATCAGGATGTCTGAAAATAGAGTTAAGCGTCTTATCAGGACCGTCATTTCATGCCTGCCCATGGCCTCACTCCGCCGTGCCGCGCACGCGCACGATGATGGGCTCTGCGCTGAGGTAGCGCTGGATCACGGCATTGATTTCTGCCAGGGAAATACTTTGAATTCTGGCCAGGGAGGTTTGCCGATGATCGAAGCCGAAGCCGTAGAGTTCGTCCAGGACCACGGCCTCCGCTAAGCCTGCCAGGCTCTGCGCCTGCATGGCGTGCTTGCCAGTGAGGCTCATGCGGGCGCGGTCGATCTCGTCCTGGTGGAGGCCGTCTTGCACCAGCTTGTGGATCTCTGCCAGCAATTCCCGCTGGGCAAACTCCAGTTGGGCTGGGGAGGTGCTGAGCTGGAAAACGAGCGCCCCGCGCACCATGCCGAGCATTTGGGATGCGCCCACGCTGTAGGCTAGGCCTAACTCCTCCCGGATGCGCACGAACATGCGGCTGGCCATGTCGCTGCACGTCTCGTCAATGAGGTCCAGCGCGGTGCGGTCCGGGTGATCCATGGGCACGGTGGGGAACGCTACGGCCAGCACGGCCTGTTGTTTCTCCCGCGTGATCTCGCTGAATCCCCCCCCCGCAGTCGGCACCTCTGCGTGCCCGCCAGCCACCCTCCGTGGCCCCGCCGGGCACGCGGCAAAGCACGAGCCCACGCGCTCCACGATGTCGGCAAACTGCACGTCTCCGAACACGGCTAAGACCACATTGCCCGTCACCACCTGCTGCGCATGGAAGGCGTGGAGCTGCTCTGAGGTGAGCCCCGGCACGCTCTCCGCAGTGCCATTCCGCCCCAGATGATAGGGATGCTGACCGTATAAAAGCCGCCGCAGTTCCCGGGAGGCTAGCTGCATGAGGTGGTCTTCCTCGGCTTTGATAGCCGCGAGTTGGCGCTCCTTTTCCCGCGCCACTTCCGCAGGGGCAAACTGTGGGCGCAGCAGGCTGGCGCTCCATAATTCAAGGCCCAAGTCCAGATCTGGCGTCAGCACGCCCGCGTAACAGGAGAAACTATTGGCCCCAGAATCCGCCGAGAGACTGCCGCCCCGGGACTCGATCAATTCGGAAATTTCCTCCGCGCTCCGTCCGCCTGCGCCCTTAGTTAGGGTGCGCGCCAGCAGGCGTCCGAGGCCGTTGGTGGCAGGCGTTTCCTCTAGCACGCCACCGCGCAAGGCGGCTTGCAGATGGATCATCGGCAGGGTGTGGTCTTCTTTCACTAACAGCGTCAGGCCGTTGGGGAAGACATGTTTTTGGATGTCCGTCGTCGTCGTGCCCGTGGCTCTGGCCCGTGGCGCAGGGGCCGTTCCTTTGGGGCTCAGAGAAACGATGTTCAGCCCGCTGTCGATCAGATAGCGCTGGGCCACGGCCTGCACTTGCGCGGCGGTGACACAGTCCACGGCCGTGAGGTAGTCTTTGGTAAAATCCAGGTTAGCCGTGGCCAACCAACTGCCGCCCAGATCAGAGGCCAGCCCGCGGGTGCTGGTGAGTGAGCCGAGTTGATCTGCCAGGAACATGCGACGCGCCTTGGCCACTTCCGCCTCGTTGACACCGTGGGCCTGAAGGTTAGCCAGCAGCTCCAGCACGGCCTCCGTGGCTGGTTCTCGTTGCTCAGGATCACACTGCGCCCCTACAAAAAAGAGCCCGCCCTGCGTCGGCGTATAAGCCCCCGCCCCGATCTCATGCACCAGCCCCCGGCGTTCCCGTAGCTCCTGATGCAGGCGGGAGCTGCGCCCTTGCCCTAACAGCACGCCCAGCACCTCCAGCGCAGGCGTATCCTCGTGCAGCAGATCTGGGATGCGCCACGCTAGCTCTAGCCGCGTCAGCTCCGTGGCGAATTCCACATGCCGCTCCCGCCGCCCCATCTGCCGTGGCTCCTGGGGCAAAAGCACAGGTGCCATCAGCCCATTTTGCTTGTCTCCTAGCCGTGCGGTCACAGCGGCTAGCACCGCATCCGGGTCCACATCCCCAGCGATGACCAGGAACGTGCGTTCCGGCGTATAACGCTCTTGGTAATAGCCCAACGCCTGCGCCCGCGTCACTTGATCGAACAAGTCCCGCCGCCCGATCACGGGCTCGCGGTAAGGGTGCTCCCGAAAGACCGTGGTGAACAGCAACTCGCCTAACGAGCGCCCCGGATCATCTTGCCCCATGTCCATCTCCCGCCGGATCACATCCTTCTCCCGCTCATATTCATCCTCAGGAAAGATCGCCTCGCTGATCAGGCTCGCCACCACATCCAGAGCCGTGGCGAAGCCCGTGTGCAGCGTGTCCACCCAATACACCGTGCGGTCGAATGACGTGTAGGCATTTAAATAACCGCCGGAGCCTTGCACCGCCTGCGCTAGCTCCGTAGGTCCGCGGTTGCCCGCGCCTTTGAAGACCATGTGCTCTACCAAGTGCGAGACACCCGTGCCTAGCAACTGCGCCTCATACAGGCTGCCCGTGCGCACCCAGCCTTGCACACTGACTAACTGCGTGCCGGGCGTGGCTTTGATGATGACCTCTAGCCCATTCGGCAAGCGATGGATCTGGGCGTCGGTGTTAGGAAAAGAAATGGGAACAGGGGGAATCATGGCCCAGACCAAGCCGCGTCAGTGAGGATACTCAAATGGTATTCTAGGCTGCCGCTGGAGGCCGACTCCCGTCGGCTTCTACACGTAGCAGCGAACGTGAGTTCGCTGCGGCGGGCGCAGGGGATTGGGGGCACTCTGGTTCCCACTAGGTGGGGTGCTGGGGTGAGTAGGTCTCGGCAATCTACTGGATTGCGGAAGGATTCGGTTGGACAGGGGCCGCCGGGGATCTCATAGCTCACCGCTATGATTAAATCTCTCCTGCTCCTCACCGTTCTTTCCTACACCGCCCTAGCCCAAGAGGCGAAACCCCTAGCCGATGGCAAGACCCTAGCCGGTTGGGTCAAAGCGGACGGCTCAGCCGTGGCCGCCAATGACTCCGGTTGGGAAGTGGTGGACGGCGTGATCCACCGGAAGGGGAAATCAGGCGATATTTATACCGCCAAGGAGTATGCGAACTTTGAGTTCGAGTGGGATTGGAAGATCAGCTCTGGCGGGAACAGCGGCGTGAAATATCGCGTGACGACCTATCCCAAAAGCGGGCTGTTAGGGCCAGAGTATCAGATGATCGACGATGAAAAACACTCCGATGGCAAGCTCCCTACGCACAAGACTGGCTGCATCTACGACTGCTTTCCCACCATCCCAGATAAGCCCATGAAAGCCGTGGGCGAATGGAATCATAGCAAGATCGTGGTCCAGGGCAGCAAGTTCGAACATTGGCTCAACGGCACCAAAGTCAGCGAGTGTGATACCAGCACCCCCGCCTGGGACGCCGCCGTGGCCCAAAGTAAATTCAAAGGCCAGCCGAACTGGGCCAAGAATCCCGCTGGCAAGATCATGCTCCAAGACCACGGAGACGAGGTCTGGTTCCGTAATCTGCAGATCAAGGAACTGCCTAGTAACTAGGCCAGCGAGACTGAGCAGCCTCGCACCATCTGGAGGCTCGTTTGGACTCACTCATAGAGAAATGAGACATGCCGCCGATGATCGAACGCGGCCTCTTCCTGCTCCCAGGCGGGCCACAGCGCAGGCACGAGTTGGCCTTTTTCCAGGTGGAGGCGCTCGCGCTCGGAGCCGCAGAGGAGATCCATGGCCATGGGCTCTTTCACAAACTCATAGACCTCTGTGCGCCAAGCGAACTTCCCTCCAGACATTTCCCGCATGGCTGCCAAGAGTGCTAGGCTAGTGCGCACGGGCTGGTAGGCGGCCCGGTCGGTGATGTGCAACTGCACGCCGCCGCAGTCCTGCCCGGCATGTTTCTGAAAGGTGGGTCGGAACCACGTGGGGCGGAAATGGATGCCGGGGTGACGCTCGGCGTTCAGCCTCTGGGCTAGCTTGGCGGCATCCAGCCAGGGGGCACCGCAGAGTTCAAATGGCCGCGTGGTGCCCCGGCCTTCGCTGAGGTTCGTGCCTTCCAGCAAGCATTGGCCTGGGTAAACGAGCGCGGTTTCCAGTGTTGGCATGTTAGGCGAAGGCAGCACCCAGGGCAGGCCAGTGGCATCGAAGTAGTGTTCCCGCCGCCATCCCTCGCAGGCGATGACATGGAGATCGCCTCCCAGGTGTAACTCACGTTGATAGAACATCGCTAGCTCTCCCAGGGTGAGTCCGTGGCGGATGGCGATGTCGTGGCAGCCGACGAAGCTCTCGAACCCTTTGCGCAACGCGGGTCCTTCTACCACCAGTCCGCCCAGGGGATTCGGACGGTCGAGGACGATGACCTTCAATCCCAACGGCAAGGCGGCTTGCAGGCAATAGCGCATGGTGGCTTGGAACGTATAATAACGGCTGCCGATGTCCTGGAGATCGATCACGAGCACGTCCAGCCCATGGAGTTGTGCGGCGGTAGGATGCAGGCTGGCGGCCGTTTCTCCGTAGAGGCTATGCACGCGCAGATCCTGCTGGGAGGCGGCTCCGGCCCCCACAGAAATGAGATCTTGCGCCTGCCCGAGCAGCCCGTGCTCTGGCCCGAAGATGGTGGTGAGTTTAAATTTTGTGGATGCGGCTAGCAACTCAATGGCATGGTGCAGTTGGCCATCCACTGCGGCCGGATGCGTGACTAGCCCCACCCGCTGGCCTTTCAGCGGAGCGAAGTCTTGAGCGACGAGCAGATCTAATCCAGTGCGGACTTGGGACATGGTGGAAAGAAAGCGGGGTCGGCTAACTGGCGACAAGTTTCCGCAGCGTGGCCGTGACCTCGTTGCGATCTAGCAAGCTGGCGGCTACGGCTAGGGTGAGATTTTCCCAGGCGTCGGAATCGGGCGCGGGGGTGCATCCATTCATTTGCAGAAACACGAGGCACGCGCCTAGCGCGACC
>JAYVOP010000214.1:0-20253 GCA_043757865.1 Verrucomicrobiales bacterium | reverse complement strand
CAGGCGAAGACGCTACCATCTTGAAAACAGCCCGCAGCCGTATGAATGGCTATTTGGAGGAGATTCACATGATCCAAAACTCCGTGATTCAACAAATTTTCCACCACTAAGTGGAGCCATGATCCATGCATCTGTGATGCGGGCTAATTGCCGCGGAACCGAGTTCTCTAAGTAACCGGCGCGGGCGAACAGATCGACCCCATAGATAGATACGTTTTTCCCCAATGCCTTACATGCCTGGGCCAAATGGATTAGACTTGCGCCCTGCCACACCCCGGCCTCCACGAGGATTTCCCCGGCAACGTCTCCGCTTCTTTTAAATGTTGGCCGCCTAGATACACTTGATCCCAATCCTTTGGCAGCTCCCACAGCAGCCGCTCAAGCATCAACGCTGCTTGCGGATGGAAGACTACATCATCCTCCAGCAGACACAGCGTCTCCACCCCATCCATGATGGCATCCTGCACCGCCCGCACATGGCTCATCAGGCACCCCCACGCACCATTCCCAGCGCCCCACCAAGCGGGAGGCGGGGACCAATCCCCAGAAATAGCCGTGGCCCACGTAATGTCATCTGGCCTCGCAATTCCCGTCTGCCCTAGATTGCGCGCTAGGGCCGCGCGACGCTCTGGCTTATAAGGCAGGTTAATTACGACTATGCGCTGGCAGAGGGCGGCTAGGGTTTTCATCAAATTTAAAAATTCAGCGTCTTAAGCACATGTAATAATGTACATCGTGCATTAATCCTCATGCCATGGCACGTAATACACATAGTTCCGATTTTGTGATACATATCTCACCATCGGTGGTTTTTCGGTGAACATTAAAATGTGCAGAATGCCGCTACTTGTCCTGATCCACAGTATTGCCTCCGTTTTGGTTTGGTATGCATAGTTCCAATCAGTGTCTTGTGAGATTTCTTGTGCATTATCAACCTTAAACTCAATCTCATTTTGCGGAAACCCATTATTTTTTTGAGCAAATAATTGCACAACCCGCAGCAATCTAATAGAGTCAAAAACCTCTATCCGCAAAGTATCTCTGTCGCGTTTCCACAGTCGAGGATCGAAAGCGCGCCACCAAGTTACTGCGCCACTAAATAGTAGTAAAGCAACAAACGTCAGTGCGATTTTCAGTTTGGACTTCATGAATCGGAACCCCATGCTATGCGGCCATGCATATCTCCAAAATGGCCCTTAAACGCCTTCGCTGGGGCTTTTTTACTGCAAGGCTTACAATCGGCTGAGGCTGTAGCACTGGGCTGCGGCTCAGGTTTTGGTGGCGTATCGCTGCCCCAATCATCCCGATCAGGAGGGAAATGGGTGGTTGAGGGACCTACTGAGGGGCTGCGGTTACTGTTAAGTGAATCCTGTCGACTCTTTTCGTAGTCAGCATTCGATATCCAGCCATTATATCCAGCATCCATCCATTGCTGGGAGCCAGTATCCTTACCCCATTGTTTAAACTCACCGTGCGCCCAGCTTTTATGTGCACGCAATAAATTTTTGTTCCAGTAATAATTTTGTTGGCAAAGTCTTGTCAACTTACCCCACGTTAGGTAATTTACATCACCTCTCGGATAGCATTGCCCCTGAACGGTGACTGTGCTGGCGCATTTTCCTTTTTCCTGCCCGCAGCTTACACCATTAAAATCTCCGGTGGGGTTGGGTAGTTTATCCTCGGAGACTAGTTTATCCGTGTCCCATCCCTTATCACCTCTTGCAGTCGAACAGGCCGCCTTGCGCGTTTGATCATCAGCAGCTTCAAAGGCTTTTTCCATATCACGATGCGTTGCGTCTAAGGCGTCAGAAATATCTGGACCACAGCACTCAGCTGCTGCCGCGAGACCGAGACGGTCCCGTGAACCAGTTGGGTTGTTGGAAATCATGGCCTGAAGATTCCTTCCTCCACGCTCATGTAATGGATCTCTCCCAAGCCACCTTCCACCTGTAGCATCATAATACCGATACCCATAATTCGTCAGCCCAGTATCCACCTGCGTAGCGGCCGTGGCATCCACGAATTCTACGTGGAAGCCGAGCCGCCATTTTACGGTGCTTTCGGTGAGCGGATTGCCGTCAGGAGCTAGGCAGAGGCGTTGGCCGAATGCGCTGTATTGGTAGCGTTCTTTGATGGTGCCAGTCGTGTCCGCGATGGCTGTGAGGCTCATGGCGTCTTTGAGGGCGTAGAGAATTTCATCCAACGCGGTGGCGGTGCCGATGTGGGTGTTGCGGTCTCGGCGGTGGTATTCCCAACGGTGGTGCGGGCCCCAGAGGTGTTGTTGTTCGACGACATGCGCTCCGCCCGTGGCTTCGACGTGTTCCTCAATGCTTCGCCATTGGCTATTGTAATAGTAGTGGCGCGTTTCCCATGCAGTGCGTTTCACAGTTCTGCGCCAGAGGCCATCGTATTCGTAGCTGGCGATGACGGTGGAGTCGCTGGCTTTCTCTGCTTTTACGAGGCGGTTCCAGGCGTCCCAGGTGAGTTTCATGGATTGGTCCCATTCCCCGGCGGGGCCGTGCGGGAGGAGAAGCATATTTCCATTGGCATCGTGGTGAACTTTGTCACTGGCTAGTGGGTTGGTCTCTGCATCCCAAGCGGCGTTGGCGGTGCTGAGGCTGGTGATCTGGTTGAGGTCGTTGTGGGCGCGACGTTGGTCTAGGGAGGTGGCCCCATTGGCTTTGGTGGTGTAGCCTAACCAGTTGCCGGCGGCATCATACGCAAAGTGTTCTTCCCGCTGCCCAGGGCGTCCACGCGGAAAGGTGGTTGGCATAAAATTGACTGGTTAAATTGGTGGGTTTTGGTCAAGATGCGATCGCTGGTCCGAGGGCAATGCAGGGCCGCACTGCCAACTAGAATGTCATACATTAGGTGGTTGTCAATTTTTCATTGACTTGCGAGAAAGGCTGCGAGTTCTGCGCTAGCCGTTGGAGACATCGCGATTGAAATAAACTTTGATGAACTTCATTTTCTTGGCCTCATCGAATCCCCGTTCCAGCACGGCGGTGGGCTTGCTAGTGCCGGAGGATTTCACGTGAATCTCCACGCCTGTGTCGAGCTTCATAACGGCGGTGATCTTCCGCTGGGCACGGGCGATGTCCTTCTGAGAAATGCCGAAGGATTGCTCAAGGGGCGCGCCTTGCTCTTCCTCAATCTGGCAACGGTGGGCGGTAAATTTGGCCACGGCTTCTGGTGTTTTCAGCACTTTTTCCTCGAAGTCTTGGAGGTCGAATTTTTCCTGTTTCTCAAAGTAAGCCAGCGCTTCCCGGGCAGGCGAGGCTCCCTCCCACGGAGCGCGATCTTCGACGGGGCTAGGGGCCTGTTTTTCTAAGAAGGAGACGGCCATCTTGGCATAAGCATTGGTGAGGAAAGCGGCATCTGGCACGGCGGTGACACCTAAGAAATCCCGCAGCCAAAAGCGGGATTCCGCCCCGGCCCGATCAAAGGTCAGCACGTAGCAGCCGTGCTCTGCGCCATGATTGAAAATGAGGCATCCTTTGTCGATCTTCTCAGGATTAATCCCCTCCTCAGCAGCTAGGCGTAGGTCCCCATCTCGCGCAGAAATACTGAGAAAGGGGACGATGGTTTCCGCCTTCAAGAGACACAGGCCTAGCACTTTTTGCCCATCCACTTCCAGGTCTTCCACTAAGCCCACGCAGAGGTCGCCTGATTTGATGTTCGGATGATTGGATTTGGAATAAAGGCGCTGGGCGATGGCGCAACCGTGCTCCCATAAGCTCTGGGGCTCGGCAAAGATGGCTTTGCTGAGTTGGTAGATCTCATTTTTTTCCAAGGATGAATGATGCGAGAAACGGTGGCCGAGCAAGTTCTTGAAGGGCTTGAGGAAGAGCGCGGTTAGCGTGGCTTGGTCCTCTGGGCGCACGGGAAAGGCGGCCTTGGAGGTTTGCAGCGGTTCTTGGCGTTGCGGATGGCCGATCTTGGCGAGAACGAGGCGGGTGACTTGGGCGGACTGGAAACGGATTTTAAGAGACATGGGGTGCCGAGCATAAAGGGGAATGCCGGGCTGCAAACGTTTAAGTTGCGCTCACTTCTCCAGGCGTTTGGCGTGAACTTGGGCGGCGGTTAGGGCCTGTTGCGCGGCTTCATCTTGGGGATTGAGAGCACAGATGTTCTCTCCCAGCACGATGGCTTTGCGATACGCTTCTTTGGCTTGGGGAAGTTTGGCGAGTTGCTCCCAGCAGCGTCCAAGGATGGCCTGGAGGGAGGCGGAGGTGTGGAGGGCAGCGGCTTGATCTTCGGGGGAGAGGCCCTCCTCGTGTTCTAATGCATCAAGCAGGGTTTCAGCGATGGGGCCAGTTTTGACGGCATCGGAAAATTTAGAAACTTGGGAAAAGAGTTCCGTCTGGCGGGCCAGAGCCGTGGCATAGCGCACGCGGTAGTGGGGTTCGGCATGATTCTTTTCCACCAGGATTTGGAGGTAATTCACTGCACTGGCAATGTGCGGTATGCCATCCCGGGCGGAGCCAGCGGCGGCTACGGCTAGATTAGCTAACTCTGCATAAGCATCGCCTAGATCGAGTAGATAGGTTTCGTTATCGCTATGCTCAGTAATAAGATCTAAGAGCACGCGGATGCCTTGATTGAGGGATTTTCCCGCAGGATTCGCCTCCTCTGGGAGGTTGGCCAGCAGGCGTCCCATGCCTAGGTAGGAGGCGGCTAAACGGGAACGCCCAGCCTCGGCGGTGGGATTATCCCGATCCCAATCCCGCAGCGCCTGCATGGGCTGAAAGTAGCTTTTGAGCGCGTTGTCTTCTTGCTTTAACGCTAGATAAGCCTGGGCTTGGCCATGATAGGAATCGACCAATAAGAAAACATCCGAATCCCGTCGCGCATCGGAGAAAATGAGCTTGGTGGCGGCCTCGCTGGCGGCGGAGAGGTGCTCGTTAGCGGCGGCGGGGTCCGGCTTGGCCAGGAGGGCTTTGCCCAGCAGCCATTGGGCGCGGGCCAGTTCGCGCAGGCCAGCGTTATCGCTGGGGGCAGCCTGGAGGTAGCCTTGGAGGCCTTGCACGGCTTGGCCGAGGCGTTGGGTGGCTTCGGCAGTCAGCCCGCGTTGGAGGCTCAGTTCTCCCCGGCGGGACTGGATTTTCCCGCTGAGGAGATCCCAGGCGGCGTGCTGGGTTTTGTCGGTAGTGGCGGCGGCGGAAAGTTCCACCTCGCTCAGGGCGTCGTTCAGCCAGCCGATGGCGGCCTGGGGCTCGTTGAGGGCTAGGGTTAGGCTGGCCATGTTCCAGCGGGTGCGGGCACTGGCTTCCTTCAGGTTAGGATTATCGCTCATCTGCTTGAGGCGGTCGGCGGCCTGGACGGAATAATCGGTCAGGCGGGCTTTCCAGATTTCCAGATCCCGTTCGTTATTGGGGCGTTGCTCTAGCAGGGTTTCCAGGAGGCTGTCACCCATGTCTTGTTCATGCTGGAGATTAAGGCGGAGGCGGGCCTGTTCGGCTAGCGCTTGTTTGGCTAGGTTGGCTTGGGTCTGGAGTTCGGCGGATTGGGTTTCCGCAGCAGTGCGACTGTGGGCGAGTGCGGCTTGTAAATGAGCTACTTCTGAGCAGGCCTGCTGGTGTTGGCGGTACTGCCAACCAGCCAGGGAGGCGGCCAGCACGGCAGCGGCTCCCCCGGCTAGGGTGAGGCCCGAACTGCTGGGGAGGCTGAATTTGCTGGTCAACTTGGGTCGAGGGAGGCGTTTGGCTAGAACCTGGGCCTTTTGCCACGTATCCTTCAGCTTGAGGCTGAGGGGCGGCTTGGCTGGAGGGGGCTTTTTCTCGACGCGGGGCGGCGGGCGCACCCCGCGCACGGACTGGCTAGCAGGGCGTGGGGTGAGGGTTCGCAACTCAGGATGAAGGGCGTCTAAATCAATTTTCCGCAGCGCCTTGAGCACGTCGGCCATGTGGAGGAAGCGCTTGTCGAGGGAGAGCGCCAGACAGCGATCCACCAGCGCCCGCAGCGCTTCCTCGCTTGGGGAATTCGGGCGTGACCGCCACGCCACATCAAGATCCTTTTCCAGGTGCGCGGCTAGCTCTGCCAGATCAATTCGGGGAGGGGAGGTCTGATTTGGCCGCACCTTATTGATTTTCTTAAAATAATCCAATGCCCGCACGTGATTTCGTCCGGTTAGCAATTGGAACGCCACCACACCAAACGCATACACATCCCAGGCCTCGCCAGAGCTCTCCCCCTGGGGAGGCTCATGCCGACATCGTTCCGGGCTGAGGTAAGGTGCATGGGCCGTCCAATCCGCCTCCTGGTTACTATCAATGAGTCCCTGGCCCACATCCGTTAGGCACGCGCTGTCTGGGGACTCGCTGAGCAAGAGCACATTCCCGGAAGTCAGCCCCGTGTGGATGACGCCGCGCTCGTGCAGCCATGCTAGGGAGCCAGCCAACGAGACCAACCCCGCGCCTGTCTCCTGCAATGACCATTTCCCCGCCGCGTCCGTGAAAGAGCGAAGGCCATTGGCGGGAGGCTCCATCCACGAGCTGGAAGCATAGGCGGGATTCTGCGCCAGATCGAATCCTAACACGGGAATGACGTGCGGGTGGCGTTCCTCCCCACGGAGCTTTTCCAGACACCAGCTAACATAAGCCGCATTGATGGCGGCCTTGTCAAAAATCTTGATCGCGCAGGAGAGCCGTCCGTCCCATTCCCCTTGGTAAACGGAGCCGAACGTGCCGCTCCCTTGACGCTTGAGGAAGGTGTAGTTGGCGATTTTGGGACTGGGCATGGACGAAGATTGCAGGAGCGCCAGGGTGAAGTGCTAGCACGTTTCAGAGGTGGCGAGTCGAATGGTGCCTGGAAATGGAAATCGTGCAAATGTAATAAATTTTGCAAATGCGAAATATTAATTTGAAAAAAATTCAAGTTAAAGCCATGTTACATTCCCGCTGCCTGTGGTATAATCTGCGCTATATCAATTTTCAATAATTTCCATGGAAAACCCCTCGATTTGTAAGCCCGCCACCCGCCGCCTTGTGGATTCGCCACAAAAGAAGCCAAGACATGGGATTACTCATTGAATCTGCCCGGCCGCAGGTCTAGAGTCACCCCAAATATTTTCTAGTTCAGCGCCTGCTAACAAATTCATGAGTCAACGATACCTAGTGCAAGGAAAAATCGGCCAGGGAGGTCTGGGAGAAGTGTATCTAGCTAAAGACACGCAACTGGACCGGGACGTGGCCCTAAAACGGGTGAAGGTGCCGGAAGGCGGAAACGCAGAATCCATGGCGGCGGATCTGATCCGGGAGGCGAAGACGCTGTCCGTATTGCAGCACCCTAACATCGTGACGGTCTATGACGTGGGGCAGGATGAACAAGGGCCGTTTGTGGTATTAGAATTGCTGAAAGGCGAGACACTGGACGAGGTAATCGCGCGCGGTGGGATGACGCAGGAAGATTTCCAGCAGGTGGTGCTGCAAACACTGGAGGGCCTGATCGCAGCGCAAGCGGTGGGCTTAGTACACCGGGATTTGAAGCCGAGTAACCTGATGGTAGTGTGGTTAGCGAGCGGGAAATTTCAGCTCAAGATTCTGGATTTCGGGCTCGCGAAGTTCGGGCTCAAGGCGCGTCCGCAGACGGAAGATCAGGGCGGCGGGATCTTTGGGTCGATCTATTTCATGGCCCCAGAGCAGTTCGAGCGCTTCCCACTGGATGCGCGGACGGATATGTATTCACTGGGCTGCATTTACTATCAGATCTTGACCACGCAGCATCCGTTCGACGGAGAAACAGGCGCAGAGGTGATGGCCAGTCACCTGCAACATTTCGTGAAGCCGCTGAAGCAAGTGCGGGGGGATCTACCAGACTGGCTCTGCTATTGGGTAATGTGGTTAATCAGCCGGGAAATGGATGAGCGCCCAGAAGACGCGCGGACGGCGTTAGAATATTTCACCGCCCAGAAACATGGCCTCAAGGGCGTGCCCCAGCCGCCTGCGGTGGGCACCGCCGTGCGTCCGAATAGCAAACCGAAGCCCGTCTATCGTCCGCCGGGGCCTGCGGGCAGCACCACGGGACCTATTTCTGGCAGCGCCAGCCAAATTATCATGGCAGAGGGCACCATGGCCGCAGCCCGCAGTAGCACGCCGAACTTGGAAAAAGTGGTGAAACCGGAGCCGCCGAAGGGCAAGCTGGGCCTCTGGATCGGTCTCACGGCATTGCTGCTAGCCATCGGCGGCGGGGTGGCGTGGCTTTTCCTCGGTCACCCGGAAACGCCCCCATCCGAGGTTCAAACGCCTGCTCCAGAGCCCGCCCCAGCCTCCGTGGCCGTGACGCCAGTTCCTACTCCCAAACCGAAGCCCCCGCCCGCGCCGGAAGTTCCCAAACCTGCTCCCACGGAAGTGGCCGTAGTGCCCATGCCGGAGCCTGCGCCTGTCCCCGCTCCCGCTCCAGTCATTCCTGCTCCGCCTCCCGTGAGTAAGGGTGGGAGGGAAGTGTTAGAAAAATTACTGGGCGCAGATCTTCCCACCGCCATCGCCTTGCTGCCCACTGAGGAACGCGCCCGCACCGCAGCCATTGCCCAAGCGCTCGAGATGACTAAGCCAGGGGAACGCACGCGGCTGCATCGCCTTGTGGGCGCAGAGCAGATTCTGTCCTCCTCCAGCTTGTTGCGTGCGGATCTTGTCAGTCCCGACACCGCTATCCGCAATGCCGCCATCGCTGCCGTCTGGGCGTGGGTACCCAAGCCCAGTGTGGCCACGGACCTCTTGAAATGCGCCCAAGCTGGAGAGACCGACGCGGCCATGACCACTTACGCCTATCTAGTGAATCGTTTTGGAACCACCGTGGAAAACCGCCAAGCGCTCATCAAAGCCGCCATCCCCTACGCCACGACACCGCTCAGCAAAAACGCCCTCATTGTCGCCACCGCTGCCATCGCTCACCCCAGCGCCAAAGTGCTCGCGCAAGAACTCCAAGCCCCTGGGGCGGAGGCCGTCATTACCGCCGCCATGGCCAGGATCAAAGTTTACGCTGAGAAAGCCGACCTCGTCTTGGGGGCGGCAGATGCCTACATCATGGGCCCCCCGTTAGGTGCTCCTACGCTGGACCCAAACACCAAAGTCATCCGTGGCTGGACGAATCCAGAGAGCTGCATCGGCTGGGATGTGGAATTCAAAGAAAAGCGCGAGATCAAAATCCAACTTTCCCTAGCCAATACCGCAGCGGAGCCCGCCACCTATCGCGTATTCTTGGGGCCTACCGCTCCCACGCTCAAGCCTAACACGGTGCCGAAAACGGCTAGCGAAACCCAATTTTCCACCACGGATCCGCTCACCCTCAACGTCAACTCTCCCGGCATCTACCGCCTCGTCATCGTTCCCGCCACTCTACCAGACGGGCAGAGCCTCATGACCTTGCGCGGGCTGTTGATTTTGAAAAAATAGCGGGGGACTCATTCTCCGCCACACAGCACCACGCCGAGAGCGACTAACTCATCGATCACGCCCTTAGCCCCTGCGCTATGGCGATACCATTGCGCGGCGGGGTAGCTGGGATTGGTGATGGAAACGACGCCCACCTGCCAGTCTGGGCCGAGGATGCGTTGGTAAATTTTCTGAGATCGGCGGGCATGCACGGAGGAGGTGATGAGCTGGATTTTCCGCTCGGCAGGCGGCACCGCGAGGCCGTCCAAAGCCGATCTTAGGGCCGTGGCCATGGCCGCTGTGCGGTCCCGGGCCACGGCGGCGGCGGGCACGGGATAGATGGACGCGGCGGGCATCCCGGATTTGGCTAACGTGGTAGCGGCCAACGTGGCGAAGTCTTTGTATTCACTGAGAAACGTGCCCGTTTCCAGCGGGAGGCCCGTGGTGAGGAGCAATTTCGCATTGAGGTCATCGAACTCTTGTTCGGCTGCCAACACCACCGCATCGGGGGCCCAGCCTTCCACCACGACATACCGCGCATCCGCCACGCGATCCGTCACCGCCAGCCAATCATGCGCCTGTAAGCCGAGCCAAGCCAGGGCAGCTAAGACTAGCGAGAGCAGCGGCAGCCACACCCGCCAAGTCGGCCAGCGACGTGTGCGAAACCATGTGGAGGTGGCAGCAACGGTGATCTCAGGCATGGGGCACGGGGATAGTGATGACGCGTTGCACGGGCGCAGCGGTGCGCAAGCCTTGGACTAGCAACTGTACGCTGGTATGGCCACGGTAGGTATTCCGATCCACGTAGAAGGCCACGTCCCATGGCGGCTTGGGAAGATTCAGCGGGGTGCTTTCCCGCACTCCGTTAAACCAGATGCCGGTGCGCGTGCAGCCGTCTTGATAGAAATCGAATTTGATATGCTTTTCCTTGAGCAGCCGTGGCTCGGAGCCCGGCATCACGTTTGTGGCCAGGAAAAGCGGCTGGGGGTTGCTATTTCCAAACGGCTGCAAGCGATCGTAGCTATGGAGGAAATCGAGGTCTAGCTCGTGGAGCCGCGTCTCGGCATCGACAAAGAGCTTCGGCTCCAGTTGCCCTTCGGAGGCTTGTTGCGCAATGGCGCTGGCAAAGCGCTCGCGGAAGGCGGGCAGATTCACACGCTCAATGGTGATGCCCGCCGCCATGTCATGGCCCCCACCATTGATGAGCAAATCCCGACAGGCTTCAATCGCCTGCACCAGGGAAATGCCGTCCACACTGCGTCCGCTGCCTTTCCCTACGCCCTCTTCATTGATGGCCACGACGAACACGGGGCGGTAATATTTTTTCACTAATCGAGACGCCACAATGCCCACCACGCCGGGATGCCATTCCTCCGCTGCTACCACTAAGCCAGCCGGGTCCGTGGCCTTCAGATCAGCCACGGCGGCTTTCTCCGCTTCGATGTGGATGCTGTGCTCTAGCAACTGTCGGGCACGGTTATGGCCGTCCAGCACTTGGGCTAGGCCCTGGGCTTCCAGCGCATCCTTGGACAACAATAAGTCCAACGAAGCCTGCGCAGTGTCGAGTCGGCCAGAGGCATTCAAACGCGGTCCGAGGCGAAATCCAAGATCCATACTGGTCAATTTTCCCGTCAAGGCCGCTACGGATTTGAGTGCCATCAGCCCCAGTTTCTTGGTGTGCTCCAGGCCTTCCAGGCCCTTTTGCACTAGCAAACGATTCTCATCCACCAACGGCACGATGTCCGCCACGGTGCCTAACGCCACGATGTCTAAATGATCTTTTAAATCAAAATTATCCAGCCGCCGTTCCTTGATGAGCGCATGGGCTAATTTAAAAATGACGCCCGCGCTACAGAGGTAGTGGAAACGGTCCCCCAGCTTCGGATTCACCACCGCCACGCAGTCTGGGAGCACGCCATTGCTGGTCTCGTGGTGGTCAAAGACGATCACGTCCACGCCATGTTCTGCCTTCAGCCACGCGATCTGCTCCACCGAAGTGGTGCCGCAATCCACCGCAATGAGCAAGTGCGGCGTGCACTGGGAAAGCACCCGCTCCAGCCCCTCTCGGGAGACGCCATACCCTTCTTCCATGCGATGCGGCAGGAACGCCTGTGGAGCCAATCCGTAGGCCTCCAGCACGGTCTTTAATAGCGTCAGCGAAGTGACCCCATCTACATCGTAGTCACCAAACAGTGCGATGGTTTGGTGCTCATCCACAGCAGTAAAGATGCGTTCGACTGCCGCCCGCATGTTCGGCAGGAGGAAGGGATCACTAAGTTCTTTGAGCAGCGGATTAAGAAATTTCTGCAACTGCGCCTCTCCATGCACGCCCCGCTGGGCCAGCAACTGTAGCACTAAGGCGGATTCCCCGGCACATGCGGGCACTTCCCTCACGCGCTGCAGCACGTGAGGTTCCACATCACGTAGAATCCAATGGGTAACCGGGAGCATAAGTTGATACAGGAAACAAGCCCGCCTCGGGGTTAGCCGGGCGGAAGCGTCACAGGGGCAAGAATAACCTAGGGTGCAAACTTTATCTGCACATTTCAGGATACTGCCAGAGCGAGCGGAGGAGTTACTGAGGCTCGCCTAGCAGCAGCGAGAGCTTCGCATCAATCGCATCCGCCCAGATTTGATAACCCTTGGGGCCCGGGTGAAGGAAATCTCCCATCATCTGCTTGGTCATGGTGCCGTCGGGCTCTAAAAATTTAGCCCCGATGTCCATGAAGAAGACTTTTTTGTCGTCCGCCATGGGCTTGAGGAGTTCGTTGATCTTCACGTTCAGTTGGCGTTTTTCATCGTCGGGTTTCTCGCCCCGAGGAAAGATGCCGAGCAAGAGCACTTTGGTGTCAGGGCATTTGGTTTGGAGCTTGGCGAGGATGGCTTTGACGCCCGCAGCGGTATCGGCGGCGGGATCTTTGCGGTGGCCAGTGTTGTTCGTGCCGATCATCAGGACCACAAGCTTGGGCTTGAGCCCATCGAAGTTCCCATGGTCCATGCGCCAGAGCACATGCTCCGTGCGGTCTCCGCCGATGCCGAAGTTAGCCGCGTTGCGTTGGCCGTAATACTTGGCCCAGACTTCTTTGCCCGCACCTTCCCAACCCTGGGTGATGGAGTCTCCCAGGAAGACCAGTTGGGCGGTGCCTTCTTTGGATATTTGGTTAAATTTTTCGATGCGTCCCTCAGTGCCTGTATGCACTTCTGGCTTCAACGCCGCAATGGTGGGGGCCGCGTCTTGGGCTTGGATAAAGTGGGTGGCGAAGAGGAAAGCAGAGAGGAGCGTAAAGAATTTAATCACAGGTTATTTCTGCGATGAAATGCCTTTGCTGTAAATGAAATTTCTGCCGTATCTGCGGTAAATAAGACTAACCTAGCATATTCGATTTTCTTTCTGTAATTAATTTTTAGATCATTATAGGAAGAAAATCATTTCATTAAATCTGCGCCCCCCAAGATCTGAAAGAAGTAGCCAGCGGCTGATATTTCCTTAGAAATAGGACCATCTACGATCAATATTTTCTGGATTGTGTGCCGGGGAGATTCACTTTGGAGGGCCGCTGCCTTACGCTCGACTTCGGCAATGATCGCTTTGCCGAGTGGAGCCGTGTGGCGTTTCATTTCGCACAAGGTGATGACGTTATTCGCCCGTCCAAAGGCCAGATCAATTTGCACTCCGTCCAAGCCTCGGCGGGGGGGGCCGGAACCACGGCTCCACGTTGTAAGACACGCCCGCAAAGCCTAGCAACTGCGCCAATTCATCCGCGTGGCGCATGCAGGCTAATTCAAAGGCCCGGCCTAGCCAGGATCTCCAAGCGGCCCTGCTGGCTCTGGGCCTTGATGGCCTTGAGCTTCGGACGCAGGAAGGAGAAGTAAAAGCTCAGCCACGGATCACTCAGCAGGTAGCGGATCAGGCGGGAGTTAGGTGGTTTGTCGAAGGGCTGATGGGAATGAATGAAGCCTGCGGCCTCCAGATCATAAAGATGCTGGGTGAGCCCACCGCCTTCATGAACCTTGGCCGCCGCAGCCAAGTCCTTCCGGTTAAGTCCATACGGAGCCGCCGCCAGGCCCGCACAAGGCGTTCATATTCGGGATTCCGCCCAAAATGGCTGGTGAACAGCCGCTCGTATTCATCGACGAAGTATCCGTTCGGATAAAACGCTGGTTGGCTGATGCCTTGCAAAATAGACGGGGCCGTTTGCAGCAGTTCCAGATACTTCGGCCCCCCCCCGTGAAACTCTGCGCGTCGAGCACTTCCGTGAAGCCGCACTTGGGCAACATCCGCCGCGTCTCATGCAGGAGGAAGCCTTGGAGATGGATGATCGCATCCGTGTGCCCGTGGAAGGCGCTGGAACGGATCACCTTTGTGGCCATAAATGACGCGATGGAGCCACACAAAATCAACGTGCGATAGATAGTTAATCTCAGACCATCTTCAAGGCTCGCACCGTCTCTGCGCGGTAATTGGCAAGCCATTGGAGTTCATCTAGCACGATGACCATTGGCTTGCCTGCCAGGGCCTCGTGCAGCAAGAGAAAGGCCTCGGACCAGGACTTGCAGTTGCGGGCGGGGAGCTTGCGGTTGAGTTGCTGGGAGATTTGCTCCACAAAAGCGGCCAGTTGTTCCTTGGTCGGAGCATTCTCTAACCCCTCTTAAAAACAACGTTGGCTTCCGCCCGATAGCCTCCCGGATCAAGGAGGTCTTCCCGATCCGGCGGCGGCCATACACACGGCTCCTTTCTGCCCTAGAGATTGGATGAGCGCACTAAGCGCAGCGGTTTCTGAGCCTCTCTCCGATGAACCTGTTCTTTCTATAAAGTCGTTCATTTTTAATATAGGCAGAAGATCGATTTTAGCCAGACGCAATCATTACCTCCAAATCGACGGTTCGTAGGTCTGATGCCGGGCGAGTTCCAGGCCGCTTCATTTTCCTGAAAATCAGTGCCACCTAGTTGTTGCCAAAGGTGGACCCGCTGTTATATCTGGGGCTTTATTTGGCCAAATTATGAAATTTACGATTCGCAAAGACAATTTTCTCGAAGGACTTCAACAAGTGCAAAACGTGGTAGGCAGCCGTGCGGCATTGCCTATTCTCTCCAATGTGTTGATTGAAGCGGATGAGGGAGAACTGCGACTGACGACCACGGATTTGGACCTCCTCGTGAGCGGACGAGTGGAGGCAGATGTCAGCATTACGGGTGCTACCACCTTGCCCGTGCGGAAGCTGGCGGCCATTGTCCGGGAGCTGCCTGCGGATGAAGTTCATGTCTCCGTGGATAAAAACAATGTGGCCACCATCAAGTGTGGGAACTCCAACTTCAAACTCATGGGCCGCAGCGCGGACGAGTTCCCTCCCCCGAATAAGTTTGATGACGTGAAGGAATTCAAGATCGACCAGAAGGTCTTGAAAGACGGTCTGAAGAAGACCAGCTACGCCATTTCCACAGATGAAATGCGCTTCGTGCTCAATGGCATTTACTGCATCTTTAAAGATAACCAACTCACGCTGGTGGCTACAGATGGCCGTCGGTTGGCCATGGCGGACTACGATATTGAGGTGCCAGACAGCATGGAGACCGCCATCATCATTCCCACCAAGTGCATCAACCAACTGCAAAGCCTCGTCAAAGAGGATGGTGAAATCCGCCTGCGGGTGGGGGCTAAGCAGATCGCCTTTGAATTGAATCGGAACCTCATCGTCAGCAAGCTCGTAGAAGGCAACTATCCGAACTACAAGCAAGTCATCCCTGGACCCGCCAAATACCGCATCCCTCTGGAGCGGGAAGTCTTCATGAAAGCGCTGCAACGCGTTTCCCTGCTGGCCCAGGACAAGACGAATTCTGTGAAGCTGGCGTTCACAGCAGATAACATCGAGATCTTCGTCAATGCCCAAGACGTGGGTGAGGCCCAGGAGTCCCTGGCGGTAAAATATGACGGCCCAGAGATGGCCATCGCCTTTAATCCTGACTACCTGATGGCTCCATTTAGGAATCTGGACACGGACACCATCTTCCTGGATCTCATTGATGAAGTGAGTCCCGGCGTGCTCAAGATCAACACCCCCTTCCTCTACGTCCTGATGCCCATGCGCGTCACCACGTAAGCCCTCGTTCCTATCGGCGGTAAAAATTAAATTTCCGTTAGGTTCAGCCTGAGTTTCTAGCGGTTTTTATTGCTAGTACACATGGATTTATGTGTTGCGTATGGTGGTTTTAGCGTCTATGGAGCCGTATTCCATAGACGCAGCCTTTCGTCCCTCCCGTCCTCTATTTTATGATATCGCGTTTAAATGCCGTCTCAGCAACTTCCGGTCTAGGTCGGGTGCTGCGGTTCTTTATGAATCAGATCCCGAAGTCCATGGTGATGCTGGTGCGGGGCGGGATCAATCAAGGCTTCCGTTGGGTGGTGGGCACATCGATTCACCGTTGCTGGCTTGGCAGCTATGAGCCAGAGGTGCAGGCGCTCGTGGCCAAGGTGATCCAGCCGTGCCAAGTAGTCTGGGACGTGGGGGCGAATGCGGGTTTTTACACCCTTGGTTTCTCCAGACTCGTTGGACCTAAAGGCCATGTATATGCCTTTGAGCCGCTGGGATCGAATGTGAAAAATCTCCTGTATCACATCCAGCTCAACGCCCTGCTCAATGTGACCCTAGTGCAGCTTGCGTTAGGCGATGCCTCCTCCATGCTGAATTTTGACACCGGGGAGTCGCACCAGAAAGGATTCCTAACGACACAGGCTACGGGTTATCTAGTCCCGTGCCTTACGGCAGATGAATTCCTCCAGGGGCAGCCGCAGGCGGTCCCGGCCTTTCTCAAAGTGGATGTGGAAGGTGCGGAGTCTGCGCTGCTGACGGGAGCGGCAGCGTTGTTCACGAAACATCGCCCGGTGTTGTTGCTCGCGCTGCATGGGGATGAGCAACGGGAGCAATGCTTTCAGCTATTGCGGGGCTATGGCTATGACCTGGAGACGACTCTGGGCGTGGCGGTGCAAGACGCAGCGGGCTGTGGTGAGGAAATCTTAGCTTGGCCCCAAGCTCGCCCTGAGCCTGTGCTGGCATGAACGTGCGGCGGATACTGACGGTCTGCGTCTGGGTCTATTGCCTATCATGGGCGTTTGATTATCGCTCGGCAGAGGGTTCGGGCGGATCGGCGGTGCAGTTCATCTTCTTCGGACTCACGCTACTGAGCGGCTTCGTGATCACCCTGTTAGGCATCCGCCGGATCTTTGCCTTACCCATGGGGTGGCTGACCCTCACCTGGGGGCTGTATTTACTGTCCACGGGGTTAGTGGCTGTGGTAAATCACGTGGAGGTCTTGTGGTATTTCCGCAATGTCATCCCTCCGTTCCTGCTGTTTCTCAGCTTGCTCGTCACGCAAGTGATTGCCTCCAGCGGCCTGCAATATAAGCACGTGCTCTGGCCCCTGCTCATTGCTAGTGTGGTGAATCTGCTCTGGCGCGCAGTCTATGCGTTGATGATCGCCAAGATCCCCATTGAGATGGTCCGCGTGGAGTTACTGAGCCCCTGCGCTCCGTTTGTGATCGCCTATCTGTTCTGCGGTCTGGCGTTCTCCGAGCGCCTGCCGTGGAGCGCGTTGCTGGTGGGCGGCGTGGGCATCTTGTCCTATGTGCTCAGCGTGACCCGCTCGGCGGTATTTATTTTCGCGGCGGCGGCGGTGGGCGTGGGGATCGTGCTGTGGCAAGTGCGTTCGTTAGGGGCGCTCCCCCGGGGCTTTAGCAGCCGGAAAGGCCGCCAAGCCATCGTGGTGGCGGGGTTAATGCTCGGGGCGGTGTTACTTACGGCGGCCGTGGCACCCTTCGTCATCGAGCGCTGGGTGGAGCGGCTCTTCTACACCAAGGGCGCAGAGTCCTCCTCCGCCGATCCCAGTGCCCTCACCCGCTATGCGGAAACGACGGCCTTTCTCCATCTCCTCAATGATGAACCATCCACCTGGGTCTATGGTCGCGGGCTGGGTGCCCCCTACTATTGGGATGAGACCTTTGTGCCGGAATTAGCACAATACACTTATGGGAATGAAGATGAGTTCCGCGCCTGGACGGCAGAGGTGCGTTTCCCTGGGCACAGTATCTGGACCTACGCTATTTTCTCCGGCGGGATCATTGGGGCGTGCTTTAGCTTGGGCATTTTCGGGATGGCCACAGCCCGGGCGTATCGGTCGCAGCGGTTGCTAGGGTCATGTCCAGACATTCCGTTAGAAGTCGGGGCGCTGGCCTTCATTTCCCTGTTAGCGTTTCTCAGTCAGAGCCTCACGTTTAACCCCTTCATCGAACGCGCTGGCGGCCTTGTGCTCGGCATCGTCATGGGCTTCCCGCAGTTTCTCTATTACGCTCACTGGCGGCGGGGGAAATGACCATTTGGAGGTTGAATCTTCCCTCCGCTGTGTTCTCTTCGCGCCCTTATGAAGAAAATTGTCGTCGCATATTCAGGTGGTTTAGATACGTCCGTGCTGCTCCTTTGGTTAAAGGAAAAGTATGGCTGTGAGATCGTGGCTTATTGTGCAGATGTGGGCCAGGAGGAAGAGCTGGATGGCCTGGAGCAAAAGGCGCTAACCACCGGGGCTCACCGTTATTTTCTAGGAGATCTGCGGGAGGACTTTGCGGCTAACTATATTTTTCCCATGTTCCAAGCGGGGGCCATTTACGAGGGAGAATATTTCCTCGGCACCAGCATCGCGCGGCCATGCATAGCCAAAGGCATGGTAGAAGTAGCCCTGCGGGAAGGCGCGGATGCCGTGGCCCACGGAGCCACGGGTAAGGGGAATGACCAAGTGCGCTTCGAGCTTAGCGCGGCCATGCTGGCCCCGCATTTGAAGGTCATCGCCCCTTGGCGCATGGATGATTTCCGGGCGCAGTTTCCTGGTCGCACAGAGATGATCGCCTATGCCGCTAAACATCAAATCCCCGTGCAAGCTAGCGCCAAGAAGCCCTACAGCATGGATCGGAATCTGCTCCACATTAGCTTTGAGGCCGGGATGCTAGAGGACACGTGGTTCGACGGCACTGCACCTGACGTGCGGGAAATGTATAAGCTCAGCGTGGACCCCGAGGTGGCCCCGGATGCGCCAGCGTATGTGCAATGTTTGTTTGAAAAAGGCAACTGCATCGGCGTGCAAGCGGAGGGCCTAGCCGCTCTCATCACCAGCCTAGGCCTACAAACGGGCGGCAGCCAGGACGGCTACACGCTGCTGAATCCCTACGGCATCATGAAAGTGCTGAACGCGCTGGGCGGCCAGCATGGCTGTGGACGCGTGGACATGGTGGAAAATAGATTCGTGGGCATGAAGTCCCGCGGCATCTACGAAACCCCCGGCGGCAGCATTCTGTATAAGGCGCATCGGCAGATCGAAAGCATCACCATGGATCGCGAGGTGATGCGCTTGCGGGATAGCCTGATCCCGAAATATGCCGAACTCGTTTACAACGGATTCTGGTTCAGCCCCGAGCGCGAGGCCCTCCAAGCCCTCGTGACAGAATCCCAAAAGAGCGTGAGCGGAGAAGTCCGCCTCAAGCTCTACAAAGGCAACATCATGGCCGCCGGACGTCGCAGCCCTCACAGTCTCTACGATGAAAGCATCGCCACCATGGAAGGCGGCGGCAGCTATAATCAGAATGATGCTACCGGCTTCATTGCGCTCAATGCATTGCGGCTTAAGGCCACGGCACAGCGGAATGCGCGGAAACTTTAAAACGTATGTTTCCCGATCCTTGTACCCCTGAAATCACCTGCGATGAACTAGCCGTCCTGCGCGCTTTGGGGGAGCCGTTCCGGCTCGTGGATTGCCGAGAGGAGGACGAGTGGAACATCTGCCATATTACAGGCGCGCAACTCCATCCCTTATCCAGCTTTGCCCAGGATGCTCCGCAGAAATTTACGGATGCCGCCGAGCACGTGGTCATCTATTGCCACCACGGCATGAGATCCATGCAGGCGATGCATTTCCTGCGGCAAAAAGGCGTAGCGAATTGTTGGAGCCTCCACGGCGGCATCGACGCCTGGGCGGATGAGCAGGAGCCGGGACTAGCACGCTATTAGCGCTTTGGCCAAGGCCTCCCACGCCACTAACGTGCAGGCGACGCGAGCGGGAAAGGCCCGGATCTGTGCGAACCTAGCCAGTGTTCCTAACCCATCTTCTGCGCTCTCAGAATCACGCAAGTAAGCGGTAAAATTTTCCCGCAGCGCCTGCATTTCAGCGCGGGATCGGCTCTGCAACTGCGTGGCCATCAGCGAGGCGGCAGCCTGACTGAGCGCGCAGCCTTGGCCTTGCCAGAGGATTTCTGAGCCGTCTGGCGGCACCCACACGGTCACCTCATCTCCGCAGGCCGGATTGACGGCTTTTCCTATCCCAGCCGGAGGCACTGGCCAGCGGCCCACGTGGCGGGGCCGTCGAGCGTGCTCTTGGAGCAGCATGGCAAAGATCTCCTCCTCGGCGGTCATTCGGCTAGAGTACACTCACATTCAGCAGCGCCACCAGCTTCTCCGTGACCTCACTCACATTGCCAGACTCATTACCTTTGAAGGTGCTATTACGCACCAGATTTTCCGTGCAGGAAAGATCGTTGACCCGGAAGCCATAGCCTTTGTTATTTTCCACCGTGAGGTCGCTGAAGCTATTGTTCGTGCAGTTGGTGGCGATGTCTGCATCCGCTTGGGCAATGAAGATGCCCTGGTTCCCATTGTGATGGAGCTGCATTTTTTTGAAATCGTTATTGTGGGACTGCCGCATGAAGATCCCCTGGCTGCCATTGTTATAGATCTCGGCGGCCTTGACCACATTGTGATTGAAATTCAGATCCAGCGAGACCCCGGCACTTTGATTATGATGCAGATGCAGGCTGTAGAAGTAGCTGTCCTCCGTCTCATAGCAGGC
>JAYVOP010000213.1:0-20263 GCA_043757865.1 Verrucomicrobiales bacterium | reverse complement strand
GGGGAGGTGACGCAAGCCACGCTGGATGGGGCGCTGCTGGGGGTGCTGAATAGCACGAGTAATAGCAGTAATGGGGTGGGCACGCTGGACAGCGCCTTCCAGACTTCTGAGCTGGAGCTGATGCGCGGGAAGCTCAATGAGCTGATCCTGGCCCTGCGGCGGTAGGGGGAGAGAGGAGCGCGGAGTGACACTCCGCTGCGATGAGATGGGGGCTCTCATGCTGCGCTTAGGCATTCGCTGGCGAGGTGGGGGCGGAGTGCCACTCCGCGGTCCTTTCTCAGCCAGAGGGGCCATTACGCGCGCTGGGCGATGGGGAGGATGGGCTGGGGGGGCTTTGGCCCGATGTAGTCTGTGAGGGGGCGGTAGAGGCGGTTGTCTTCTAGTTGCTCGAGGACTTGGGCGGTCCATCCGGCTGCGCGGCTGATGGCGAAGATGGGGGTGAAGAGGTCGGTGGGGAGGCCGAGGCTGTAGTAAACGGTGGCGGAGTAGAAGTCCACGTTGGCATTTAGCCCTTTCTTCTCCCGCATGATGGTGGCGATGCGCTCGCTCATGCGGATCCATTTGGGCTCACCGAGTTTTTCCGTGAGGGCGATGGCCATCTTTTGCAGGTGGGGGGCGCGGGGGTCGAGGACTTTATAGACGCGATGTCCGATGCCCATGATTTTCTCTTTCTTGGCCATTTTGGCTGCCACGTAGGCGTCCACTTGGTCCTCGCTGCCGATCTCTTGGAGCATGTGGATGACGCCCTCGTTGGCTCCACCATGGAGGGGGCCTTTGAGGGTGCCAATGGCGGAGGTGATGGCGGAATAGAAATCTGAGAGGGTGGCCACGGTCACGCGGGCACTGAAGGTGGAGGCATTCATGCCGTGGTCCGCATGGAGGATGAGGGCTACGTCTAGGGTCTTGACGGCGGTGGGGTCTGGCTCTTTGGCAAAGGCATGGTAGAGGAAGCTGGCGGCCTCGCTGAGGTCGGTGCGCACGGCGGGTAGTTCTAGTCCTTGGCGGATGCGGTGGAAGGCGGCCACGATCAGGGGGATCTTGGCGCAGATGCTGAGGGCGCGGGCTTCGTTGAGTTTCCGGTCTTGGTGTTGTTCGTCTTGATCTAGCACGCCGAGGAGGGAAACGGCGGTCCGTAGCACGTCCATGACGTTGCCATCGTGCGGGCACACGGTCTTGAGGAAGGTGCTGATGGGCGCGGGGAGGAAGCGGTGGGTCCGCAGTTCGGTGGTGAAGGTGTCTAGCTCTGCTTGGTTCGGTAATTTGGAGCGGTAGAGTAGGAACATGACTTCCTCGAAGGAGCAATGCGCTACGAGGTCATCAATGGTGTAGCCGAGGTAGCAGAGTTTCCCGTTGGCTCCGTCCACTTCGGACAGGCGGGATTCATTGGCGATGACGCCTTCTAGGCCTTTAGCAACGAGCATTTTGGGAGGGGGGAGTGGGAAATGAGAAAGGTGGGGAGGGGGGGGAGCTTATTTACCGTGGCGGGCGATGGCGCGGACGATGGCGGCTCCCATGTCGGAGGGGGAGCTAGCAATTTCAATGCCAGCCTCACGGAGGGCGGCTTGTTTGG
Source organism: Verrucomicrobiales bacterium (assembly GCA_043757865.1). GTDB lineage: Bacteria > Verrucomicrobiota > Verrucomicrobiia > Verrucomicrobiales > V1-33 > JAGNEJ01. Next base: position 18,693 of record JAYVOP010000213.1, on the reverse strand, counting down.
CCTGAGCGGTGCCTTTACCGCCAGAGATGATGGCTCCGGCGTGTCCCATGCGGCGGCCGGGGGGGGCGGTGGCTCCCGCGATGAAGCCTGCGATGGGCTTGGTGCAATGGTCTTTCAACCACGCGGCGGCTTCTTCTTCTTCGCTGCCCCCGATCTCTCCGATCATGATGAAGGCTTCGGTATCCGGGTCATTGGCAAAGAGTTTGACGGCATCTAGCTGGGTCATGCCGTGGATGGGGTCTCCGCCAATGCCGATGCAGGTGCTCTGGCCCATGCCGAGGCTGGTGATCTGCCAGACGGCTTCGTAGGTGAGGGTGCCGCTGCGGCTGACGACGCCGATCTTACCGGGCTGATGAATGTAGCCGGGCATGATGCCGATCTTGCATTGATCTGGGGTGATGATGCCGGGGCAGTTCGGGCCGATGAGGATGCTGGGGGAGTCTTTGAGGGCTACTTTTACCCGCATCATGTCCATGACGGGGATGCCTTCGGTAATGCAAACGATCAGCTCTACGCCGGCATCTGCGGCCTCGATGATGCCATCCGCCGCAAAGGGTGGGGGGACGAAGATCATGGTGGCATTACACCCGGTGGCTGCGCGGGCCTCGGCCACGGTATCGAAGATGGGGATTTGATTCTCGAACTTCTGTCCGCCCTTCCCAGGGGTGACTCCGGCCACGAGGTTGGTGCCATATTCGAGGCAGGATTTAGCGTGGAAGCCACCAGAGGCACCGGTGATGCCTTGCACCAGCAAGCGGGTATTTTTATCGACCAAAACGGACATGTGAGGGGAAGTGAAGAGGGGTTGAAATCGGGGAGGCGCTGAGCGTAGCGGGCCGGAACGGGAGTTCAAGTAAGATTCGTGAGAAAGAAATTACCGGAGAGGCTGGCTGGGGGTAATTCCGGTGGTTGGGGGGGCAAGCAGAGACCGGGTGGCTGCGGGGTGGGGGTGAAGGGTGGGGGAGTGGTGGGTGGGGCCTAGCCCACAACTGGGATATGGCCCATAATCGAGTCTCATTCTCTAACAGGCCGTGGTTGCGGGGCGAGTTTCGTGCAGGGTGGGCAGCATTTAGTTTGCATCCGCTGGTTTCTGCCGCATTTCAGAGCGCATGTGGAAAGGTCGATTTGCTACAGCTACTTCTAATTTAGTGCAACGCTATGGTGAGAGCATCTCCTTCGATTGGAGGCTCTATCCGTATGATATTCAAGGCTCGCTGGCTCATGCGAGCGCGCTGGAGCGTGCCGGGATCCTCACGCCGGGGGAACTCCAGCAGATCCAGGCCGGGCTGGGGGAGATCTTAGCGGAGATCGACGCGGGGAAATTCACGTGGCGCATGGAGCTAGAGGATGTCCACATGAACATCGAATCCACGCTGACGGAACGGATCGGCCCTGCCGGTGCGAAACTGCACACGGCCCGCAGTCGGAATGACCAAGTGGCGCTAGATGTGCGGCTCTATGTGCGGGATCATACGCAGCGGCTGATCCAGTGGGTGCGGGGGCTGCAATCCGCCTTGGTGGCGTCCGCGGCGGCTCATGCGGAGATCATTTTACCCGGCTACACCCACCTGCAACGCGGCCAGCCGGTGCTGCTAGGGCATCATTTACTAGCGTATGTGGAAATGCTGGATCGGGATGCGGCCCGGCTGGCGGATGCCGCCGCGCGGGCGGATGTGATGCCCCTGGGCAGCGGGGCGCTGGCAGGCAGCACCATCGTGCTGGATCGGGAGTTTATCGCGCAGCAGTTAGGCTTTCCCAGTGTGACGCGGAACAGCATGGATGCGGTGAGTGATCGGGACTTTATTGCGGAGCTGCTCTTTGCCATCGCGCTGTGTGGGATGCACCTCAGCCGGCTCAGTGAGGACATCATTCTCTGGGTCAGTGCAGAGTTCGGCTTCATCTCTCTGAGTGATGCCCACACCACGGGCTCTAGCCTCATGCCGCAGAAGAAAAACCCGGACGTGGCGGAACTCACACGGGGCAAGACCGGGCGGCTCTATGGCAATCTGATCAGCCTGCTGACCACCTTGAAAGGCCTGCCGATGACCTACAATCGGGATCTGCAAGAGGATAAAGAGCGGCTCTTCGATTCCGTGGATACGCTGGGACTGGCGCTGGAAGTCTTTGCAGAAATGATCGCAGGCATGAAGCCGAAGCCCGCCGCGATGCGGGCCGCCGCCTCCGATCCCTTTCTGCTGGCCACGGATCTAGCGGACTATCTGGTGCTGCACGGGGTGCCGTTCCGCTCTGCGCATGAGATCATGGGTAAGCTGACCGCGTTCAGCCTAGCGGAGGCGCGGGGGTTCCCGGAGCTGACGCTGGCGGAGTATCAGCAATTTTCCCCTGAGTTTAAGGAGGACGTTTACGACGTGCTGAATCTAGAGGCCGCCCTGGCCGCGCGCCAGGGGATCGGGGCCCCATCCCCTGCGAATCTCGCCCGCGAGTTAGCACGCTGGCAACAACAGCTATCTGAAGCCTAGTTCCGAGAGGCCGCCATTTCCCCCCCTTCCTTTCCCCCCCCATCCATGATTTTTGCCAAACTGCTGAAACTGCGCGATAAGCTAACCAACAAGCGTAAGAACCTCCACGCCGACGAAGAGAAGCCCTTCATGGAGCATCTGGAAGACCTGCGGAAGATGCTGATGAAGATCACCATCACGCTGCTCATCACGCTCTTTGGGAGCATGGTTTGGTATAAGGATTTCACCGCCATCGTGCAGTTGCCCGCCAAGTGGGCCGGGCTTTCGCTGATGGACGATAAGCGGAAGCCGGAAGAGTTTGACAAAGCACGCTGGGAGAAGGTGAAGGAGACGGCGCGGGCGGTGTTGAATCTGAATGAAATCGAGCGCGCAGCCTACTATGCGCAGGCGGAGCAGATCGACGCGGAGATGACTGGCAGCAAGGAAACGGCGGCCACGCTGCGGGTGCAAGTGGAGGCGCTGCTGATCTATAAGGCGAGCTGGAACTTTGCCCATACGCTGGATAAAGAAGGTGAAGAAAAGGAGCCGCAGCCAGCGGAGATCACGCGTCGGGATGGGTTCATTGCCGCCGCCACCGCTGGGCACCCGGAGGTGCTAGCCGCTGTGAAAACGATGGTGGACCGCCGCACCCGGCCAGAGCTGGAAGAGGCTAAGCCCGTGATCGAACTCGTCTGGCGGAAGCCTGCGGAGGCGTTCTTTACCGCCATGAAGCTGAGTCTCTATGCGGGCCTGGTGGTGGCCTTCCCCCTGCTCTTCTATTTCCTGCTCGAGTTCATCATGCCCGGACTCACGGATCGGGAAAAGAAACTGCTCTGGCCCGCCTTGGCGGTAGGATTCGGGCTCTTCCTGGGGGGCGTGATGCTGGCCTTCTTCTTCGTGGTGCCGAACACGTTGCAGTTCTTCCACACCTTTGGCAATGCCATCGACGGCACGCACGATCAGTGGACCTTTGCGGATTACACGTCGTTTGTGACCACGTTTAGCCTCGTGTTTGGGGCTAGCTTTGAGCTGCCCGTAGTGGTGTTAGTGTTGGTAAAATTAGGCTTGATGACTAGCGAGTTCATGCGCCGCACGCGCGGCTATGCGGTCATCATCATTACCACCGTGGCCGCCATCATCACCCCCACGGGCGACCCCGGCACGCTGGCCTCCCTCGCGGTGCCGATGGTCGTGATGTATGAAGTCTGCATCTGGATAGCCGTGTGGATGGACCGCAAAGCCAAGGCTGAGGAAGCCGCTGAAGAAGCGGAGTCCCAAGCGCGCTATGCCGCCTCCCGCCTAGGTTTGCCAGATCCCACCCGGGAAACGCCGGACCCTGATGCGGAGGGGAATTACCCCTCGCCCCCAACACCAGAAGGCCCGCCCGCGGCTCCGCATCCGGTCCTGCATCCAGAGATCGTGCCCTACCGGAATCCAAATGAGGACGCCTACCATGACCACGATTACCACAACCAATCCTACCACGATGAGCAGCAGGATCACGACGCGTGGCTCAAGGAACAAGAAGCCCTCTACCGCAAAGAACACGCCGAACTCTTCGGCCCAGATGGCGAGCCCAAAGCAGCCCCGGATCCCGATCCCACCCCCGGCCCAGACAAGCCTGCGGAGTAGGGCGGCGTGAGGCTAGGGCAGGCGGAGGCTGCTCCTTGGACTGGGGCCGCCTGCTGCCGCTTTCCAGCATGGATTGCTAGTGTCGATGCCTGGGGCAACCTCCAGCGCCAACCGCCGGCCCCTCCGTAAGGCCAATGGCCTGAACTATATTAGCCCAGGGCACCGCCCTGGGTTCCGAGTCACGATACGCTAGCCCTGGAGGGGCGGCCCAAGGCGACTCGCTCCTGCGGCTAGCCGACCCCATGAAGCCGCCCCGTTGGGGGCGCGGCGGTTACAACTTCAGCACGCAGGCTCCCACCTAGCGTTAGCATGAACATCAACAGTAGCATGGGAAAACAGTAGCATGGGAATCGTCTTCATTTGGAATGGCCCATAGCACACCGAGGCGCGCAACACAAAGCCAGATTATAATGGAGCGCGGAGTTGCACTCCGCCGCATTTAGCTAAGGGCGAAGGAAATTGTGGCTCGGCCATCGCTGCGGAGTGCAACTCCGCGCTCCATGGCAGACTAAGACACTGTATCCTGCTCATTTCTATAACTACACACAATACATGTCGTGCAAAATCGTAATTTCGTATTTCCCGGTTCATTTGTCTGGTTGCGGGCGCTGGCTCTGGTGGCTTAGGTCCGGGCTATGTTTCGCCCTTATCTCTCTTTGCTGATCCTTTCTATTGCCCATTTACCAGCCGCTGTGGCGGAGCCGGACCATGTGCCGGTGGAACTTTTTAAATTAGACCCAGAGTTGGAGATCACGCTCTGGGCGCAATCGCCTGCACTGCATAATCCGACAAACATCGACGTGGATGCTGCTGGGCGCATCTGGGTGGCGGAGGGCGTGAACTATCGTTCGCACCAGAATCGGCAGCCTGCGGGTGATCGCATTATGGTGCTGGAGGATTTGGATCACGATGGAGTGGCCGAGACGAGCCATGCCTTTGTGCAGGAGGAATTCCTCAAGGCTCCGCTGGGCGTGGCGGTGTTTGATAACGTGGTGGTGGTGAGCATGGCCCCAGATCTCATTGTTTATACAGATGTGAATCGGGATCTGAAATTCGATCCTGCGGTGGACAAGCGCGAGGTCATCCTCACGGGCTTCAATGGTCGGTCGCACGATCATTCGCTGCATACGGTGGTGGGCGGACCAGATGGGAAATGGTATTGGAGTGCGGGCAACACCGGGGCGAAATTTAAAGGCTCCGACGACCACACGTTCCGCATCGGTAGCGCCTACGATCCTTACTACGGCAAGAAAAAGAACGACTTCGAGGACTGGACGCCGCATGATCTAGCCGGGCAAAAGAGTGATGATGGCCACGTGTGGATCGGCGGATTTGCGGCCCGAATGTTGCCGGACGCTAGCAAGATTGAAATCATTGGTCATAACTTCCGCAATAGCTTCGAGCAATGCGTCACCTCCTTTGGCGAGGTCTTCCAGAGTGACAACGATGATCCCCCAGCCTGCCGTGTTAGCTATCTGTTAGAAGGCGGCAATGCAGGCTTCTGTAGCGCGGACGGCAAGCGCGCCTGGAGCGCAGACAAACGCCCTGGCCAAGACGTGCCCACGGCGGAATGGCGGCAGGAAGATCCTGACACCATGCCAGTGGGCGATGTCTATGGCGGCGGCTCGCCAGCGGGCGTGGCTTACTATGAAAATGGAGCCCTGCCAGAGCGTTTCTCCGGCCTGCTGCTGACCTGCGAGCCGGGGCGGAATACCATCTTCGGCTACTCCCCTACCCTGGAGGGTGCGGGATATAAGTTAGGAAGAACCGATTTCCTAACCACGAATCCCGAGGGGAAATTCGCGGGCTCGGACTTCCTGGGCGGTGCTAAATCGGTGAACCCAGACCTCAACACCAAGTTCCGTCCCAGCGATGTGGTGGTGGGCGCAGACGGGGCGTTGTATGTGGCGGATTGGTTCGATGCCCGCGTCGGTGGCCACGCAGACATGGATGCGGGGATGAGCGGAGCCATCTACCGGATCGCGCCTAAGGGATTCAAATCCAGGGTTCCCAAAATCGATCTAAGCAGCCCCGCAGGCTGCGTGGAGGCGCTGCGCTCGCCTGCGGTAAACGTGCGCTTTACTGCGCTACAACATCTCCAGACGTTGGGTAAAGACGCTGTTCCCGCCGTGGCGGCTGCGGCTAAGCAGGCCACGAACCCCTCTTTCAAGGCCCGCTACGTCTGGGCGCTCTCACTGTTAGGCACGGACGCTTGTCTCCAGTTGGAAAACGCCATTTCTCCAGAGATGCCCGCAGAGTTCCGCATGTTAGCATTCCGCGCTTTGAAGCGGGCGAATCATAATCCCTGGGAGCGCACCCTGAAGGCCTGTGTGGACCCCTCCCCTGCGGTCCGCCGTGAGGGCGCACTGGCGCTGCGGGACATTCCGTTTGAGGCGGCTGGACCAGCCTTGCGGGCTCTGTTCCGGGGTTTTGATGGGGTGGACCGCACTTACCTAACCGCTCTGGGCATCGCCTGTGCAGGCAAGGAAAGCGAGGCCTTTGCGATCATGACGAAGGTGGCCCCAGAGGCTGATCCCCTCACCTGGACGCCCGCCGTGGCTAAGGTGGCGTGGCGCTTGCATCCCGTGGAGTTAGTGCCCGCCTTCACCAAGCGGGCGCAGGCGGAAACGCTTGCCTTAGCTGACCGCAAGGAAGCGCTGGTGGCCATCGGATTCACCGCCGATCAAGCGGCCGCTACCGCCATGATCGAACTTGCGAGCACCTTGAAAAATGAATCCCTCAAAGCCCTCGCGCAGTGGTGGCTCTTCAATCGCAAGGACAACCTCTGGAAAGCCCACGGCATCGCTGCGGCCTTGAAAAGTAGCGGCCTCTATGATCCTGAAACAGTGGTGATCGTGCCCACACCATCTCCCGCTCCAGGGCCTGCCAAATATAGCGTGGAGGACGTGGCCAAGCTCACAGGCGATGTCAAAAATGGTGCGGAAAAGGTGAAGACCTGTTTCGCCTGTCATCGGCTAGACCAGGAAGGTGTGGACTACGCGCCTAACCTCACGGGCTGGGCTCAGCGGCAGACCAAGGACGTGCTGATCCGCAGTATCATCGAGCCCAGTTTCGACATCGCCCATGGCTATGAGGGCCGCCACCTTGTGCTTAAAAGTGGAGCCGTGCTGGACGGCATCCTCCTCAGCGATGGCGACCCCCTACTGCTACAAAGCATGGGCGGTCTAATGCAGCGCATTCCCCGCGCGCAAGTTACGAGCAAGGAAGATCTGGGGCGCTCCTTGATGCTCTCGGCGGATCAACTCGCCCTTTCCCCGCAGGATCTAGCGGATCTGGTGGCGTATCTGCAAACACGCTAGCAATATTACAGTCCACTATCCGCCGAAACGATAAACGTCTGATTGCCTCGCACATCCCATCCAGATACAATGCGCGCATGACTTTAGCCCTCCCAATTAAAGAAATGTCCCGCACGGAAAAACTCCGTGCGATGGATGACCTCTGGCATGATTTAGCTTCCGCAGCGGATGAAATCGATTCGCCTGAATGGCACGATCGGCAGTTGCGAGAGACGGCTGCGCTCGTCGCCTCGGGATCGGCCACGTTTGCTGACTGGGCTGAGACCAAAGTGAGGATTCGCCAACAAGTTGCATTCGGGCTGTGACGCTACGGATTCTCAACCTAACAGAAGAGGATCTGCTCAAGGGTTATGCCTTTTATGAAATCGTGATCCCTCATGGATCCGAAGGGAATTGCGCGAATCGTGAGGGCCAGTCTTTTACTGACGACCCCGGCAATTTCTCAGAAAGGATTTCCTCCGACCTGCGCTAAGGAATCGCTGGACGTTTTTTCCAGGCATCCTAAGGTCGCCAACTTGTCATCTGACTCTCAACCCTATCACTACCCGTCATGAGCCCCTTCCGTCTGTCCCATCGTGTCCTTCTGCCAGCCTTAGTCCTGGCTTGTCAGTTTAGCTTGCTCACTATCGGCCTAGCCGATAGCAATGGCCTAGCCGCCACGGTGAATGGTCGGGCGATCACGCGCTCTGAGGTGGATGAGCAGATCAAACCGCAGCTCCGCGCCATCGACGCCCAAGTCACGGATCCCAACCAACGCGGAGAGATCAAAACCAAGCTGCGCAAGGAATCCCTGGATGCGCTAGTGGACCGGGAGTTGTTCCTGGCTGAATACAGCAAACTCAGCCAAGGCCAGCCGATCAAGCCCCAGTATGTGGATGAGGACGTTAAAGATTATATAAAACAAAACTTCGGCGGAGATACGGACAAGTTTCTCAAGGAACTCAAAGGCGCAGGCCTCACGCTCAAGAAATTTCGTGAAGTTAGGGAAAAGACCATCATCCTGCAAATGATGCGCGGGCATGTGACCAAGGAAGTGGGCGTGCCCACACCGGACAAGAAGGAAGCCTTCCTCAAACAACATGGTGATCTCTTCCGCGGGCAGGACTACATCAAACTGCGTTCCATCACGGTGAACAAATTTGGTGGTGCCAATAACAACACCCCAGCAGACCAGAAAAAGTTGGTCCAAGAAATCCGCAACCGGGTGCTCAAGGGCGGGGATTTCGCTAACGAGGCGAAACTGAACTCTGCTGACTCCCACGCCAGCACTGGTGGCGACTGGGGCGAGCCCATCACCCGCAGCGCGATGAGTGCTGGCAATCCGCGCCTAGCCGAGGCTGCCTTCTCTCTCAATCCCAAGTCCATTAGCGATGTGGTGGAGGATGAGGAGAACTACTATCTTTTCTACGTAGAAGCTAAACAACCGGGCAAAATGAAGCCGAAGGATGAGATCGAACCGGAGCTAGAAAAGATGGTGCAAGCCGAGGAGAAGACGAAGGTGATGAAGGCTTGGCTAGAGCGCATCCGCGCGAAAGCGAATATCAAACGCTACTAGCGTTCGGATGCGCCTCCGCCTCCAGGACGTGTATCTGCCCATGCGTCATGCGTTCACTATCGCGCATGGAACTACCACGGTGCAGCATAATGTGATCGTTTCCCTAACGCTGAATGGCCAGACGGGATACGGGGAATCGGCCTCTAGCCGGGCTTGGCCGCAGTATGGACCAGCGGCGGTGCGGGCAGATCTGGAGCGGGTGCGGGAACCGTTGGAGCGGGTGCGGTTTACCACTCCTGAGGCGCTGTGGGCGGAAATGGAACCGATGTTAGGGATGAACTCGTTTGCGCTCTGCGCGCTGGATGAGGCCGCGCATGATCTCTGGGGGCGGCTACAAAATGCGCCCGTTTGGCAGCTCTGGGGGCTGAATCTAGCGCATTTGCCAGTGAGTAACTACACCATCGGCATCGCCCCTGTAGCGGAAATGGTGGCTAAACTAGCCGAATTTCCCGGATGGCCGATTTATAAGATCAAGTTAGGCACGGCGGATGATCTGGCCATCGTGCGCGAGTTGCGACGGCATACCGACGCCGTTTTCCGCGTGGATGCCAACACTGCCTGGACCGTGGAGCAAACGCTGGCCTACGCCCCAGAGTTGGCGGCACTGGGTGTGGAGTTCATTGAGCAACCGCTGCCGAGGGATGACTGGGCGGGCATGGCGCGGGTGCATGAGCGCTGTGGGCTGCCCGTAATGGCGGATGAAAGTTGCCAGTCGGAAAGCGATGTAGCGCGCTGTGCGGGCTGTTTTACAGGCATCAACATCAAACTTTCCAAGGCTGGTGGCCTAACGCCCACGCGGCGGATGATCTCCCATGCGCGGCAGTTAGGACTAAAGGTGATGGTCGGCTGTATGAACGAGAGCAGCATCGGCATCTCCGCCATTGGGCCACTGCTGCCGTTGTTAGACTATGTGGACATGGATGGCTCCGTGCTCATCGCAGAGGACATTGCCAGTGGAGTGCATCTGGTGCGGGGCGTGCCGCAGTTTCCCAGCGCACCAGGGCTGGGCGTGACGCTGTGGTCGTCCGTCCCACAAGGTGGTCCGCACAGTCCTCTGTGAGGTTCATTGGCTAGGTGATCCGCTCCCTGCGGTCCGCAGAGGGACTCTGCGGACCACCTTTTCCTACACGATGCCCTGGAACGGCTCGCCTTCGTTTAGCGTGGGGCGCTCCGGGCGGCCTTTGTATTTATAAACGAGGCCCATGTTATCTAATCCCATGAGCCAGAGGATGGTGGCATGGACATCATGGACGTGGAGTCGCTGTTCCTCCGCATGGAGCCCTAACTCATCTGTGGAGCCGATCACTTGGCCGCCGCGCACGCCGCCGCCCGCCATCCACATGGTAAATCCCCACGGATTATGATCTCGCCCGTCCCCCTTTTCACTCATCGGCGTGCGGCCAAATTCACCGCCCCAGACCACCAAGGTTTCCTCTAGCAGGCCACGGGCTTTGAGATCCTTGAGCAAGCCCGCGATCGGCAAATCCGTTTGTTTAAAGAGTCCGCCATGATTCCCCTCGATGCCCGAGTGGGCATCCCATTTGCTGCCCGCGCCACTATAGAGTTGCACAAAGCGCACGCCGCGCTCCACCGCGCGGCGTGCAAGGAGACACATTTTCCCGAAGGTTTCCGTCTCCTTTTGGTCAATGCCATAGAGCGCCTTGGTGGCGTCCGTTTCCTTAGTTAGGTCCACGGCCTCGGGCGCGGTTGCTTGCATGCGGAAGGCGAGTTCGTAGCTGGCGATGCGGGCTTCTAGCTCCGTTTGTTCCGGGTGCTCGGCAGCAAAGCGACGATTTAAGCCATCCAGGAAATGGAGCTTTTCACGCTGTTGCGCGGGGGTGATTTCCTCTGGGGGATTCAGGTTCGGGATGGGCTCACTGCCCGGCGTAATGCGGATGCCTTGATACACTGCGGGCATGAATCCCGCGCCCCAGTTCCGTGGTCCATTAATCACGGGCGTGGGATTATCCTGCATGACCATGAAGCCGGGGAGGTCTTGGTTCTCCGTGCCGAGCCCATAACTGACCCAACTTCCTAACGATGGCCGCCCAGCCAAGATGCTGCCCGTATTCATCTGGCACACGCCGGAAGAATGATTGATGCCATCCGCCCAGCAGGAGCGCACCACCGCTAGATCATCCGCACAACTCGCCAGATTCGGCAACCAATCTGACATCCACAGCCCGCTCTGGCCGTGTTGTTTCCAAGTGCGCTTAGACCCTAGCAAGGGTGATTTAAATTCGCCCATGGCCGTGATGACCTTCCGGAAACTACCGGGAATTTGCTGGCCTGCTAACCTGTTGAGCAAGGGCTTAGGATCAAACGTATCCAAATGGCTAGGGCCACCTTCCATGAAGAGGAAGATCACACTCTTGGCCTTGGGTTTGAAATGTCCCGCCGGGCGCACTGACGCCGGCGTGGTGGCTCCGAAAGATTTCTCCAGCCCGCTAAGTCCCGCTAGGGCTAGGCTACCAAAGCCGCCGCCCGCCTTACTGAGAAAGGCGCGGCGGGTCTGGGTGTATTCGATGTGGGGTCCGTGCTGCATGTTGCGCAGACTCCGCGTTAGGTCGCAGGCTGGCAAGTGGCGTATTGGCGGAGGAGGGCGTTACTTCCCCTCACTAAATTTCTGCCGCCAATATTCCAAGCGCTCCTTGATCCTTAGCTCCTGTCCCTGGGTGCTGGGGGTGTAGTAAATGCGGCCCTCTGGCAGATAGGCCTGCGGCACGTAGGCCCCTTCATAGTCATGCGCATATTGATAGCCTTGGCCATTGCCCAGTTGCTCCGCGCCTTTGTAGGAGCCGTCTCGCAGGTGCTTGGGCACTGGCAGCGTGCGGCCTTCCGCCACGTCCTTTAGCGCAGCGTTGATGCCTGCATAGGCCCGGTTACTTTTCGGAGCCGTGGCTAGGTAAACCGCCGCATGGGCCAGCGGAATGCGCGCCTCCGGCATCCCCACAAACTCCGCCGCTTGCTGCGCGGCCACCGCCACTCGCAATGCGTTACTATCCGCTAGGCCGATGTCCTCGCTGGCACAAATCACGATGCGGCGGGCGATGAATCGCAGATCCTCTCCCGCATAGAGCATCTTGGCTAACCAGTAGAGCGTGGCGTCAGGATCACTGCCGCGCATGGATTTGATAAAGGCGCTGATGGTATCGTAGTGCCCGTCTCCGTCCCCATCATAGACCACCACCTTCTGCTGAATGCTCTCTGCCGCTACCGCTAGGGTAAACTGGATCACCCCCTGCGCATCAGGTTCAGAAGTCAGCACGCCTAGCTCCAGCGAGCCCAGACATTTCCGCGCATCCCCATCACTCACCTTGGCCAAGTGAGCAATGGCCTCCTCAGAAATGTTCACCCGATACTCCCCCAGCCCACGTTCCTCATCCGCTAACGCCACCCGAATCAACTGCGCCAAGTCCGTTGCGTCCAGTGGCTCTAACTGAAATACCTGCGCTCGCGACACCAACGGACTATTGATATAGAAAAACGGATTGTGCGTGGTGGCCCCGATGAAACGCACCGTGCCGCGCTCCAGATACGGCAGCAGCACGTCCTGCTGGGCTTTGTTGAAACGATGAATTTCATCCACAAACAACGTCGTGGAGCGCCCGCGCAGGCGCATCCGTTGCGTGGCTTCCTCCGCCGCCTTGCGGATGTCCGCCACGTTGCTTTCCACGCCACTCAGATTCACAAATTGACTCTCCGTCCGCTGCGCAATGATCTGCGCCAGACTCGTCTTCCCCACCCCCGGCGGTCCGTAAAAGATGAAAGCGGAAAAACGATCCGCCTCCACCGCCCGCCGCAGCAGCTTCCCAGGCCCCAGGATATGCGCCTGCCCCACGTATTCCTCCAGCGTCCGCGGTCTCATGCGCGCGGCTAGGGGGATCACGTGGGCAAAGCGCGGACGCTCGCTGTTAGTCTCAGCAGCAGCGTCTTCCGGTAAAAATAAATCATCCATGGCCAGCAGCCATACATGCGGTGCGGGGGGAATGTCGAATGCCGAATGCCGAAGCCAAAATGACGCGGCTCATTCCCCCATTCGTCATTCCACCTTGTGCCCGCACTATTCTGCTTCCATAGCAACCGCCATGCATACCGAGGTCCTCCCCACTGATACCCCTGAACTTTTGAAAGAAGCCGCCCGCCGCGCTGTTAGCGCGTTGCAGGCTGGCCAGCCCGTGGCCTTGCCCACAGAGACGGTCTATGGCCTCGCGGCAGATGCGTTGGACCCGGCGGCTATCGCCAAGATTTTTGCCGCCAAAGACCGCCCGTCCTATGATCCCTTGATCGTGCATCTACCGCATCGGGATCAGTTAGCCACGGTCACGGATCTAGAGCCAGGCCTGGAAGCGATCGTGAAACTCCTGGCGGATAAATTTTGGCCCGGCCCGCTCACCATCATTTTGCCGAAGGCCGCCGCAGTGCCAGACAGCGTGACCGCTGGCCTGCCCACCGTGGCCGTGCGCATCAGCGATCACCCGGTCTTTAAGAAAGTCATCACCTCCTACGGTCGGCCCCTGGCAGCACCCAGCGCTAATCGCTTTGGGCGCATTTCCCCCACCTCCGCTAGTGCCGTGGTGGCGGAGTTGGATGGCCGCATCCCGTTAGTGCTGGATGGCGGTGCCTGCATGCATGGTGTCGAAAGCACCATCATCCGCATTGAGCACGGCCATACCCGCCCCATCTTCCGCGTGGTGCGCGCAGGCCCCATTTTAAAAGAAGATCTCCAGGCGTTCGGCAAAGTGATTATGGATCACGCCCAGACCTCCCCCACCCCGGAATCCCCCGGCCAACTGCCTAGCCACTATGCGCCTAACACTCCGCTGCGTTTGCTCAGCGGACCGGATGATTTCCGCCCCGATCCTAACAAGCGCTACGCCCTCCTCTCCTACCGGGGCGAGGAAGAGGACGGCTACCTGGAACTCACCGACTGGGTCAGCACCGCCGTGCTCTCCCCCGGCTCTGGCAAGCTCTCAGAGGCCGCCATGCGACTCTATTTCTGTCTGCGGAAGTTGGATGAACTGGGCGTGGATGAGATCATCGCAGAGCCGATCAACGACCGGGGGCTAGGCCTCGCCATCATGGATCGGCTGCGACGGGCTGCGGGGAAACGCGCGGTGAAAGAATAGCCCCCCCGCCCCAGTATGCCCACGATGTCCCCCGCCCCAGATTCCGCCGCTCGCGCTCGCAGCACCGGCCTCGTTAGTGCCTTTATCTTCCTCAGCCGCATCATGGGATTGCTGCGGGAAATGTTGATGAGCTTCTGCTTCAGTGCCGAGCTGCGGGACTGCTTCACAGCGGCCTTCCGCATCCCTAACATGCTGCGCGATCTCTTTGCCGAAGGCGCCCTGTCCACAGCCTTCGTCACCGTCTTTTCTCAGAAAATGAAGACCGAGGGCGACGCGCCCGCCTGGCAGTTAGCGCACAAAATGCTCACGCTGGCCACGCTCTTTATGAGCGGCATTTCCCTGCTGGGAATCTTGTGCTCTGACCTGATCGTGCGAGCGATGGCGGGTGGGTATAGCGAGGAGAAAATGCTCTTCATCACGCGGCTCACCCAGATCATGTTTCCCTTCATCATGCTGGTCTCACTGGCGGCGTTAGTGATGGGGATCTTAAATGCCAAGCAAGTCTTCGGAGCCCCCGCCATGGCCAGCACGTGGTTCAATGTGGTGAGCGTGAGTTGTGGCCTAGGCCTGGGCTGGTGGGCGGACCCTAGCATGGGGAAAGTGGCCATGGGCTGGTTCTGCCTGGGCACGTTGTTGGGCGGGTTGGCACAATTAGTCAGCCAGTTTCCCTCGTTGCGGAAATTAGGTTATACCTTCCGCTGGGATGCGCAGTGGCGGCAGGATGCGGACGTGCAACGCATCCTCCGGCTCATGTGGCCAGCCATCATTGCGGGCAGTGCCGTGCAGGTAAATGTGTTTTTAAATACCGTCTTCGCCAGCCACGTGACTGGGGAGGCCAATGGCCCCATGGCTTGGCTCAGCACGGCCTTCCGGCTGATGCAGTTACCGTTAGGGATGTTTGGCGTAGCCGTGGCCACAGTCACGCTGCCCGCCATTTCCCGGGCCACCACGGATGGCATCACGGATGAATTCCGCAGCGCCCTGGGTGGGGCGAATCGGCTTGTGCTCTTCCTCTGCATTCCCTCGGCAGTCGGCCTCATGCTGCTAGCCGTGCCGATTATTTCCCTGCTCTTTGAACGCGGCCAATTCTCCACCCACGAGACCTACCAAACTGCCGCTGCCCTCCAATTCTATGCCATCGGGCTCGTCGCCTATTCGTTGATAAAAGTCGTCCAGCCCGCCTTCACAGCCATCAACAGGCGTTTCATCCCCATGACCGTGGCGCTGTTCAGCGTCGTGGTCAATGCGACGCTCAGCACCCTCTTCGTCTTCGTCTGGCGGCTGCCTTTCCAGTATCTCGCCCTCAGCACCGCCATCGTAGCGGCGGTAAATTGCATTCTGCTCTACTGCTCGCTGCATCGGCTGGCAGGCGGCTTACAGTCCAAACGGCTGGCGCTCACGCTGCTACGGCTCGTCCTGCC
Organism: Verrucomicrobiales bacterium; assembly: GCA_043757865.1. Classification (GTDB taxonomy): domain Bacteria; phylum Verrucomicrobiota; class Verrucomicrobiia; order Verrucomicrobiales; family V1-33; genus JAGNEJ01. Next base: position 3,177 of record JAYVOP010000213.1, on the reverse strand, counting down.
CGTGTTAGGCCTAGCAGCTGTGTGCGTCTTCGCTAACCAGACCGTCCTGGACTACTCTCGCTGGCGACAGTGGATCCTCCCCCTGCGTATGCTCACCGTCATGGTCACCCTCGGGGCAGCCTGCGGCGTCTATTTCACCTTGGCCAGTCTCCTCAAAGTAGCCGAAGCCGAGCAATTTACTGGCATGTTAGGACGACGGTTAAAAAAGTAACCCTCTCGTAGCTGCCGACGTGAGTCGGCTGCTACCTGGCCTCAGGGGGAGCTTGCCGTGGGCGTGTGGCTCCCCGCCAATCTCTGCAATGGGGATAGCTCCCTCCACGCGATGTTGCTGCTCCTGGATCATCCCCGGCTGGAGAGACGTTTTGATTAAATCTATGGAATCAGTTCTGTCCTCATACGCAGGAAGCTGCGTGGATGCGCGGAAACGAAATCAGGATCAGTCACGATCACCGTCACCCGGCCACTGCTAGGAGCACTGGTGTTGACGGTGGCAGAGCCCGTCCAGGCACCAGTGCCGACCTTAGTGGCGACCGTCGTCCAGCCCGTGAGTTGGTCACCCACTTGCACTAGATAACGAATATCCGTGGGGCAGACCACAGGCATGCTCAGGATGCCTAGCAGGTGAGTTTGGGGAAGGTCGAAGGTGGCTTCCACCTGCGCTTTTTCCGCATCGGCCGTCTTGGGGTCGATGGTGAGGGCGTATTCTAGCAAGTTGTCGATGCCGTCTTTATCGGGGTCGGTGTTGGCTCCGGTGGTACTCAGAGCAGTGACCCAGGTGGCGAAGTTAAAGACCTGCGTGAGGCCACCAGGGCTGCCACCGCTGTTGACGGAGGCTTTCCAGGAAAGTTTATCTTCGAGCAAGAAACGCGAGGTTAGCGGATCAATGATTTCCAAGCTGCTGCCTGCGCCAAAGGCTCCTGGGAACCAGTTAGATTGGTAGGTGAAGCACTCGATGTTAGCCGTGTAAGGCAACGGCAGGGTCATGGCCAGTTGCTCTCCGGCGTTGTCGAGTTTGCCGACAAATGGGCCAACGACGCGCGGCACGCTGGAATAAGCGCTCGGCGTTTTGGCCACTAGCGCATACTGGCCAGGCAGTAGGGAAAGGGTGCTGAAAGTGTAAGTGATGCCCGCCGTGAAACGCACGCCAGTGATGTCCAATGTCTTGGTGGTGCTAGTGTTTTGCACTTCCACGAACTCGAAGTTACTGCCGTTCAGCGGAGCGTAGTGGACTTCCGTGATGCGGAGGAAGGCCATGAGGTCTAACATGCGTTGATATACGGGGTCCACGGCGGAGGGCGTGATGGTGGTGACTTCCGCGTCCAGCTTTAAGGCAAACACGACATCCGAGCTGGAGACGGCAGACTGGTGGACCTCCACTGCGAGCACGTTGGTGTTCGTCCCTGCGGTTAGGGAGCCAGCATCCAGCGTCACTGGTCCGATCTGCGAGGCCTCCAGACTGGCGGTGGCCACCGTGCTAGCGGCCAGGGCCGTAGCAGGCAAATTATAGCGGAAGGTGGTGCCGGAAGCAGTAACGTCCGTGCCATTTAAATAGAACGCCGCTCCGTCATCGACGATGTGCGTTAGTTTCAAAACCGTGGTGGCCGTAGCGCCTGAGGGCACGGCATCTGGCGCATAGGAGAAGAGCGTGCGGAAGTAATCGACGGTCTCTGTGGACGCACCATGAATCAAAGGTGTGACGATGGCAGGGAGCCCCGCAGGATACGTGGGATCCAACGCCAGCGGTGCGCCACCGCTGCCCCAACTGTTAAGCGGAGCCACGGGCGAGGTGGTGGTGGTGCGGGTGGGCGGCAGGAAGGCCAGGGTCTTCCACGCCGGGTCCACGACGGGCGCTCCGGTGTTCGCAGCAGAGCCAAACTGATCGTAGAAGCGCCACGTGGCGTTCAGGGCAATGAGCGCATAGGTCTTGACGGTGGTGCCGCCCGCCACCGTGGTGCCATTGGGCAAGCCAAAGGTGGGCAAGGCCAGCGTCGTAATTGTGCTCGAGCCATCGGGGGAACGGCCTTCCGTCACATCTGGCTGCGCACACGTTAGGGCCACGCGATCGACCTGCACTCCAGCAGCGTCGCTGAGCACGAGCCAGTCGTAGAAGGCGTCCAGTTTAAATGGTACATGGTTCGCTTGGGCCAACGTGAGGCCGTCCGCTTGGATTACCGCAAAGCCTTTGCCATCAACAAAGGAAAGCGGGGGGAATTGGTATTGGAGCGGGTTGTCCGGTGAATCGCTGAGGTAGTAGCCGCCGATATTTCCCGGCAGCGCATTCGTGTTATACAATTCGATCTGGTCGTCCTTGTAAGAAACAGTGCTGTTGGCTAGCCACTCATTTAAAACGATATGGCCAGGGCAATCGTTCGGCTGCTGCACGTTCACAGCGCCAATGCTGGGCACGTTTAGGTCCCAATGGCGATCTAGGCCCACGCGGCCAATGGATTTGTCGGTGAGTTGCAGACCGAAGGTCACGCTGTCCATGGTGTTCCAGAGCGCTCCGTTCGGACTGCTGAGCACGACGGTTTCTCCATCGCCATCCAAGGAGAAGCCGAGATGAGTGCCGGGATTGCCGTCGGCAATGTCCGCGTAGAGCACGAGGTAACCGCCCGCAGGGATGCTAGTAGTGGCGGGAAAAATGTATTTTGCGGGCAGCAGTGGGTCATCAGAAATAGCATAGCCGCTGATGTCCACGGCCAGAGCACGGGGATTGTAGAGTTCGATCACGTCTGGATGCGCTAAGCCATTGGCTAGGGTGGCGACGTTGGTGGCCAGCACTTCATTGATGAGCACGGGAGCCAAGTAGGCTGGATCCACGGTCCAGGTGCGGACGATGGGGGCCGTTTCCCAACTCAGATTCACGCCTGCGGGATTGGCTCCCGAAGCGGAGTTATTTTTCCCTAACACCTGAATGGTATGCGAGCCAGCCGCTAATCCAGTCAGCGTGATCGGCGTGGCGATGGGTGTCTCCGCCGTGTAAGCCCCGCCGTCCAAGCTGTATTTATAAGCCACGAAGCCATAAGGGAAGGCCGGGATGCTAGTGACATAGGTGCCTGTGCCAGCGGATAAATTTCCATATGGCCCTACGGAAATGCTGGCACTTGTGGCCGTGGTCGTAGCCGCAGGTACACCTGTAAGCGTGACGCCGCGTTGGTTATTGCCACCTTTGTTGAC
>JAYVOP010000212.1:0-5332 GCA_043757865.1 Verrucomicrobiales bacterium | reverse complement strand
CATTGATGTAGGGCAGGACGATGAAGCCTTCCCGCACCAGGATCTCGGCGGCTTTCAGCGTTTCGATGGGGTCCGGCAGGAGGTATTTGGGATCGGGGTGGATCTCTAATTTCACCCAGTTCGGCAACCCGGCGGCCACCGCTAGGCGGGCCAGGCGTACGGCTTCCTCCGCCGTATTCGCCCCGCTGGTATTCGGCAGGAGCAGGTAGCGCTGGGGATCGATGAACTCTAAAATATTGGCAAAGGGATCGCGTTTCCCCGTCAGATCCGCGCGTCGTAAGGCCACGGTCACGATCTGGGTGCCGGATGCTGCTAACGCATCCCGCATGGTGGCGGGGGAGGAAAATTTCCCCGTGCCGAGGAAGAGCCGGGAGGAGAAGGTGCGGTCAGCGATCTGGAGCATGGGAGGGTGGGGAAATGGGGAGGGACGGGATGGACCCCGTCTGCGCAAATGCTCCGGGCGTCAAGCCTCGCTTACTCCACGCAGGCCAGCAGCTCGGCTAGGACGTCGTTCATCCCCACGCGTCCTTCCTGATACATGGGGGCCATGTGGACGGGGCGTCGCGTCCAGCAGATGATGAGGTCCAGACTGGGCATCACCACTAGCGCATGCACGCCGCCGTAGCCTGCGGCGGCAAAGGCATCTGGTGGGGCCGCAGGCCACAGCAGCGGCCCGGCGGGTGTGGGCCGATTCAGCCACCACATTTGGCTGTAGCAGTTGAGGTGCTCCTCTTGGTTCATCCCGCCGCCGTAGGTGGGCGCGCCCGGCAGCATTTCCGCTAACACGCCAGCGGTGCGGGGAATGCTGGCAGGGAGCGGCGTGTGTAGCGCCCAGTCCACGGTGGCGGCAGGTAAAAGTTGTTGGTCCTGCCAACGGCCTTTTTTTAAATAAAGATAGCCCAGCCGCGCCAGATCACACGGGGCGATGGAGAGCCGCCCATCACTCACCGCCTCATGCGCGGGCCGCACGCGCCAGTGACGGCAGAATCCTAACGGCGTGGCCAGCAGCGGGCCTAGCACCTTGGGGCCCGCGTCGTTGATGCTTGCTCCGAGCGCTTTTTCAAACAGCAGCCGATAAAAGAGCGCGGTCTGGAAATCGTTATAGTCGAAGGCGCTGCCGGGCCGCTCGCTCACGCCATAGCACGATGTCTGGGTGATGAAATGTCGCCACGTGAGATCCGCATCCTTGTGCCTTAACGCGGCATTTAGCTGTGCCAAGGCGGGCTCCAGCTCCGCCACTTTCTGATCCAGACTGGGGATGCGCCCCTGCTGGATGGCCATCAGCAGCAAATGCACTAACACCGGCTTGGCTGCGGAGGCCAGATCCGCTGCGCGGTCTGGCGTGCCCCAGGTCTGCGCCACATAGCCATGGCGGATCACTAAGCCGTCCCCGTGGTCCTCCCCCTGGTCACCACTCATTTTGTTGGCCAGCGCGGCCAGCTTAGCAGCGGAAAGACCTAACGTGGCGGGCGGGCGGGCTTCCCATTCTTTGCCAGGATAGACCGCCGTGACCGCTGGCGGAGCCGTGCTAGTCGGTGGTGGCGTGGGCTTCCCACACGCGGTTAGGCTAGCCGCTAGGCTGAGTTGGCAGAAATGGCGGCGGTTGAAGGACATGGGCAACGGCGGAGGCATTGGTAAAGAAGACCTCTAAGGTGTGGAGTGCCTAGCTACCCTAAGGCTTGGGTGGCGGGCATTCATCGTTAAAGTTCAATGCGAAACGAGGGCGCTAATAAAGCGCGGAAAGCAATGGCGGGTTTGGGGTTTTTCTACCTCCCCCATTTCCTAAACATAGCTGGCTCACAGGAGTTAGCAGAGGGAGCAGCGCTTGGCTGAATGAGCTTTTCCCGTCGCTGCCGCCGCCTTGAAAGCAGCCTATCGCAAGGCCTTCCGAGTGTTGATGGATCAACAAGGTTGGCAGTGCGATCCCGCCGTGTGGCGCAAGAAGGGGGCCGTCAACGTGCAAGCCTTTGGCAGCAGAACCAACGCCATCAAATACCCCGGAGCCTAACTCTACCCTGTCAGTACTGCGGTCAATGTCCAGAAGGTGCGCACGGTGCGGCATCGAAACAGCATCAAAGCAGTCGAGCCAAGGATGGTCACAAATGAAAGAATAACGAGAAGCAGCGATGGGCGGTGTCCACCAAAGAAAGCAGCAAGACCAAAGCTTCCGAGAATGGGGGCGCAAAGAGTGGCCTTTAGCTTCTCATGCGTGACATCATAGCCGCCCTCCATGTGCAATGGGGTCATAGCCGTGATGCCACCAAAGATGATGAACCACAGGCTGAGGAGTATAATCACACGCCACAGGAACCTGGGAATGGGATGTGTGGCTGACGTTGGATTCATGGCTCAGGACTCCGCTTCTTGGCCGAACGATCAAGCGATTGCAACCCCACTAGCGGGGGCCAGCATTGATCGCGGGGTGAATGTTGAAGTTAAATGGAGCATCGAAACAGAGGGGCTAGTGGGGGTTGCCATCCGCGCTCTTGTGTGTGCCCAGCATGGGCACAGTCCTAATGGGGTTTAAGTCCCCTGTATATAATTAAACCAGAAAATAAACCAGAAATCATGAAAATGAGTAACAAAATACCAGTAGAAGTCAAGGATCCCCGAGTGATCGTTGCTCTGAAAGAAGACGATGCAAAACCCGCGTGCCGATGAATCAGAACCTGATCCAAGGCCGATACGATGGGCACGCTGTGGCCCTCGTCGTTAATCCCGATCAGGACGCTGAGCGCGTCTGGCTTAAGCTCGATGGTGTCTGCGGTCCAGCACCCCATTGCTTGACTCCTACCTCTCACTGTATTATAGCCTTCCATACCCCATCAAATCGCAGCTTATGGGAGCTTCCTACTGGTCGAAGATTGGGGTCCGCCTCACTTAGCAAATTGACACGCTCCATGATCTTTATCATTACGCTGCTGCTTGGCGCAGTGGTTTTCCCACAGGGTCTCCACGCGGAGGTCATTCTGGAGTTGAATGCAGCCACTTTGCCGGTGGGCAATGTAACTGAGTGGAAAGACGAGATCAGGGAAGGCAAGGTGGTGCGCAGCGAAGCACCGCTCCGCGTGGAGAAAGCGCTGGGGCGTGCCGCAGTGATGTTTCACGGCCAGGAGCAGTTGGTGGCTGACTTTAGGTTTCCTACGGGCTTTGAGAAGAGGCCGTTTACCATTGAAGCTTGGGCGTTGAATCCCTCTGTGGACAAAGCAGAAGTGATACTCTCGCTGGCTCCTGTGTTAGGCGGGACGGGCACGGAATTCAGTTATTCCGCCAGTCCCAGCGCGGGCGCGTTTCGCTCTGGGTTCAAGGCCACGGCACCGTTCGTGCGCGTGCCATCCCCTGGCGTTTGGCATCATTTTGCCTGGACTTATCCCGGGGGTGGAGAGGGCGCGCTCCGCGTCTATGTCGATGGCGAATTAGAGGTGGAGCGTGCGTTGAAATTTGCCCTGCCGCCGCAAGCGAAACTGCACGTGGGTGCCTCCGGTGAGTTGGAAAAAAATGAACCTAAGAAAGGCTTCTCAGGCGCACTGTCGCTAGTGCGCATCCATGATGTAGCACTCACGCAAGCCGAGGTGCGTCAGAGCGCGGAGTTGGTAAGTGCCTTCAGCCCAGAGCCGAGCGTTGGCTCCACCACGGAATCGCTGAGCGTCCCATTGCGTTGGAAACATGGCACGGATCGCGCGCTGACATCGGTGGTCTTCTTCAGCGCAGACCGGGCGCTGGTGGAGCGGGGGGACAGCACGATAGCCCAGGCCGTAAAGGGCACCTCGCTCAATTCCGTGCCGTTGAAAGTGGGCACTACCTACTACTGGCGGGTGGACGATCTAGACGCCAAAGGCCAGGTGATCTCACCGGGCATCCTCTGGACTTTCCTAGCTGATCCAGGGCTGGCTGCGGCCCCGCAACCACGCGATCAAGACAGTAATGTCTTGCCCACACTAGCGGCTGTTCATTGGCGTCCGGGGAAATATGCCACGCAGCAGAGATTGTTCTTTGGCACAGACCTGGACGCTGTTGAGCACGCCACGAAATCCGTAGCCGATTTCCCCGCAGGCACCGCAACGTTTCCCCTCCCAGAGAAGCTAGCACCTGGCACGCGTTACTACTGGCGCATTGATTCTGATAACGGCACCCAACCCGCCTCGCGTGGCCAAGTCTGGACGTTCCGCACCCAAGACGCTCCAGTGCATAACGACGTCACTTTCTTCGTCAGTTCAGATGCGCATTATGGCCGGGAAAACAACGCGGCCATCAATCGTAGGGTCATCGATGAAATGAATACCCTGCCAGGCACCACGCTGCCAGCCACCGTCGGTGGTGGTATGGTCCACACCCCGCGTGGTGTGGTGCTCAATGGGGATTTGCTCGATGAAGGATTCAACAAGGAAACGGCACCTGCCCTGTGGTTAGAGTTTTGTCAGGACTATGGGCTGACTGGCCAGGACGGACGGCTTTGTTACCCAGTCTATGAAGGCTTCGGAAACCACGATGGCGGCCCGACGAAGAGTTTCGTGCGGGCTGGCATCCAAGAGCGTAATCCCAAGCGCATGGGCCTTACGGGCACGTCTGAAAATGGACTGCACTACTCATGGGATTGGGATCACGTGCATCTTGCGCAACTGAACCTCTTTGGCGGCAACAGCCCGCAGGATGTGAAAGGTGTGAACGGCCCAGAGCACGATCCTGCCAGTTCGCTAGATTTCCTGCACGATGATCTGGCCGCACATGTCAGCAGCAGCGGACGGCTAGTCATTGTTTTTCAGCATTTCGCGTGGGATGGCGGCATGTCTGATTGGTGGACGTCGGATGCCAAAGAACGCTTCTACGACGAGGTGAAACCCTATCACATCGCCTGTCTGATTAACGGCCATTCGCATGGGGCCAATTTCGTGCCCTGGAACGGTCTGCTCAGCATCCATGACGGTTCCACTGCACGTGGCGATGGAGACAGCGGAGATTTCCTCGTGGTCCGTGTGACCGAGAAGGAACTCATCGTCATCCAGCGCAAGCTTGGCTCATGGGGTATCTACAAGCGCGTTGGGTTGTCGGAGAAATAGAGACTTCTACAAGGCCCTTTGATGTAGCCACCAATAGCCCAGCGCAAGTGGATGACTTCCGCAAACCCCAGGTGCTGCTCCATGGGCCTTTACACAACGGACAATCACATGGTGGACAGCAATATTTTCGGATGCCTGCTGAAGGAGCGCAGTGCAGCGGGGATGCTGAGCGTGGCTTGGTCGCTGTCCTTGCGTCCGCTGAAGGGAAAGGTATCCGCCCCGCACCCCCAGGCCACGAAAACACACAACGCATGAGGCCCGGATTGGGAATGAAA
>JAYVOP010000211.1:0-20359 GCA_043757865.1 Verrucomicrobiales bacterium | reverse complement strand
TCCAGAAAATGGACGCTATTAAAGACGTGGATGGGCAGTCGATGCTGCATAATTCCATGCTCGTCTATGGCGGTGGTAATGGAGACCCGAATCGGCATAACCATGACAATCTGCCCTTCGTGCTGGCGGGCCACGGCGGCGGCACGCTGACGCCAGGGAAGTATTTCAAACATAGTTCCATGCCGACTAGCAATCTCTTCCTCAGCATGGCGGACCGCATGGGTGTCAGTGGGCTAGAGCGCTTTGGAGATAGCACCGGGCGCTTGGAGAATATCTAAAAAACCAAGGAAGCGGGGCCGCTGGCCCCGAGCACCTAGCATGTCGGAGCCACTGGCCCCGATTCCTTGAATAGAATCGCGATGACTCCGTTTCTGAAAAAATTCCTGATCTCCGCAGTGCTGTTAGGCTCCGTGCTCTGGCTGGCAGGCCACTGGCACACCAGCCCTGCCCGCGCGCCCAGCGTGCCACCGTTGGCAGATCCCATGCAGCCCTTCTATGGAGCACGCATCCAGCGGACCATGACCTTGTTAGCCACCAGCACACCGCTGCGCCAGAACCCCGTGCGCATTATTTGCATTGGCCAGTCCATCATGGAACAAGGCTACGTGCCGCAGGCCATCGCTCAGCTCTGTAAAGAGCAATTTCCGTCCGCGCAACTCACGCTGACGAACTTGGCCGTAGGCGGTCGCACGGGGGAAGGATTGATCCGGCAACTGCACCAAGAGCTGCTGCCCGCCTATCCAGACCTCGTCGTTTTCCATGTCTATGATGTGGGCGATCAAGCGGCCATCGAGCGCATCGTCAGTGACATCCGTCGCACCACTACAGCGGAAATCTTACTCTGGACGCACCACTACGATAACTTCGGCACGGACGGCACGGAGCGCGATGCCGGGCGGGAGAATGCCTCGCAGTTCCGCCGCTACCTCGCCCAGAAATACAATGCGGAGTTAGTAGAACTGCGGCGGGATTGGCAGGCTTATTTGCAAGAGCATCACCTGCCACGCGCCACGCTGCTGCGGGATATGATCCACCTCAGCCCGGCGGGCGGGGCGTTGATGGCAGAGCTAGTAATGCGCCATTTCCAATTTAATAGCCTCTACCCTAACCAGTGGATGCAGGCCGTGCGCACCTACGAAGTGCGGCATGAGATTGCCGAAGGACCACTGCGCGAGATCACGTTTAGCGGTGCTCCGTGGCCGGGAAATTTTATGCAGGATGCTTACGGTGGCATGTCGCCTAGCAAGGGTGGCGTCACTGGCAGCAGCGCTGGGACCAGCCTGCGGCTTAGGTTCCACGGGAATCGCGTGGACCTCATTGCGCATGAAGAAATGGCGCACATGGGCACGGCTAAGATCCTCATCGATGGCCGTCCGCCGTCCGCGCACGCCGCCGCCTATGCGGTCACCATGCCGCTGCGCTTTGAGAATCCAGCGCTTACGGCCTCGTTAGAGCGCATCCTCGTAGGCGCGCATCCGGTGGCGGAAGACTGGGCACTAGACGTGAGTGATCTGCACGCCACGGATGGGAAAGCGCAGTATCATTTCACCCTCACTGGCTCCGTGAGCGGTACGGTGCTCAGTGGCACAGAGCAAAGCGGTGCGGTGCGGGCGAGTGGAGATCAGTTGAGCTTTGATACCTCAGACCTCTTCCTGCGCCCGCCAGGGGAAGGCTGGCCAGCGAGCACTACGCTGCATTTCCGCACCGTGCTTATGGGTGTGGATACCTATGCACCGCAGCCGGGAAGGCCGCCGGGAGCCATTCTTCCCGTCACGTTAGTCCAAGGCCTTACCAATGCGGAGCACACGTTAGAGATCATTCCCCAGGGCGATGGCCCAGTGCCCGTGTCCGAGCTGGTAGTGTATCGCCCGCCATTAGAATAGGTGTGGCGCAACCACCCCCTTGGACTGCGGAAGCCCTGCTGCGGCTCGCTTTTGTCCCCTGCTTTCCAGCTTGCCCTGCGCTTGGAAATGCCTATGCTCCGGCCAATCAATTCTTCCCTGCCATGCAATTTCCGATCCTTTCCGTATCCCGCCGCCTGCTTGCTCTGCTTGCCCTTTGGGTTTCGGCCCTACCCAGTCTAGCCCAGGAAGATTTCTCCCTGGACAACGCCTGGGCACGGATCATCAGCCACTTTGATGGCACCAAAACGAAGTCCTGGAAAGATACCCAGCACAACCGCGTGCTAGAGGAAAAATACGACAAGGACCACGTGTTAGTGCAGAAGCGCATCTTCGGCTACGATGCCAAGAACCGCCTGCGGAATGGCATCATCATGGACGCCAAAGGAAAAGCGCTCGGCAGCACGCGCTATGGATATGATTCCTACGACCGCATCTGCGAGGAGCAACTCTCCAATGCCAAAGGGCAGTTGATCCAACGGAAATTCCCTCCCGGCAGCTTGCCCGGCGTGCCCGCCAATGCCAAGCAAAGTATCATTTATAACATTGATCCCGAGCATCCTACCGAAGCGGCAACCATGCGGACCACCACCGATCCCATCATCCAGCCCACGCAGAATGCGGATGACAACTTCGTCCCTGGCATCCCCATCGGCCAGCCAGCAGCGGGCAAGAGCCGCCTGCCCACCAATGATGCCGCGCGCCCCACGGATATCAAAGGTCGCAAGCCATCGCTTTTCCCACAGAAGAAATAGCCGCTAGTGCCCGTGCCCTCTAGCCGCCTCCTGCCTCCACTCACTGCGCTAGCCGTCATTGGCGGAGCGTGCGTGTGGCTGACCCAACAACCGACCGTGCCACCACCTGCGAGCAAGCCCGCAGAGCCACCGCCGCCCATCCTCACAGACCTCACCGTGGGCACCGTGGGGGAAGGGCCTACCGGCACGCTGCAACGCCAAGTGCAGATCTTGGAAGACCAGAACCAACTGCTACAAAAGGAAAATCAAGACCTACGGACTCGGCTCAGCAAAGCACTGGAAGCCAACACCCCGCCGCCCACTGCGGAGTTGCTAGCGGAGCGGCTGGAAGCGCTGCGGGAAATGAAATTCATCACGCCCCCGAAGTTCACCGCCGTGCCCATCGACGCGCTGCAACAACGCGTGCTGCAACACGCGCAAAGCCTGCTGCCAGAAGCCTCCGCGCGCGCGCACACCAGTGCCTTTCTGTTGATGAACTTCGTGGGAGATGAGTTCGATTACGGCTCGGCTATGGCCAATGCCTTCGCCAATCAAGGGGGCTCCTTTTACGATCCCAAGACCCACGAGGCCTTTTATCAAAATGATGTGGACCTGCGGCGGATTGATGGTCGGGACCGCGTCTGTGCCGCCGCGTTAGGCGCGCTACAGGCGCAGCATTTTCCGGCTAGTGCGGCCCTGCCGCTCTGCACGGAGCAGGATGATGCGGCCTGTGCGCTGCGGGCGTTGGCGCTGGGAGAAACGGCGTTTTACCGCATCCGCTGGTCGTTGCAGGATGATCTGGTGAACCGTGTTGAGGGTGATCCGCCACAGTTTCTCCGCCAAGATTACACGCCGTTGTATTTCTCTGAGCAGTTTAAAATGTGTCTGGATCAAGGGCAGAACTTCGTGGAAGCTCTCTTGCAGAAAGACGGCCCGGCGGGCCTGACAGCCGCCTACGAGCGGCCCCCGCAGAGCACGGCGGAGATTTTGCATCCGGAGTTATACCTCGCCCAGCCGCCCTTTACGCCCATGCTGGTGGACGCTGCGGAGGGCCAGGGCGCAGGGCTAGCGCCCACTTATACGAACGTGGCGGGGGAGTTTAGCACGGACATTTCCTTCCGTTATTTTATGAGCCCGGACATCGCCATCCGCATTGCCGATGGCTGGGCGGGGGACCGCTACTGGCTCTATCCTAACGCCACGGGCAGCCCGGAGCACCTGCTGTGGAAAACGCACTGGCGCACGCCGGAGGACGGCCAGGAGTTTTTCGATGGCCTCCGCCGCACGTTGATGAAGCGCTTCACCATTCCCTATCTCCCAGCCTACGATCAGCCAGGGGCCTTCCTGGTGGACGATCCGCACCGAATTATTCACCTGCGCATCAGTGCGGATCGACGCAGCGTGACGTTAGTAAATACCACCGATCCCACCCTAGCTGCTGCGCTAGATACCCCCGCTCGTCGTCCATGAAACTACTGCTCTGGTTCCTAACCACCACCGTCCTCACCGCTGCGCCCAAGGAGTCGGGGCCGCTGGCCCCGGCTGATCAAGACCTCCTCACCGCCGTGCAACAACGCGCCAAACTGGAGCGGGTTTTGGTAAAGGCGAAAACAGTGTCGGCGGTGCAATCAGCACGTTGTGCAGTGGACAACCTCACCGCTGCTGACTCTAGCCACCCTGGTTCCATCCTTGTTTACACCAATGAGGCCGCCACCCTGCCCTACTTCGATCCCTGGGGGAAATTCCCCGAAGGCAGTTTGGTTTTGAAAGTGAAGCTAACCGACCCCGACCATCAGCCCGGAGGATTCACCGGCATGTGGAAACGCGAGCCCGGCTATTTCCCGGCGGGTGGAGATTGGGAATATTTCACCGTGGACGGCCCGGCCAGCAAGATCACGGAGCGCGGAAAAATCCAGACGTGCGCAGACTGCCACGCCAATTATGCCAAGGGCGACCGCATCACCAAGCTCTCCGCCGCCCCCGTGCAGCTGACCACTGCCCGCATCATGCTCCACTCTAGCACGGCCACCGCTCATGGGGAGAAGCTGCACTACGAGGAGCTGGAAAAGAAGAACACCTTAGGCTTTTGGGTGAACGCAGCGGACTGGGCCGAGTGGAAATTTACCGTGACCCAGCCCGGCACCTACGCCATCCACCTCTGGCAAGGCTGCGGCACGGGCAGCGGAGGGGCGGAAGTAGAAATCCTTTGCGCTGGCCAGAGCCAGAAATTCACGGTGGTGGACACCGGACATTTTCAGAACTTTCAAGAGCGCACCGTGGGCACGCTCCAGTTTACCGCTGCGGGCCCACAGACGTTAGAACTGCACGCCCGCACGAAGCCTGGTGGGGCCGTGATGGATTGTCGGCAGATCATCCTGATGCCACTCAAGCCATGACCGCGCTGCTCATTGCGGGGCTGGCCAGCTTTCTGAAGTCCGCTCCGCCCGCGCCTGTAATGCCCGTGCTAGTGGCCCCGATGGTGGCTCATGCGCCCTTTAAAATTTCCCGGCCAGGGACGCATGATTTCGCAGGGAAAATCTACTCCTTAGGGACGATCCCGTCGGTGGTGAAAGAATACGGAGTGCCTGTGCTGCAAGTCTTCGTGGACGGGGCCACTGTGCGGCATTTCGCGTGGCGTGGCAGCATGGAGGCGCTGCATGTAGGCACGCAGGCGTTCACTGGCACGGGGATGCGGCAGCGGCACGGGGTGATCCATAGTGTGCTAGAGCAGCTCTGGTGCGATGACATTGGCGAGGACTGCATTTCCATTCAACCCCGGGCGGTGGTGACGCTGCGGGACAGCCAATTCCAAGGCCGCTATGGCCTGGTGCCGGGCGAGGGGGAGAACCCTGGGCAGGACAAAATGATCCAGATCGATGGAGCCACGGTCACGATTGAAAATTGTGATTTCTACCACGGCCTGAGCCCCATCCGCGCCAAGGCGAACTCCACGGTCTATGTGCGCCATTGCCGCTTTGTGGGGTGCGGCAGTTGTGTATCTGGAGATGGCTTGAAGAACCCGGCCCACAAGGAAGCTCCGTGGCTGCCGCCCTATGATAACGGCCAGCCCGGGCCGTGCCACATCGTGCTGGAGGACTGCGCGTGCTGGCATTGCGGAGAGGTGGCGCGGGCCTTTCCCGGCTGCACCATTGAGCTGCGGCGGGTGAAACTTTACGCCACGTGGCGCATGTCACGTCGCAGTGGCGGAACCGTGATTGTGCAGTAAACTCCGCGCTATGTTCTCTCCCTCCCATTTCTCTTTTCTGGTATTGGCGCTCTGTATGATGGGCTGCAAGCCTTTCAATATCAACCTCGCTAGCAAGGACGCCATCAAGCTGGACACCATTAAATTAGACCCCATCAACATCAATGTGAAGATGGATGTCTATCAACATTCCACCGACAAGATCGCCCCGGGTGACCAGCAAGCGGCGGATGACGCCAAGGCCACGCGGGAGCGCATTTATAACCGCCACCAGCAAGTGCAGGAGCTGAAGAATAACCGTTGGGTGATCGAGACCCACCGTGGGGAGCTGCAAGTGCGGGAAAAGCCTGCGGGGGAAAATGGCATCTGGGTGGAGAAGACCGTGGCGGCGGAGAACGAGGATCGGAAGCTGCTGATGCGGAATCAAGCCAAGGAGCTGAACCTGGATTTGCATGAGATCCAAGAGCAATTCTGGAAAGACAACGTGCAGAAATCATTCGCTGGGGAATATGTGGAAGTGGATGATCCGGCGCGTCCCAAGATGTATAAAGTGATGCCCAAAGCACCGTGACCAGCGAACCGCCGCCGGGGCACCGCGCCCGCCGTGCGCGCCCCCGCCTCCGGCATCCGTTCCGGCGGGGGCCCGGCACCCTCCGGCAGGTTGCTAAATATTTCTTGCCCCCGGAACAATTTGGGGATACTCCGGACCATGATTCGGGGGGCCTTTTGGGGTTCCCTTGGACCGCGGAGTGGCACTCCGCTTCCATTTTACCTCGCCCCATGGACTGCGGTGGGGTGGGGGGAGAGGGGGTGGGGGGTTAGAAAATGACGGTGCGCCCGACGCCGACTTTGAGCCGCCGGAGGTATTCCCGGCGGGGGATCTCGTAGGCCCCGAAGGTGGTGAGGTGGCGGGTGGTCCATTGGGTGTCCAGCATGGTAAAGCCGGAGGCGCGTAAGCGGTGGACCAGGGCCACCAGCGCCACCTTGGAGGCATCTGGGACGCGGCTAAACATGCTTTCCCCAAAGAAGATGCTGCCAATGGCGATGCCGTAGAGGCCGCCGACGAGTTGGCCCTCTTGCCAGGCCTCCACGGAGTGTCCGTAGCCTAGATCAAAGAGTCGGCCATAGCTGAGGTGGATGCGCTCATTGATCCAAGTGGTGCTGCGGTCTGCGCAGCCGTGCATGACTGCGCGGAAGGCGGTATCAAAGCGGATCTCGAAGGGGCGTTTTTTCAAGGTGCGCTGGAGTCCGTGGGGGATGTGGAAGGCTTGGTCTAGCGGGATGAGGCCACGGGGATCGGGGGAGAACCAGCCGAGTTCTCCGTTCTCTAGGGCCATGGGAAAGATGCCCTGGCGATAGGCTTGGAGGAGCAGCTCAGGGGGGAGGGGGGCGGAGGGATCGGGGAGGGGTGGCACGGCGGATAGAATGCGCAGGTGGGGGCATCTTTCAACTCCAAGGTGGAGCGGGCCGGGCGCGGGCGCACGGGGCGCGCGGTAGAGCCTGGAGCGGGGCGGGGACAGGCTCTGGAGGAGGCCTAGATTCTTAGTTTACATTCTGCCTTGCCCTTGGATACTACGCGCCCGCCCGCTCCCTGATCCCTATTTCCTGATCTTATCTTATGTCTGCTCCGTCTGAAGAACTCGCCAAAGCCTATCTCCCCAATGATGTGGAGGCCAAGTGGTATGCGGCGTGGCTGGCCGCGCGCTGTTTCCATGGCGATGAGTCCTCCGCTAAGCCGAAGTATTCCATCGTGATCCCGCCGCCTAATGTGACGGGTATTCTGACGATGGGGCATGTGTTAAATAACACTATCCAGGACATCCTGGCCCGTCGCGCGCGGATGACGGGGCAGGAGGTGATGTGGCTGCCAGGGACGGATCATGCGGGCATCGCCACGCAAAATGTGGTGGAGCGGAATCTGCGGGAGGCGGGGACGATCAAGCATCGCAATGAGGTGGGGCGGGAGGGGCTGGTGCAGAAGATCTGGGAGTGGAAGGACCAATATGGGGGGATCATTCTGAAGCAACTGCGCGCGCTGGGGTGCTCTTGTGACTGGGAGCGGACGCGCTTTACGATGGATGAGGATTACTCCCGCTGTGTGCAGCGGGTGTTCGTGGACTTGTATGAGAAGGGCGCCATTTATAAGGGGAAGCGGATGGTGAATTGGTGTCCGTCCTCACTCACGGCGTTGTCTGATGAGGAGGTGACGATGAAGCCGCAAAGTGGGCTGATGTATCATTTCCAAGTGGAGGTGGTGGAGGAGCCGGGGACGTTCCTGACCATCGCCACCACGCGGCCAGAGACGATCCCGGCGGACACGGCGGTGGCGGTGCATCCGGCAGATGCGCGGTATGCGCATCTCATCGGCAAGCACGTGTATCGGGCGTTGCCTCTGGAGGCGCCTTTGGAGGAGCGGAGGATTCCCATCATTGGGGATGAGCATGTGGACTTCGCGTTCGGCACGGGGGTGCTGAAGGTGACGCCAGCCCATGATAAGGCGGACTATGAGATCGGCCTGCGGCATGGGCTGCCGATGATCGAGGCGCTGACGCCCAACGGGAAGCTGACGGAGGTGTGCGGGGCGGAATTGGCGGGCCTGGAGCGGTTTACAGCGCGGAAGAAAGCCGCGGAAATATTACAAGCGGCGGGGAGGTTAGTGAAGACGGAGGCGCATCAAAATAATGTGGGGTATAGCGAGCGGGGGAATGTGCCCATTGAGCCGCGGCTCAGCGAACAGTGGTTCTTAAAGTATCCCAGGGTGGCGGAAGCTAAGGCAGTGGTGGGTGAGGGTCGGATGAGGTTTTACCCGGACCGCTGGGCTAAGGTCTATGACCATTGGCTGGAAGGCATTCAGGACTGGTGCATTTCCCGGCAGATCTGGTGGGGGCATCGGGTGCCGGTGTGGTATCACGCGGATGGGGAGGTGTATTGCGGCCTGGAGGCTCCGGAGCCCGTGGCAGGCTGGACGCAGGACCCAGACGTGCTGGACACGTGGTTCAGCTCGTGGCTGTGGCCCTTTGCCACCATGGGCTGGACGGGGGATGCGGCGGTGGATGCGCAGAATCCTACGCTGCGGGCCTTCTATCCCACTACAGACTTGGTGACCGGGCCGGACATCATTTTCTTCTGGGTCGCCCGGATGATTATGGCGGGCGCTGAGTGGATGGGTGAGATGCCGTTTAAGAATGTCTATTTCACTGGCATCATCCGTGATAAGAATGGCGCCAAGATGAGCAAATCCTTGGGGAATTCGCCCGACCCGCTGGACCTCATTGCCAAGTATGGCGCGGATGGGCTGCGCTTCGGGGTGATGCGGATCGCGGCTACGGGCACGGATGTGAAGTTCGATGAACAGCAGATCGCGGAAGGGCGGAATTTCGCGAATAAACTCTTCAACGCGTGCCGTTACCGGCTCATGCAAGGGGTGCTGAGCACGGCGGAGCTAGGCTTTGAGGTGGCGGCGGCCAGCATTTATGCGATCGACATCATTGCCAAACTGGATGCGCTCCAAGGCAATCTAGCCGCGGCCTTGGCGAATTATGAGTTCAATACCGCCGCCAATCTGCTCTATGACTTCGCTTGGGCAAACTATTGCGATCTGTATCTGGAAACGATCAAGGATGACCCAAGCGCAAGCCCGCTGGTGACGCAGGATACGGTGCTGCGGAGGTTTCTGCCGCTGCTGCATGCCTTCATGCCGCACCTGACGGAGGAACTCTGGGAGACGTTGGGCTTCGCGCAGCCTGGGGAGTTTCTGATGCAGCATCAACTGGTGGGGACTAAGGTGTTAGACCCTACGGACGCGGCACGGGTGCAGGGCGCGCAGTTGAAGGCTCAGGCGATCTACGCCACGGCGGCCCGGACGCGGAATTTGAAGTCGGAATACAACCTGGGCACGAATAAGAAAGTGACGTTAGTGCTGAAGCCCAGCGTGGACTGGGTGGCGGCGGAGGCCAAGGTGCTGCGGCAGTTGATCGGGGCGGCGGAACTGCGGCTAGATCCCGCGTATGTGCCCCCCACGGGCACGCCCGTGGCGCTCACGGATCTGGGGGAAATGTATCTGCCCCTGGAGGGCTTCATTGATGTGGCCGCGGAGCGCACCCGGCTCAAGAAGGAGCGCACCAAGCTGCAGGAAGAAATCACCAAGGCGCAAGCGAAGCTGGGGAGCGAGAGTTTCATGGCGCGCGCCCCCGCGGCGGTGGTGGCGGATTTCCAGCAGCGGATCATGGACTTCGGGCAGAAGTTATCCCAAATCGCGGTCTTGTTAGAAAATCTGGAGTCATAGCAGATAAAGGGTGACGAATAGCAGATTGAGAAATAGCGTGCGCGCTCCACTCCCCCTCCCCCCCACCATGCTTCCCCTAGACCGAATCCCCGGCCTCCAACCTGAACTATCCGCGCTCCTGGCGGAGCTAGGCGTGGAGGATCTGGCGGCCCTAGCCGCCGCGGATCCCCAGGTGCTCGCGCAAGGCCTAGAAACCCTCGGGAGGAAGCGCGGACGGATTTCCCTAGTGCCCGGGCTCTCCGCCGTGCGGCTCTTCGTCAAGATCGCCCAAGAGAGAATGCACCAAGCCGCCAGCGTCAATTATGATGACATCCCAGAGGCCGAGGTGGATCACACGGAGGATGACATCCCGGAGGCCATCATCGAGCCCCCGCCCGCCGCTCCGGTAGGCGCACCCATGCCTCGTCCTGCTGCGGAGGCGTTTACCAATGCCGCCAAGCCCGCAGTGGATGCCACTTGGCAAGGGGTGGAGCGCACGCGCTTTCAGACGTTAGATGACTATACGGAGGGTGGGCGCGGCATTCAGCCGCTAAAACGGACGGAGAACTCCCGCGAGACGGGCGGAGGCCCGGCCAAACTCTCCAAAGGCTCCACCCTGTCCCGCTGGACCCGCCGGGGGGTGCTCTATCCCTGGCCGCTGCGGGCGATCTCGGGCGCGCTCATTGCCGTGCTGTGGCGGGTCGGGCTCGCCTTCACTTGCATCGCCCTACCCATCTATTTATTCTTCACGGGGGATAACGAAGTGCGCCCCATTAGCGAGACGATCACCTGGGTGGGCATCGTCTTCACGCTCGGATTTTTGGAGGTCTGGTTCATTTCCCGGACGCGCTGTCGGGTCTGTAGCTGCCATCTTTTCTTCTCCAAACGTTGCTTCAAAAATAGCCGCGCGCACCTCATCCCCGGCCTGGGTTATGTGCTCAGCCTCTCGCTGCACCTGCTCATTTTCGCCTGGTTCCGCTGCATGTATTGCGGCACCGCGATCCGGCTCTTCGGGCCGTCTAGCCGGCAGGGTGAACCGCGGGACTAGCCTAGGAAATGGATCCGGGGAAGGCCGGAGCCGCCGGGGCTCGGCCCATGCGGGTGGGAGATTCTTCTTTCCGGTAGCATAATTTAGCTTGAGTGTCCTGAGGCGGGTCGTTATCGTTCGGGGAACTTACACCTCTATAACTCTCGGATCATCCCCATTACCTTAACTCTCCATGGAAATCTTCATTCATAAAAACGAGCAACAGCACGGCCCCTACGACGAAGAGCAGATTCTGACGATGTTAAATGAAGGCCACGTGGGCCGCCGAGATCTCATCTTTTATGAAGGCATGGCCGGGTGGCAGCCCCTGGAAGAGATCTTCGATGTGGAAGAACAACTCACGCACCACATGGACGAAGGCCAGGAGCCGGATGTGGTGGCGGAAGTCTATCAAACCATGAGCCACATCATGGCCCGGGACGAAAAGATCTTTTACCTAGCGCATCAAAAGAAGCGCATGATTAAATCCCGCCCGGACGTCGTCGTGGTGACCAATGAGCGCCTGCTCATCATCCGCCAAGGGCTGGGCGGCTTCCGCACGGAGGAATATTTCTGGAAAAACGTCTTCAGCGTCACCATGAAGGAGGGGCTGATGGGCAATACTTTCTCCGTGGTGGACGTGCATGGGATCATCAAAGTGGTGGATGATCTCCCCAAAACCCAGCTCGAAAAGCTCTGCCAATTCGCCCAGCAGATGCGGGCAGAATCCTAAAGGATCCGAGTTCTGACTGTCGCAAATCTCATCACGCTGACCCGGCTGGCGCTCATCCCCGTCTTCGTCGGCTGTGCCCTCACTTACGCGCACCGCGTGGAGCAGGGGGCCGGAGCAGAACTGACGTGGCGGCTAGCCGCCATCCTCGCCTTTGCCGTGGCGGCCATTAGTGATGGCATCGACGGCTGGGTGGCTCGGAGATTCAACCAATGCAGCGTGCTCGGCTCTAAGCTGGACCCCCTGGCGGATATGCTCCTGCTCCTCACTGGGATCATCACCATGTCCAGCATTAGTTGGGGGGATGGCCAGCGCTTTCCCAGTTGGTTTCCGGTGTTAGTGTTGTCCCGGGACATCCTTTCTGTGCGCGGCATGCAGCTCATCGTCATCCACAGCGGCAGCGTCATCATCCGCCCGCATTGGACCGGAAAACTAGCCACGGTGCTGCAAATGACCGCCCTAGGCTGGCTCATGTTAGATGCCCCGCAGTGGACGCACATCCCGCTCATCATTCCCACGGTGGTAGCCGGGATCTTCGTCTTCGCGTCCGGCTGGATGTATCTGAACGATGCCTTCCAGCAGGTCTCCAACAACCTCCGCCAGCAACGCGACCAGCCGCCATCCTAACTCCTAACGTCTCATGCCTGCACGTCAAATTTTCTACACAGGCCGCGTCCAAGGCGTGGGCTTCCGCTACGCCACTAAGCGCCTCGCGTTAGGCTTCGATGTCACTGGCTGGGTGCGCAATTTAGCCGATGGCCGCGTGGAAATGCAAGTCATGGCCGCCCAGGAAACGGAACTTAAAGATTTCTTGGAAGAACTTGAAGTGAACAGCGCGCTAGCCCACCACATCAAAGCCAAGGAAGCGCACCGCATCCCCGATCTTACCAACGTGCGCGGCTTCAGCATCATCAACTAACCTTCCAGCTCCGCCATGCCTCTGCCCCCTCCCCGCCGCCCCTTACCGCCGCCGCCAGCCGCAGCCCTCCCACCTGCCCACAGGGCCCCCGCTCCAGAGCGCGTGACGGGGAAAATGATCCTCCAGCTCCTGGGCGTGATCGTGCTCTTAGGCCTAGCCGTAATCTTTCTGTTGATGAACGACGACAGCGCTTCCTCCCACCCCAAGTCCGAAATCACTGCCGACTCCATTGCCAAGGAAATGCGGCTCTATCCCCTGCCTAGTTCTGCTAGTGAGGTAAAGATTCTCCAGCCCGAGCACAGTCTCACCCAAGCCCTCACGCTGCGTTTCAACGCCCCGCCCGCCGAGGTCGAACGCTGGCTGGATCACTCCGCGGGCACTCAGCGCCTCGCTCCCCGCAGATTACCAGATGGCCTGGAATACCGCGTCCCCCAAGACCCCTTCCGCCCTAACGGAGAATACTACACCGTCGTCTGGCAACGCACGGACAGCATCGTGACCTTAGCCTTTCCTCCAGAGACTCCCGGCGTGGGGGAATACCGTTAGCGTTACCGTTTCCGATCCCGATACTCTTGCGGCCGCCGCCCGGTGTAACGCTTGAAAACCGTGGCAAAATATTGCGCCGTGGGAAATGCTAGCTCCTGACTGATCCGCATGATCGGGTGTGCGGACTTGCGCAGCCAATATTTCGCTTTCTCAATCCGCCGCCGAATCAAATACTCTCCCGGCGGTAGGCCTACCTCATTTTTAAACCGCACTTTAAACCGTGCCTCCGACAAATTCGCCACTGCTGCTAGATCAGCTAGGGAGACCCCCCAGTTGCCCTCCACGCGCAGCACATCCAGCGCCTTACTGATCGGCCCGGCCATCGCTTGGCTCAGATCATGGCAGAAACAATACGCTAATTCCACCACCAGCAACCTCGCCCTCGCTTCCACCGCCGCTAGGCTCAACGGGTCCGTGGTGACCGCAGGCCACAGCCGGAAAATCTCCTGGAGATGTCGCGTGATAGCCGCCGAGGCCCGCGCAGAGCGCTTCCCCTCATCCAGCGCCTTCATCAGCGCCTGCGTGGCCGCCACAGTTAGGCCTAGGAAAGCCTGCTTGGGCTCCGGCTTGCGCAGGAACACCCAATACGCGTCCCCCTTCTCCTCCGGCTGTCCCGCCGTGCTATGCGCCTCCCCAGGACGGGTCAGGTAAAGATCCCCGCCCCGCAGCACCGTGCGCTGCCCTTCCGTCTCATAGATCTGCACCCCTTTGGCTAGGAAAGAAACCTCATAGTGATGCTGATGCACCTCCCTCCCCAGCCCTTTAGCGGCTCGGCGGTAAGTATAATGCCCTAACACTGGTAAGTCCTCCAGACCGATCGTCCGCAGGTCCAGGATCGTGCGCTCAGGCGTGGATTGTAGATCAAAATGCTCCATGGGACGGGACGGGTAGGAGGCGGGGGCAGAAATGCAATCAGAACCTCAAGTCCTGCGAGCCAGTGCATTGGTCAATTTGATTGATGATTTGGCGAAAAATTATGGTCCAGCCACCGTATTTACCTGTGGGATGGTCCTTGGACCTCGGAACTCTGCCTATGTCATGGTGAGGGTCCAGCCATCGAACGGCGTTGGCAGGAGATCCTGCTACCTTCCGATTATCTACGTCTGGGATAATGCTCATCACATCTAGACGAAGAATGTTTACGTGTGCATGCCTCCGCAACCTCGACGGCCAGCGCGTGCCCAAGAGCCACCAAAGCAGTTGCCAGCATCCGGCTTGCGGTCAGCAGCAAAGAGTTCATGCCGCCGCCATGGATCGCAGCCCCGCTTTCATCGCTGCCGTCACCTAGAGCTTACTTTACTCCACGCGCTCGATGCGCACGCGGGCGAATTGGCAGCCAGCGGCTAGGTTCTCGGCAGTGAGGGTGAGGGTTACGTCTTCCGTGCCTGCGGTGGTTCCGGGTTGCACGGTTAGGGCTGGCTGGGTGGCTGATTGGCAGGGCGTCCAGCCTTTTAGATCGGAGGACATTTCAATGATGTAACGCAGGCCAGCAGCGGTGTAGGAGCCATCCGCGACGGTCACGCCACCGGCCTTGCGGGTGAAGGCGAGAGCCGCTTGGCCAGTCGTGGTCCTAAGGCGGGGGAGTTTGGCTCCATCGGCATGGGTGGGGTCCATGGCGAAGGCTTCTTCAAGCAGGGCCGACGCGCCATCGGAGTCGGCATCGGAGCGGTCGATGCGGAGTTGGGCGGTATTCGTTAAACGGAGCACGGAGCCACCGACGACGGGTGAGACTTGCGGTCCGCGATGTCCCAGGATGAGATCCCGAGGATCACTGACAGAGACTTGACTCAGATCCCACTGGATATTGCCGAAGCCGCCTGCATTAATGATCCACGCATGGTGGGAGTAGATACCGTGGTAGCTAGCCGCTGGCACCGTGGCGGCATTCATGGCCCAGATGTAGCAGCGTTTGCCGTCGAGGGCTGCGGGATTGGCAGCGGGGGTAAAGTTGAGGTTGGCGGCAAAGCACCCTGGGGCCTCTGCCAATGTGGTCCCGCTCTGGTTCAGATCAGGGGCCTCGAGAAATGATTGTCCCGCAAATGAGCCCACGGTGGTGGTGGCCAGCACGGTGAAATGGCTGGCGAGGTCCACAGGATCCGCAAAGCGGGCATCCAATTCACCAGCCGCTAAATCAAAGTAGCCCAGCCGCACGGTGGAGCCGATGGCCAGCGGACTGCCATTCGTGAGGCACAGCCCAGCACCAGGATCTTGCGCGCTCCAGGAGAGCGTGACCGGACCAGCCAGGGCGAAGTTGGCAGCGGCTAGGCTGGCCAAGAGGGCGAGACAGTTCATGGACGACGACGACGGGTAATGCATAAGGCCGCGAGGCTGAGGCACAGCAGCGACGAGGGCTCTGGCACGGTGGCGATGGGGATCAGTTTATTGATCATCCCTTTGGCATTAGGCGCGGTTTCGGGGCCTTGCGTGGCTAGGTAAACGTCACCAGGGCCAGTCGGGGAGACGCCGGAAATATCAAACGTCAGGGTGGGGCTAGAGCCGATGATCCATTCGCTGCCAGAGAAGATCCCCTGGGCAGTGGCAGCTCCGGTGGTGCTAGTATCGAAGGCCCAGATATACATCCGTGTGCTGGCGAGCCCGAGCACGCTAGCATCCAGGCTCACACTGGCGGCAAAGACGCCGGCCGAACCGCTGGGAGTGCCGGGAGTTCCCTCGGAGCTTACGCCCGCATTATCGATGATGGTCACGCCACCGAAATCGCCCACCAGTGAGGTGGCAAGTTCTGTAAAGTGCGTGTTCAGCAAGCTGACGTCACTCCACATGTTGCTGAAATCAACTGAGGCATCAAAGTAGCCAAAACGAATCAATGCTCCTACGGAAACCTCTTCTGCGCTCGGCAGCCCGAGGCCGCCGCCGGGTTCCTGGGCGGAGTAAGTGACGGTGCTCATGTTCGCCAGCACGGCTTTAGGTGCCAGCAGGGCGACTGCGCTGAGGGCGAGGAGGAGGGATTTGGTAGATGAAGCAGACATGGTGGAGTTTGGGGTTTATGGGATGGTAAAGGGTTGCGGGCGATTCCATTTAGTATCGCCACTGCGGAGTTGGATTAGGAGAGAAACATTGGCGGGAATGATCGTCGTTTCCGCGTTCGCCAGGGGGTTGGTGGTGGTGCGCCAGCCTGGGCCACCGAAGCTGCCAGCCGCACGTTGATAGTAACTAACCAGCGATCCTGCGGAGGCAATATTGAGCACATCAGCCGTGGCCGTGCTGCCGGTGTTGAAGGTATTTCCTAACCCACTCGGGATGGTGGTGCTAGAGGGCGTGCCGCCGATGGTAAAAGCTGGTCCCGCCGTGGCCGACTGATTCGTGATGGGAGCCAGCGGATCGATCAAATTATATCCCGTTTTCAGTGGGATGCGCAGCGGGCCTTGATGCACGTAGCCTTCGATCACCACGCTCAGATCCGTGGCTTGGCGACGTTGCACCAGCAAGCCCTGCCCCAGTGGCACGGGCGTGGCCGCTTGATCGGCTAAGGGGTTCGTGGTCGTGCGCCAGCCGGTGCCGCCAAAGCCACCGCCGGAGCGATAGTAGAAACTGTTAAATGAGGGATTCACGCCCGGAGACATCACGGAAACGGTGTCGGAGGTGGTGGAGGCCCCCTGGCCCAGCTCGGATTCATCCGCTGCGCCAAAGAGCTTGGCCACGGTCTTGTGAGCGCGGATCACGATCGTTTCCCCGCCGACTAACTGCGAGGCGAAATTATCCACCGTGGTCAGCGTGTCCGCCGTGTGGCTCACGATGTCCGTGTAGAGCCCCACCGCATTGGCATTACTGCTGGCCACGATTTCTACGAAATGGCTGTGCGCGGAGGCATTGGTCACGAATTGATTGGTGGTCCACGCCGCACTCACTGCTTGCAGGGAGTTAGCCGCAGGCGCGCCAGCCACCGTCACGCCCCGGAAGGCTTCCTCCTCTAGCAGGCCGGGGGCCACATAGTTTTCCCCAGAGCCATGGGAGGTACCCGCGAGCGTCAATTTCACAAAGCCCACCACGGGAGAATAAGTCGTGGTCTGCGCCCCGCCGCCCGCCAGCAAGGCTAAACTGAGCACGCTGGCCAGCAGGGCACGCGAGCGGGACGAACCCGCTGCTGCCCAGAAATGGCAGAAGGTGGATCGTGGATGGCGTGTCGGGGTTTGGTCGGTTGGCACGGGCAAAAAGCGGTTAAACGGTGCTGAAGCTACTCTATTGTATTTATAAAAACAACAGAAATCTAGGATTATTGATGATTAATGGACGGGATGGGGATCTCCCTGGGCGAATCCACGGTTCCGTGACATGCACCTTTATCGCCAAAGCCTCCGCCAGCCCCTTGGCCTTGATGATGCCAGTCCCGGAGACATCACCAGCCAGGATGGGGTGGTGAACAAGGTGCAGGTGCAGTAACGGGAGTGAAGCCCGTTCACGTGCCGCTATGGTTTTCTCGACGGGAAATGACGCAGTGGCATCAAGATGTGGCGGCGGGAGAGACTTGCCGACGGCGTGGGCAAGTCTTCCTTGAGGCTGGGCAAGTCTTCCCTGAGGCTAGGCAAGTCTTCCCTGAGGCTGGGCAAGTCTTCCGACGGCGTGGGAAAGTCTTCCCTGCCGCAGGTCTTCGCAGCCAGAGGCCGTCCTGCGAAAATGGCGGATGTCGCTGCGATTCGGTTGCAACCCACGGGTTGACGCCATTAGTTGGCCGACTGCCTCAAGCTGAGGCTCCCCCCGGATAAGTCTCATTCCCCACCCGCCGACAGATTGAAAACTCCGCCAAAATTCATGCACAGGATCGTCAACTTCGCGCTGGCCTCGCAGTTCGCGGGTTGGCAGAACGGTGATCCCATCGCCACGAAGGCCTCCCGCAGAAGTTGTAACAAATTTGACCGCGTCCTGGAAAAAGTCCGCTAGGTCCCGCCTTTGGAGATTTGAAAATGCCCGTTCCTTCACACGAAAAACAGCCACTGATGCCGATCTCCCGCTGGAGTCTCGTCCTCCGCGCAAGTGCGGAGGATGGGGCGGCCACGCGAGCGCTCGGGGAGTTGATGACGTTGTATTGGGAGCCGCTCTATTTTTACGCCCGGCGGCGGGGATGGTCGGTGGAGGATGCGGAGGATTCCGTGCAGGGATTCTACAGTGAACTGGTGCGACGCCAGGCAGTAAAGCGCGCGGACCAGGAGCGCGGCCGTCTGCGCACATTTTTCCTTTCCGCGTTTGAAAATTTTCTCAATGGCCAATGGCGCGCGGCCAGTGCGCAGAAACGCGGTGGGGGTGAAGCCCTGCTCTCGCTCGACGTGGCGATGGCGGAGGGGCACTATGCGGCGGAACTGGTGGATGCGCTCTCGCCAGAGCGGATCTTTGACCGCCGGTGGATTTCTACGGTGTTGGAGCGCGTGCTGGTGGCGCTGCGCACGGAACATGTGGCGGCGGGGAAAGGGGCGCTCTTTGAAGTGTTGCATTCCGCGCTCGCACGGGACACCAGCCACTTTGGATATGCGGAAGCGGGTGCGTCGCTCGGGCTTTCTGAAAACGCCGTCAAGAAAGCCGTCGCGCGGCTCCGGGCCAAATACCGCGCGGAGCTTCAGCGCGAGATCGCGGACACGCTTAGCAATCCCGCAGACGTAGAAAATGAGCTGCTCGCGCTGATGGAGGTTTTCTCATGAGGCAGGAGAGTTGCGAGCAGTGCGGCCACGCCTTTTCACCCTCGGCAGCGCTAGGTGGAATGTGCCCGCGCTGTCTGCTCTTCGGCGGTGCGGACGAGCCGCCCGCCGCTGAGCTTTCCCTCAGTGAGGTGCGCGACGCGATTCCCGGCTTCCGCGTGGAAGCGCTGCTAGGACGAGGGGGGATGGGAACAGTTTTCCGCGCCCGGCAGCTTGATCTGGATCGGGACGTGGCGATCAAATTCATTTCTGCACAAGATCATGATCCGAGCTTTGGTGAACGCTTCGAGCGCGAGGCGCGGACGATGGCGCGGCTGAACCACCCGAACATCGTCACTGCGCACAGTTATGGGCGGACGGCGGACGGGGACGCGTTCATCGTGATGGAATACGTGGCGGGCGGTGATCTGGCGCAGTTGATCTCGGCAGGGAAAATCCCGGAGGCCATCGCGCTGCCGCTGATTGAGCAGTTGTGCAGCGCGCTGGCCTACGCGCACGACCAGGGCTGCGTCCACCGCGACATTAAGCCTGGCAACATTCTCATTGATTCGCATGGCCGCGTGAAGGTGGCCGATTTCGGTCTCGCGAAGCTGCTAGGCGAAAACGCCGCCGCCGCGTCCGCGTCCGCGCTCACGCTTTCCTCCGCTGGCGTCGGCACGCCGCTTTACGCCGCCCCGGAGCAAACGAAGCCGGGCGCGCCCGTGGATCGTCGCGCGGACATCTATGCGCTCGGAGTGGTGCTCTACGAGATGCTTACTGGGGAGCTTCCCCTCGGTGTATTCCAAAATCCCTCTAGGATATCAGGGACGCTCCGCCGCTGGGATGGCCTGATCATCCGTGCGATGGATGCGCAGCCTGAACGGCGCTTCGGCACAGCGCTCGATCTTGGCCGGGAGCTAGCCGTCATCCACCGTGAGTTAGCCTTCCGCACGGGGGTGCGGCGTCTCCGTTGGAAAAAGCCCGCTCTGATCGCGGCTTGCATCGTCACTGCGGCGTTCGTGCTGGTGCCGAGGCTGCTCCCGGCAGATTTCACCATCGTGCGCTCAGGGAGTGAAATCGTATTTACGGACAAAAGCGGACGTGGCGGACCGCTCACGGTTTCGGGCGCTGAGCCGGGGCAACTTCGCTTTTCCGCAGTAGATCGCACGTTTCGGATCGGCTGGGGAGCGCGCATTGGCGGGCAATCCAGCGATATTTCACTCGCAGGGGTGACGCGTGTCGTGGTCCATGCGAAGGGGGCTACGTTGACTCTCACGAACGTTATCGCGCTGGCATCGGGCGGGAGTCTGGAAGTGGAGGCTGGCACTGTCCTCGTTGCCGAAGGCGCGAACATTGTCGCCACTGGCACCGGTAAGATCACCGCCACCGCGAGCAGGAATATCGTGCTC
>JAYVOP010000210.1:0-5375 GCA_043757865.1 Verrucomicrobiales bacterium | reverse complement strand
CGCAGACGACCCCCTATCCGCATAATTATAACCAACTGAGCCGCCGGGGCATGGAAAGGTGGTTTGCGCGGCACCTCCTGCATTTATCCGAAGCCCCTCCCGAGCGGGAATTCACGTTCCAGACGGCCGCAGATCTCACCGTCTGGGATGCCGAGCATCCCGCTCCGGCCAGCGGGCCGGGAGCAGAGCGCGCCATCGTCACCACGCTCATCAAGGCGGGCCAAGCCGCCTTGGACAAGGCTCCGCAGGCCTACCGCACGGGGTGGCAAACCCTGCTGCAGCGGGATCTGGCGAGCACCGGGAAGTGTCAGTGGCAACCAACTACGGCCCAAACCGCTCACGCCACTTACCTCCAGATCGACGGCACCGTGCGCAACGAGACTCACGGGGAACAGACGAACGTCACCTTCTTCCAACCGTTAAAATGGGAACATCGCGTCGTGGTCTGGCTCAGTGAGCTAACGACTGCCGATGGCCAACCCGTGCCGGAGGTCCAAGTGTGGCTGGAGCACGGCTGGGCCGTCGCCCGCCCCCTCCCACTCTGGCCCACTCTGGAGCACCAACGCAAGGTGCCTAACCCCCGAGAAGCCGCCGCTTACACCTACGGTTACAACGCTCCGCTCCTCGTCCAGCGCGTGCATGATGTGCTGAGCCTGTTAAAGATGCTCCAGACCAATTCCGATTTCCCCACCGACCAGTTAGCCCTAGCCGCTGGCCCCCACGGCACCCTCCTGGCCGCCGCCGCCGGAGCCATGGCCGGCCCCGCGTTGGTAGGCACCGTCTATGATCCCAGCGCCCCTGGCTTTGCGACCATCACGGACATCTACGATGTCAACTTCCTCCCCGGAGCCTTGAAATACGGAGATCTGCCCCAGCTGACCAAACTCCAAGCCCACCCCTTCCCCACCGCAGACGCCCTGCTGCGCGCAGTCCCCTAGCAGTCCAAGGACGGGTGCCGCCCTCATGGCACTCATTGCCGCCGCCGTCCGAGCCGCGCACACGGCACTTCCACCCAGCGATGAAAGACCGCCGCCACCGCTAGGCTGACGATCCACGCTCCCACCGCACATGCGGCCGAGCTGCCATGCCGATGGATGTCCCAGCGCACGCTGACCATATTGGCTAGCAGGCAGATGGGATAATGCACAAGGAAGAGGGAATAGGAGATGCGGCCCAGGAACTCGAACCCCCGCCAGCGGACAGGGCTGGGGCGCTGCCAGCAATGCGGTAAAAACAAGACGCTGGCCACCACCGATGCCAGCACCAGCCGCCCCCGGAAGTGTAGCACCAAGGCCACCGCCACTACCGCCACCACGCCGCAGACGGCCAGCCACCGCCAGCGCGCGCGGGCCTTGCCTAACCAGTAGGCCATGGCTCCCAGGCTATACGTGCCGAAGAAATAGAGCGCATAATCTTGCAGCGCCTCATCCCGATTGAAGAACAACAGGGACGTTACCATGCCCAGGCTGATGAACGCCAGCGGCCAGCCGCGTGGGGACGCCGTAAATTTCCCTAACCAGAGCAGCGCAGCCATGAGCACGAAGAGCTGGAAATCAATCGCGATATACCAGACGCCCGCCGAGAGCCCATCGATGCCCATGACATTCTGCATCAACGCCACATGCGCGGCCCATTGATGCCACGAGGGTGCCGGAGGGATGCTAGGATCATCTGGAAGCCACGGCCGCACCACTGCGGCGGCCACCACGGCTAGGATCAGGGCTACCAGATACGGCAAGATCAGCCGCAGGTAACGTTTCTTCATCGCCTGCCCTAAGGTGCCGCCCGCCCACACCGCCGCCGGGGCATAGCCGCGCGCGAGCAGGTAGCCCGCAATCACCAGAAACACCTGCGGAGCCCAGCGCCCATAATCATACATCCATTGAATGAAGCGAGGTGCAGCCCGCCGCACATCCTCCGCCAGCGGACCGTAGGCCACCAGATGGTGCAGCACGATGATCTGGGAGGCCAGCGCCTTCAAGGTATCGATCACCACGGAACGCTCTTCCGCCCTGACAGGCGGGGCGGTGGGCAGGGGAGCGGAGGAGCTAGGAGGGGGGCTCATGAGGAGGGGGCTCATGTCAGGCAAAACGAGGCGGCAAGCACGCTCCATAATCGGGTGCTAAAATTTCGCAATCACAGCTTCTGGGAACTTCCCTGACAAGTGTTTCATCACCTCGTTTCCCCCCATTTACAAATTCCTTGCAATCCCAGTGCGGGAGTTTAAGCAGTCCGCCTCTTACGAAAGACCAACCCTCCTGTTTCCTACTACCCACAATCCATTTATGTCCGAAAAATCCATCGAAGAAAAAGTTAAAGATATCATTGTCGATCAACTTGGCGTCAACGCTGAGCAGGTCGTCCTAGATGCTAAATTTATTGAAGACCTAGGCGCTGACTCGCTTGATACCGTCGAGTTAGTCATGGCCTTTGAAGAAGAATTCTCCATCGAAGTTCCAGATGAAGAAGCTGAGAAACTCCAGAGCGTGCGGGATGTCGTGACCTACGTCCAAGAGCACAGCCAAGCCTAGTTCTCCCTCCATTTCCTCTAAGCGCCTAACGCTGCCGGACCTGCGGCTCGTTAGGCGCTTTTTCGTGTCCACAGGTTACCGCCGTTTCCCGCTAGCGGGCGTGAAATTTAACATTGCATTGCCGCCCCCACGCCTTATCCCAGAAGACTATGAATTGGCTTGTCCTCTGTAAAACTATTGGTCTGCTCACACTCTCGAATCTCTTTATGACTTATGCTTGGTATGGTCATCTGAAGACTATGAAAACCACATGGTGGCTGTGGGCGGCCATGATTAGTTGGGGCATCGCTCTGTTTGAATACCTTCTGCAAGTGCCCGCCAACCGTATCGGCTATGCGGGCGGACTCAGCCCTGCGCAGTTGAAGGTCATGCAGGAGGTCATCAGCTTGGCGGTGTTCGTGCCCTTTGCGGTCATTTATCTAGACCAGCCCGTGCGGCTGGATTTCCTGTGGGCGGGATGTTGCCTGTTAGGTGCGGTGTATTTTATCTTTCGCCAGTAAACCCACGCAAAGAGCCGGGGCTTGGCGGCCCCGGCTCTGAATCATGGGTGTCGGTAGGCTCTGGGCGGAAGGCCCCGGCTCCTTGGATTTACCAAGCGGCATCCACGCCGGGCACAGAGATGTGGTAGGCACCGCTGGCATCGGGGTTCACCTTGCTAGGCGCGTCCCAGGCCAGTTTGTCCGGGAAGTCGGTCTTGTCAGACTTCCAAGCGTCATCCCATTTCACTTGTTTCCCGCTGTAGGTCGCCATGCGGCCTAACACGGCGGTAAAGGAGCTGGTATTGCCATAGTGGGCGTTATTTACCGGAGTGTTATTGCGGATCGCCTTGTGCAGGAAATCATGCTCCGTTTGGTAGGGGTCCGGGTTCTCCTCTGCTTTGTAGCTCCAGAGCACTTTGCCCGCGCGATCTCGGATCACCGCCACGTGACTGTTGCCATCCATGTGGAGGATGGCCTTGGTGCCGAGGATGGTCTCGGAGACGTTCTGGAAGGTGCCGGGTTGGTGGCGGCATTGGGCATTGAGAATGATCCCGTTAGGGTAAGTGTATTCTACATAGTGGTGGTCATAGATCTGGCCGAACTCATTACCCGTGCGCACTTGACGGCCACCCATGCCTTGGGCGGAAATGGGATGCACAGGCTGGTCGTTAGGTGCGCCCAGGGCCTCGCTGAGGAACCAGTTGAAGACATCAATGTTATGCACGTGCTGCTCTACGATATGGTCTCCGCAGAGCCAGACAAAGAAATACCAGTTGTTGATCTGGAACTCCATTTCCGTCTGCCCCGGCACGCGGGGTTTGACCCACGGCGTGTTCCCATCCCAATAGACTTGGCCGGAAACGATGTCGCCTAGCAGGCCGGCCTTCACTTGGGCGAGGGCGGCTAGGTAGCAGTTTTGGTAATGCCGTTGCAGGCCCACCACGACTTTCAGATTCTTGCTATCGGCTAACTTTGCGGCTTCATGGTAGATGCGCGCGCCCGGGCCATCCACGTTGGTAGGCTTTTCAGAAAAGATGTTCTTCCCTGCGGCCACGGCTGCGGCAAAGTGCCGGGGGCGGAAGCCGGGAGGCGTGGCTAGGATCACGAGGTCCGCCTCGTTGATCGCTTGCAGATAGCCGTCCAGGCCCACGAATTTCTTGTCGTCTTTCACATCTACCTTGTCAGGAAATAATCCCTTGAGGGTGTCGTGCGTGCCATTGAGCCGATCCGCTTTGGCATCTGCCATGGCCACTAGCTTTACGTTGCCTTCCTTGGAACCTAGGTTCTGCTTGGCGGCACCACCCCCACGACCTCCGCAGCCGATGAGCGCTAGTTTCACTTGGTCACTGCCACCCACTTGGGCGCAGAGTTCGATGGGGAGGCTGGCGGCCGCCACGGTGGCAGTAGCAGCAGCGGTCTTGATGAAACTGCGACGGGTGGGATCGAGTTCGAGAGTGGGCTGGAGTTCGTTTAGCATGATGTTAGTTTATGGGGTTACTGAGAGTAGGAGTAGGATTATTTTTTACCTTTGGGGTCTTGGTTGGCGGCGGCTTCCTCTGGGGTGAGAGGCTTGATTGGGACGCCTTCGGCGGGGACTTCGGCTTTGCTGATCCAAGTGATCGCGTTGAGCACCACGCGGCGGAAGTTGTCGTTCTCCCAGTTCTTATGGTAGTGCGCTCCTGTGAATCCGAAGCCGCGGCTGCCGCCTTCGTTCTCGCTTACCCACATCATGTGCTGGGGCTCCCCAGCGGCCACGGCGGCACGCACGGCGGGATTGCCTTCATGCGGCCCATCCTTGCGGAGCAGGGTTTCGGCGGTGGGCACAGCGGTTAGGATGGGGGTCACACCTTTCATGTCAGGGCGGAAGCGCATGTGGTAATACCACTCGTCCGAGATGGCGAAGGGCTGCACGCCACGGGTCACGGGATGGCTAGGGAACTTGTCGTAGTGGGCTTCCCAGTGTGGATTCACGCTCCAGTTAGAATCAAAAAAGCCGCCCGTCCAGTTCAGCCACGCATCACCTGGAGGACCAGCGACGGTTTCCACCGCATAGTGAATGAAGCCCACGCCCATGCCGCGTTTCACAGCGGCATTGATCTCCGCTAGGTGGTTATTCATCGGATGCCCGCCACCGCCATCGCTATAGCCGATCAGCGCATCCGCATTGTCCAGCGCAGTGGGGTCGTTCGGCCAGCCGCCTTTGGTTACGGTGGCTAACACGCTATCGCCAAAGTTTTCATTGAGACATTTTGCCAGTAGCAGACAGCCCGCGCGGTGCTCGTGCTCGCCTGGGCCATGGCTCGGAGTGCCAGCGGCAAAGACGACTTTCTTCACACCCACTAACGGGAAACGCTTGAGGAGAATG
>JAYVOP010000209.1:0-20641 GCA_043757865.1 Verrucomicrobiales bacterium | reverse complement strand
CAGTGGCATTTCCTTGCGGCTAGCGTAATCGACTAGTTGCTCCTGCGTGATGTGCATGATGCCGAAGTAGCGGGCTTGGGCGTGGTTGAAATACAGGCCGCTGACGCTGGAGCCGGGGTGCATGGCGTAGCTCTCCGTGAGTTCGCAGCCAGTGAGTTCTGTGGCGTTTAATAGGCTAAAGAGCGTTTTTTTCTCTGTATGATCTGGCTGTGACGGGTAGCCAGGTGCGGGGCGGATGCCGCGATATTTCTCCCGGATGAGGTCGTCGTTGGTGAGATCCCCGGGCTTCTCGATGCCGCAGGAATAGCGCGCTTGTTGGTGGAGATATTCCGCATAGGCTTCCGCTAGGCGGTCCGCTAGGGCTTTGACGATGATGCTGGAGTAGGGGTCGTTAGCGGCATCGAACTCTTTGGCGAATTCGTCCCCGCCATGGATCGTGACCGTGAATCCGCCGAGGTAATCCGCCCGGCCGCTGGACTTGGGGGCGATGAAATCGGAGAGCGCATAGTTTGGGTTAGCCTTGGCCCCGGTCTTGATCTGGGTCTGGCGCAGTGTGTGGAATTTGCAACGCACGACGGTGCGGGATTCATCGGGGTAAATTTCAATATCATCCCCCACGGCATTCGCCGGGAAGAAGCCGCAGACACCCTTGGGCGTGAAGCGGCCTTCCGCAATGATGCGCTCCAGCAAGGCATTGGCGTCTGCATAGAGCTTAGCCGCTTGCTCATCCGCCTGCACGCGCATGGCAGGGTCTTCGTGAGAGGAGGAAAATTTCTGCTCAGCAGAAATCCAGCGCCCACGCAGTTCCCAGGAATGGAAGAACGGAGACCAGTCGATGAATGGGCGGATGGTCGGGACACTTATTCCTGCTTCTTTGCAGTCAGTGGTTGTGGGCACTGCAATCTCTTGCGTGCTCCAGTCGCACTGGAAGCCCTTAGCGCGGGCCTCGGCTAGCGTCAGCGTCGGCTGCGTCCGCTTCTGGCCGTATTTGGCCCGCATGTCCTCGTGGCGGAGCTCGTTGTCGGCGGCAAATTTCGCGCGATGCTCCTGGGAAATCAAGCTGGTGGCCACGGGCACACTGCGGCTGGCATCTAGCACATGGACGATGGGACCGCTGTATTTAGGCGCGATCTTAATAGCCGTGTGAGCCGCGCTGGTGGTGGCTCCGCCGATCAGCAGCGGCGTCTTGAATCCTAACCGCTCCATTTCACTAGCCACATGAACCATTTCATCCAAGCTCGGCGTAATCAGTCCGCTGAGGCCAATGATGTCTGCGTTGACTTCTTTGGCTTTAGCCAAAATTTTATCGCACGAGACCATGACCCCCAAATCAATGACCTCATAATTATTACACGCCAACACCACACCAACGATGTTTTTCCCAATGTCATGCACGTCCCCTTTCACGGTGGCTAGCACGATCCTGCCCTGCGAGGAACCTTCGTCCTCATCGTCTTCTTGATCTTGAAGATAGGACGCATCGGACTTATCGGACCTATCGGACCTATCGGACTGATGAGTCTCATAAGAGATCGCCTTTACGCCCTGCTTTTTGGCCAAACAACCGAGGAACGCCTCCGCTGGGGCTCGCGTGGCTTCGCAGAGTTTTTCTCGGCTAGCCGCATAATCCGTGCTCAATTCCTGCGCGTTATTCCGGTCCAGCACATTGCCGAACTTCGCTTCATACTTCCGCGCAGCGCTTTCTAGATCCCCCGCGAGAAACGCGGCAAACTTCGTTTCGATCTTGCGTTCGTCCTTCGTCAGATTGGGAAATGGCGTGTAGCTGAAACCTTCTCCTAACACCACGGGCGCGGGTTCTTCTACGCCAGCGGCCCGCTCTTTCAAATATCGCCTAACATCGATCCGCGCCTTCTTTTCGATCTCCATGAACGGAGTCAGATAGGCCACGCTCTGCTTCATCACGCGGGCGCTCTTGACCACCTGCGGGAGAAACATTTTCCCTGCGCCAAAGAGATCGCCCACCACGCCCATGCCGTCCATCAGCGGGCCTTCGATGACCTTTAGCGGCACGCCATATTTCTCCAGCGCCTCAGCGGTATCGATGTTGATGAAATCATTCATGCCCCGCAGCAGCGCGTGTTTCAGGCGTTCTTCCACGCTGCGCTCACGCCAGCTCAGGTCCACTTCCGCCTTCTTCACGCCCGCCTGGCCTTTGAATTGTTCCGCATAATCCACCAGGATTTCTGTGGCGTCCGGCCTGCGATTCAGCAGCACGTCTTCCACTTTTACTAGCAGCTCTTCCGGGATCTCCTCATACACTTCTAGCATCCCCGCATTCACGATGCCCATGTCCATCCCGGCCTTGATGGCGTGGAAAAGGAACGCGCTGTGCATGGCCTCCCGCACCTTGTTATTACCTCGAAAACTGAACGAAATATTGCTCACTCCACCACTCACTTTCGCGCCCGGCAGGTTCTCTTTGATCCAGCGCGTGGCATTGATGAAATCCACCGCATAGTTGTTATGCTCCTCCATGCCCGTGGCCACCGTGAGGATGTTTGGATCAAAAATAATGTCCTCTGGCGGGAAGCCCACTTGATCCACCAGGATGCGATACGCCCGCTCGCAGATACGGATCTTTTCCTCATAGCTGGCCGCTTGGCCGTTCTCATCGAACGCCATCACCACCGCTGCCGCACCGTATCGTTTCACGATACTAGCACGTTCGATAAACGCCGCCTCGCCCTCCTTCAGCGAGATGGAATTGGCGATTCCCTTGCCTTGCAGACACCTCAGGCCGGCCTCGATCACTTCCCATTTCGACGAGTCCACCATGATCGGCACCTTCGTCACTTCCGGCTCCGTTTGCAGCAGATTCAGGTAGGTCGTCATCATGGAAACGCCGTCGATCAGGCCTTCGTCCATGCACACATCGATCACGTTAGCGCCATTCTCCACCTGCTGCCGCGCTATGGCCACGGCCTCTTCCAGCTTATCTTCCTTGACTAGCTTCGCAAATTTTGGCGATCCCGCCACGTTTGTCCGCTCCCCGATGCTCAAGTAGTTAGCGCCCTTGGTTAGGTTATACGGCTCCGATCCTGACAACCGCATATAGGGCTCGATCACGGGCACCTTCCGCGGCTCAATCCCCTCCAGCGCCTTGGCAATAGCGGCAATGTGCTCCGGCGTATTTCCACAGCACCCGCCCATCATATTGACAAAGCCCGAACTCGCAAAATCCCGCGCATGTTCCGCCATGTGATGCGGCAATTTATCAAACCCCGTCTCCGCCAACGCATTCGGCAAACCTGCGTTAGGATAACACGAAATCAAGCAATCTGCCTTAGCCGCTAACTCCTCGATGTAAGGCCGCATCTCATCCGGCCCGGCGGAGCAATTCATGCCAATTGCCAGCGGATTCACATGCCGCATGGCGGCGAAATAAGCGTTCAGTTCCTGCGCGGACACCAGCGTCCGACCATTGACCATGGCTGCGGAAATGATGATCGGCAGGGCCTCACCACGCTTGGCGGACACCTCTTGAATGGCCACGAGAGCAGCCTTGGCATTCAGCGAATCAAAGATCGTTTCCACCATCAAAATGTCCACCCCACCAGCGATCAATGCCTCAATCTGCTTCGTGTAAGCCGCCTTCGCTTGGTCAAATAACATGGGCCGAAACGCCGGATCACCAGACTCCACCATGAACGTCAGCGAGACTGTCATCGGCCCAATCGCTCCCGCCACATAACGCTTCCGGCCCGTATCATTTCCCACCCGGTCCGCCCACTTCCGACACTGCTGAGCGGACTGGTAATTGATGTCCCAGACCACTTCACTGACATAAGGATTTTCTATCACCCCTTGGAAAAACTCAGGATCCTTCCGCCCGCCATGCTCGCGCGGATCTTCGATAAACAGATCGCTCTGGGAAATATTCGTCGCGCCAAAGGTGTTCGTTTCAATGATGTCCGCGCCCGCCACCAGGAACCTCCGATGAATGTCCTCGATGATGTCTGGCCGCGTTAGGGAAAGAATGTCCCCATTATTCAGCAAGTCCTTGGCATTCGTCTTGAAGCGCTCCCCACGGGCATCCCCCTCATTTAATCCATAGCCACGGATCGTGGTCCCCATGGCCCCATCAATGACGAGGATACGGTTAGCAGCGGCAGCGCGCAGTTCAG
Source organism: Verrucomicrobiales bacterium (assembly GCA_043757865.1). Lineage (GTDB taxonomy): Bacteria > Verrucomicrobiota > Verrucomicrobiia > Verrucomicrobiales > V1-33 > JAGNEJ01. The sequence continues at coordinate 16,496 of JAYVOP010000209.1, read as the reverse complement.
CTTCGAGGGGGGAGCGTTTGATTTCGAGGAAGGAGTTAGACATAAGCGGGCCGCAGCTTGTCCGCGATGCAGGCTGATTCAAGAAGAATGTCGCACTCCCTAGCACCATGCGTCAGCCGTGTGGTCTGGAAAAAATTCGCTCTTGTCACGGGCTGCATTTGCCCCGTCCATCCGCGATGTCTTCCTCCACTGCCGACCCGTTGCCGCCTGCGGGGCCCTCCGCCATGAAACGCATCAGCCGCAAGGACATCGATAAAATGTCCATGCCGCAGATTCTCGCAGCTTCCGCCGCACCGTATAAGAAACTCTTCGCTTATCTTCGCCCCTACCGGTTCCGCTTTGCTCTGGCAGTGCTCTGTGGGGTGATCTATGCGGGTGTAAATATGGGCTTACTGCGCCTGATTAAGCATGTCTCTGATCAGGTTTTCCCTGATGGCCAACATGCGCTTACGCTCGCAGAACGGACGCACGGAGGCGGAGCGATTACCGCGATCATGTGGACGTGTTTACTGATCCCCGCCATGATGTCGGTGCGCGCCTTGTTTGGCTATCTCAACAGCTACCTCATGAGTTGGGTAAGCCTCCGCATGCTCGACGATATCCGGGGGGATCTCTTTAGAAAAATCTTGAGCCAATCCATGGAGTTTTTCAATAAGCAAAAATCAGGTGACCTCATGCAGTTGGTTTTCAATCAGACGCGGGTGGCACAACAGAATTTAACCCAGATCACCGCTGACGTGATCAAGGAACCCCTGACGATCATCGGCACCGTCATTTACATGTTCTCCATTGATCCCATGTTCACCTTTGGGGCGTTGGTGCTCTTTCCACTCTGCATTATTCCGGTGGTCTTAGTGAGCAAGAAGGTGCGTAAGGCGGGACAGGCAGAAGAGCAAGAGGCAGGGAATATGAATGTCATTATGCAGGAAGCATTCTTAGGTATTCGGTTAGTCAAATCCAATAGCCGAGAAAACTACGAAGTGGAGCGCTTCAATGAATCGAATCAAAAAATGCTCCGCAATATGCTCAAGTGGCAAAAGGCCTTGCAGGCGGTGCAGCAGTTAGTCGAAGTGGTGGCTTCATTTGGGGTGGCCGCAGCCCTAGCCTACGTGTATTGGAAATCACAGGTCGAAGGCATTGGCGGAGCTGGCCTCTTCATCACACTCAATACGGCCATCATTGGGCTCTACCCGCCAGCCAAGAGCCTCAGCCGCATTCCCATCCTGCTGCAAAAGTGCCTCGCGGCTACGACGAAGATTTTTGAATACATGGATCGCCCGGTCAAAGTGGCGGATGCGCCAGATGCCACCGTCATCACGCAGTGCAGCGGCCGGGTGGAATACACGAATGCTAGCTTCTTCTATGAAAAGGGGAAACCTGCGGTGCAAGACATCACCCTGCGCATCGAACCCGGTGAACGCGTGGCGTTAGTGGGGCCGAGTGGCGCGGGCAAGAGCACGCTCTTTTCCCTGCTACTACGGCTCTACGATCCAGAGCAGGGCAGCGTTTCCCTGGATGGGCGGGACATCCGCAGCATTTCCCAGGCTTCCTTGCGGGAGCACATTGGCGTGGTCAGCCAGGACGTGTTCCTGTTCCACGACACCATCATTGAAAACATCCGCTATGGCCGCCTGGACGCCACGGAGGAGGAAATCATTGAAGCCGCCAAGCGCGCCCATGCGCATGAGTTCATTCTGGCCCAGAGCAATGGCTATCACACCGTCATTGGCGATAAAGGTTGTAACCTCAGCGGCGGCCAGCAACAGCGCCTAGCCATCGCCCGCGCCTTCTTGCGGAATGCCCCCATCCTCATGTTAGACGAGGCCACCAGCGCGCTGGATGGCGAATCCGAACGCCTGATTCAAGGCGACCTCGAAGAGCTAGCCAAGGGCCGCACGGTCATTGCCATCGCGCATCGCCTGAGCACGATTCGGAACTCAGATAAGATCGTGGTGATGAAAGATGGCCGCATTGTGGACATGGGCACCCACGAGCAACTGCTCCAGACCAGCGAACTTTACCAGCACCTGCATAATCTCCAGCACGCGGAGGCGGTGGAGGCCACCTTTCCGCTCAATCTCCCGTCAATTCGTGAACTCTCAGATTGACGATCTGGCCGGACTTTGCTCACTTCGCCAACTTGTAATCCCAACCTCATTTACCTTATGAACAAACTCCTCCTCTCGCTCACCCTCATTATTGCTAGTCCGGTCCTGGCTCAGGACTTCGTCAAAGACATCGCTCCCATTCTGGAAGCCTCCTGTGTGAAGTGTCACAACGACACCAAAGGCAAAGGTAAGCTCAGCCTGGAATCCAAAGCCGGAGCCATGAAGGGTGGTAAGGATACGGCTGGCAAAGTGATCGTGGCCGGTAAGCCCGACGAAAGCGCCATGCTCAAATCCATCATGCTGCCCGAGACCGACGAAGAAACGATGCCTCCTAAAGGCAAAGGCCCCCGTCCTGATGCTGCGCAGATCGAGCTGCTGAAGAAATGGATCGCAGCCGGAGCTGCTTGGCCAGATGATGCCAAGGTGAAGGTGCCCGCGCCTCCTGCTCCCCCAGCGAAGTAAGCTGGACTGCTGCTAGTCTAAATTTAAGCCCCCGCTGAGCCGTTAGGTCAGCGGGGGTTTTGCGTTCCGTCTTCACGTTGGGGGAAAGCGGTGGCTGGATGCTGGGGATGCCACTATGGCGAGCGCATGTTACGAGTTATTGCATTATTGCTAGTCATGGCTGGTGGGGCCTGGAGCGCGGAGGCCAAGCCGCGCCCTAACCTCGTTATGATCGTGGCAGACGACCACGGACTGGACCTGGGGTGCTATGGAAATAAAGTCATCAAGACCCCACACCTGGATGCGTTGGCGCAGGATGGCACGCGTTGTCTGCGGGCGTTTTGCACGGCGGCTAGTTGTAGCCCGAGCCGAGCGGTGCTGCTCACGGGCTTGCAGAATCATGCCAATGGGCAGTTCGGGCTGGAGCACGCCTATCATCATTTCCAAAGTTACCCCACGCTGCAAACCCTGCCTGTCTTGCTAGAGTCCGTCGGCTATCGCACCGCGCGCATTGGGAAATTCCACGTGGGCCCAGAGGAAACGTATCATTTCCAGCGCACGCTGGCAGGCAATGCCCGGAACGCCGTGCAGATGGCCAATCAATGTGAGCCGCTGCTGAAGGAGGCTGCGGAGCAGCCATTCTTCCTCTATTTCTGCACCGCAGATCCGCATCGCAGTGAGGAGATTCGCAAAGAACAGCCCGGCTCGCCTAACGCGTTTGGTAATACCCTGCCGCATCCTGGATGTGTGGACATTTCCTATGATCCGGCCACCATTCCCGTGCCTGCTTACCTGCCCGATCAGCCAGCGGTGCGCGCAGAGCTAGCAGAATACTACGAGTCCGTTTCCCGCGTCGATCAAGGCGTGGGGCGGCTGGTAGCGTTGTTAAAAGAAAGCGGGCACTACGACGACACGGTCATTATTTACACCTCGGATAACGGCACGGCCATGCCCGGCTCCAAGACCACCGTTTACGAACCGGGCATCCATTTACCGCTTATCGTCAAGGCTCCGCTGGGCACGCCGCACGTGGCCACCACAGATGCTATGATCTCGTGGGTGGACCTGACGCCGACGTTGTTAGACTTCGCGGGCCATACGTCTGTGACTGCGCCCAGACTGTTTGCCGACGTGCGCCTGCCCGGCACCAAGCCTGCGCAGGCAAAGCCCGTTCCCTATACGTTCCACGGCCATAGTTTCCGCCCGGATCTGAACGCCGATCACGACGCCAACCGGAAGGAAGTCTATGGTTCCCACACCTTCCATGAGGTCACCATGTATTACCCCATGCGCTTCATCCGCACGGAGCGGTATAAGCTCATTTTAAATTTAGCGCATCAGCTTCCGTTCCCGTTTGCTTCGGATCTCTACGACTCCGCCACATGGCAAGCGAACCTCACGCGGGGCCCCGACGCAATGTATGGCGCACGGAAAATTGGCGACTTCATCCAGCGTCCTCGCCTGGAGTTATATGACTTGGAAACGGACCCCGACGAAGCCCATAACCTAGCCGCTCTACCGCAGCACGCCGCTGTGCTAACCGATCTCACCGCCCGCCTGACCGCGTGGCAAAAAGCCACCACCGACCCCTGGATCATCAAATATGAACACGAATAATCTCCTCCGCACCTGCTGCCTAGCACTCCTGCTCAGCACCAGCCTAACTACTGCCGAAACCCTCGGCACACCCGGCTCTCAGACCGCCCAGGTCTTCTCTCAAGCCACGCCTGCCACGGATAAAAATACCCTGCACTATTGGCTCTCCGTGCCCACCAAGGAGACCAAGGAACCCTGGCCGTTGCTGCTCTTTCTCCATGGCTCGGGCGAACGCGGCACCAACCTGGAGGCGGTGAAGAAGCATGGCCCGCCAGGGCTGTTAAAGAAAAATCCCGCCTTGGCACAATGCCTCCTCATTTCTCCGCAATGCCCGGCAGAACAATGGTGGGACGTGAAGCTCGTAAAGGCGTTAGTGGATGACGTCATTTCCAAGCTGCCGGTGGACCCACATCGTCGCTATGTCACGGGACTCAGTATGGGCGGCTTTGGCACGTGGAGTCTGCTAGAGGAATACCCCACCTTTTGGGCCGCAGCCGTGCCCATTTGTGGAGGCAGTCGCACGCCGCAAGCCGCGGGGACCTACAAGGATGTGCCCATCTGGATGTTCCATGGAGCTAAGGATGCTGCCGTGGCCGTGACGGCTAGTGAGGAAATGTTTGCCGCGTTAGAAGCTGCTGGTGGCCACCCCAAGAAGACGATTTATCCAGACATCGGTCACGAAAGCTGGATCCCCGCTTACAACGATGTGGAGTTGTGGAAATGGCTCTTCGCTCAACGTCAACCTTAGCGCGCTCGAGCGGTGCGTCATTGCGCAGTTCTTCAGAAATGAGCGGTGCTGCGGCCGGGTTTGGCCACGCTAGTCGGCAAAGGCCCAGGGGAGCGGAACTGAAGCGACGGGCTGGGAAAGAGGTCAATCGCCAGACCCGCACATCGCCTCACGCCAAGATCTCCGGGATCACGCTGCCATGCACGTCCGTGAGGCGGCGGTTGATGCCGTTTTGTTTCACGCTGAGGTGTTCGTGATCAATGCCTAGCAGGTGCAGCACGGTGGCGTGCAGATCGTAGCAGTAGGTGATGCCGTCCTCCGCTTGGAAGCCCCAAGCGTCGCTGGAGCCATAGGCAGTGCCGCCTTTGATGCCTGCGCCCCAAAGCCAAGTGACGAAGCTGCCGCCATTGTGATCCCGGCCCTGGGAGGCTTGCGCAAAGGGTGTGCGACCGAATTCGGTAGTCCAGATGACGAGGGTATCGTCGGCCAATCCACGTGATTTCAAATCCCGCAGCAAGGCAGCGATGGGCTGATCCACACTGGCGGCCATGGGCGGGAGTTCGGTGAGGATGTTGCCGTGATTGTCCCAATTATTGACCGCTCCTTGCGGGCCGCTCCAGACTTGGACAAAGCGCACCCCACGTTCCACCAAGCGGGCCGCTAACAGGCAGCGTCGGCCAAAGTCTTCTGTGTGTTTCTGGTCCAGCCCGTAGCCGTGGCGCACGTAGTCGGGTTCCCGGGAAAGGTCGAACGCTTCGGGCGCGGAGAGTTGCATCTTAGCGGCTAGTTCGTAGCTGGCGATGCGCGCCTCGAGTCGCGAATCCCCTGGATGCTGCGCGGCGTGCGCCCGATTCATTTTCTCCAGCAACTCCAGACTAGCCGCATCGTTGCCGTGCTGCGCGAAGGCATATTTCTCAGCGGCAAACAAGTCTGGCACTGGCTGCGGAGCCGCTGCATTGATGACGGTGCCTTGATGAATCGCGGGCAGGAATCCTGCGGAAAAACAGCCTTTCTGATTGTAGGGAAGACCACGCGCATCCGGCAGGACCACAAAGGTCGGCAGGTTATTAGCCAAGCTGCCTAACGCATACGACATCCACGCGCCCAAGCACGGAAAGCCGGGCAGAATGAAGCCGCTGTTCTGCATGTAAGTGGCCGGACCATGGACGCTGGTCTTCGATTTCATGGCCATCAGAAATGCCATTTCATCCACGAGTTTGGCTTGTTCAGGAAACACACTGCTGACCCACCGCCCGCATTGACCATGCTGGGCGAACTCGAAGGGGCTTTTCATCAAGGCTCCGCACGGCCCGGTCTGGCCTTCCGGTTTCTCCTTTGGTCCTAACATCTGGCCGTGCAGGCGCGTCAATTCGGGCTTATAATCAAAGGTATCCATGGGGCTGGCTCCACCAGTCATGAAAAGCTGGATGACGCGTTTGACCTTGGCGGGACGAGGATTGCCGACCTCACTAGCCAGTAGTTGCGCAAGTGCCATCCCGCCGAAACCACCACCGATCTGCGAGAGAAAGTGGCGACGGGAAAACGGTGGGCGGGGCGGAAACATCACGGTTCGAAAGTTAGTCGAGAAAGAGAAATTCGTTGGCGTTAAAGAGCAGGCGACACAGCGCAGACAGCCCCTGCGCTTGGGCGAAGGCAGTGAATTGCCGCGTTTCCTCAGCGCTGGGATCACGCAGCCAAGCCAGTTGTAGGGCGCGGAAGAGTTGCGCCTCTAGCGTGCTGGCTTCGCGCTCCAGACGTTTTCCTAACGCCATACTGTGATAGAGCGTGAACTCGTTATTGAACAATGTCAGCGCCTGCAGTGAGGAACTGGAAGCGCCCCGCACCGGGGCTAGGAGCCCGAGATCCGGGAAATCATACGCTTCTAAAAAGGGATCTGCGATGCCGCGCCAGACGTGTCGGTAAATGCTGCGACGGCCCGCACCCGGCTGCGACCAATCGTAGGCTGGATAGTCCAACGCAGGCGTGGCTTGCGGCCCAGGGCTTTGTTTGAAATGCTGCACCCCCGGCCCGCCCATCGTCAGATCCAGCGTGCCTGCGACTGCACGGGTGAAATCCCGGATGGCATCCGCATCAATCCGCAGCCGATTTTGCCGCCACAGCAGGCGGTTATCCCCATCCAATAAAGCCGCGTCGTCGCGTTGCGCGGAGGCTTGGCGATAGGTCGCACTGGTGACGATGAGCCGATGCAACGCCTTCAGCGAACCGTGCGCTTCATCGCGAAACCACACCGCTAACCAGTCGATCAAAGCCGGATGCGACGGCACGCCGCCCATTTTTCCGAAGTCGCTCGGGGTGTCACATAAGCCGCGTCCGAAATGGTAATGCCAGACGCGATTGACGATGCTGCGCCACGTTAGGACGTTATCGCGGTGCGCGATCCAATCAGCTAGGAAGGCCCGCCGCGCGGCTTCATTCGTGGACTCAGCGCTGGCCAAGCGCCCTGGGAAATGTGTCAGAGCCGAGAGCGCTCCCGGCCCCATGACCTCGCCCGGTTTATCGAGTTCACCCCGTGTTAGGACGTTGATGACGCGCGGCTCGGCAAAATGATAAGTCGCGCCCCGCGCTTGCTGCGCAGCCGCCGAGGCCGCATAAACGATGGCCTGTGGCGGCAGTTTCGATAAAGCCTCCCGCGCTTGTGGTGGGAGGACTGCGGCTGCGATGGTCGCTTGCTGAGCCGCTGAGCGTTGCGTGCGCGGCAACTGCAAGGCGGCTTGAGCCGCCGGAAGCATGGCTAGCGCCTGCGCGGGCGGAGCATCGGTGGTGGAGAGACGAAAGCGGCCTATCAAGTGGCTGCCGCCTTGGAGCTGCTGAAGTTGCACCATCAATTTCCCACTTGGGGGTAAATGGAGTTTCGTTTCTAACACGAAGACGCCTTCATGCGGCTGGCCGACTTGCGGATGGATGGCCCAGGAAGTCAGGGGCTGCGCATCGATGGCGGATGGCACGATGTAGAGATCCTGCGAGAAATCGGCGGTGGCTCGGCTAACTTTCAGCGCTTGCGCAACCGTGGCCTGCGGCGGGAAGACCTGCACGAGAAATTCTGTGAGATGCAGATTGCCATTGTCCGCCCGGCCAGGGCCTTGCGCGGGCAGAGAGGGATCCGTGAGTAACTCCAGTTTAAAAGCTGTGATCTCGCGCTCTGTAGCCGCGCTCGTGAGCGTGTAGGTATCCGTGAGCGGCCGTCCGCCGCTGGCGAGGATGGAGCCGTCCGGCTGCAAGGTCAGCACGGAGCCTTGCGCTGAAGCAAAGGTCTCGAAGGTGAGTGGTTGCCATTTTACCGAGCCACCTCCGGCAGCTTCCCATTGCGCCACAAGGGCTTCATTTTCTGGGGCTAGCAACACTGTAGAATCAATGCTGGGAGCCAACAAAGCCTGCCAACGCAAGCGTTGTCGCGCTACGCTCGCGTCCTCGTCATAGCTGATATTGCCTTTGCCCACGCCCGCAAAGACCGCCTGGAGTGCGAAATAATCCTCCTGCGTGATGGGGTCGAATTTATGCGCATGGCAACGCGCGCAGTTGGCCGTAGTGCTCACAAAGGCAGCCATCGTCTGCGTCACCAGATCATCTCGATCCAAGTATTCAAAGGACTTGGGAGCCGTGGCCTCTGCGCTGATATCGACTGGGCCCGCTCCCAGAAACCCTAACGCAGCGGTGAGACGAGGTTCCTCTGGATAGAAATAGTCCGCCGCTAACTGCTCCCGAACGAAGCGTGGCCAGGGCGTATCTGCATTGAAACTACCCACGACATAATCCCGATATCGCCACGCATGATCCCGCGCCACATCGTGCTCGAATCCATGGGTGTCTGCGAAATGCACCGTGTCCAACCAATGCCGCGCCCAGCGCTCGCCATAACGTGGTGAAGCTAGCAAACGATCCACACAGTGCTCATAAGCCGTGGGATTCGTCGCCATTTCCTGAGTAAACGCGGCCAACTCCTCCGGGCTCGGTGGGAGGCCCGTCAGATCATACATCACCCGCCGCAGCAACGTCCGCGCATCCGCAGCGGGCGAGCGGTGCAGCCCTTTTTCAGCTAAGCTAGCATCAATAAAATGATCTATCGCTTGCGGTGCGGGCGGCATGGTGAAATCCGACTTTAATGGCCTAAGGGACCAGTGTTCCTCTGCGGCTCGTAATCCTAGCATGGTGAACCCTATCACCAAGCCCTGGAGCCAAGGGGTCATCTGGAGCCGAAACCAACGGGCCTGAGGGCGCTGTGAGGAGGAGTTGCGCATGGGCAAACCAAGCGCTCCCCGCCTCATACTGTCAAACTTCCGCTCGCTACGGCCTTTCGTAGGCATCATTCGGCTAGCAATAGAGGGCCACACTCAGCTCTGCCCGGAGTTTCCTCAGCAGATTGACGGGGATTGAGTGCGCCTTTGCCTTTACCCGCCAGCGCGCAGGCTGGCCAGCTCGCATTCGAGCTTGAGGATGGTGGCCTCGGCTTCGGAAAGCTTGCGGCGGGGGACGGCGGAATTTTGGAGCTGTTCGTATTGGCTGGTGAGGGTGTTGAATTCTAGCTCAGTGGCGGCTAGCTGTCCGATGGTAGCGTCTCGGCGGGCTTGTTCTTCGGTAATGCGGGCATCCTTTTCCTGGATGATGGTGGCGATCTGTGCGTGGACGGCTTTGACTCCTAGCCGATAGAAGATGGCGGCTACCCCGAAGAGGAAGGGGAGCATTTTGAGGATGAGCCAGAAGTAGGACATGATGGGTTAGGGAGCGGAGGGTTTGGGCGCAGTGGAGGGCAGGGGACGGGCGGCTAGGAGCGGGAGCCAGTGGGAAATGTCCGTCCAGGCGGCGTGGGGATCGTAGTCTTTAGAAAAGAGGCCTCGGCTATCAAGCCAATCCAGGGTGGGGGTTTCCCAACTCAGCGGCACTTGCAACCAAGGCTGGCCGGAATGGCAAAAGGCCAGGATGCCGGGGCCATCGGGCACGCAACGAGGCGGGAAAGATTTCAAGGTGAGACTGGGGTTCAGCGGGATGGGCGGCTGGCTAGTGACGTGCATTTCATCAATGATCTCGCGGTCAGGGTAATGTTTCTGAATGCCTTCGAGCACGGCTTTTTTAAAGGGTTCCGAGCCAGGGTTGCCGCAGAGGTGGATGCGCTTTCCCAGGGCTAAGTAAGCGAGGTAGGGCTCTGGCGGGGCTTGGCTGAGGTTCATGCTAGGGGTGCTTTTAAAATGCGCTTTAAGTAGCGTGCGGAACTCTGTGAAGTCCGCCTTGGCATCGTCCAGGGGGAAGGAGGAGGGGATGAGGTTGAAGTGGACGAACTCGTCGAATTCCTCTGGGCGGAGTTCCACGGGAGGCACGTTTTCCGCATCCCAGGCCATGCCGGGAATGATGAAGGCCAGCACACCGGGAGCCGTGGGGATGGGAGCGGCGGGGAGATGGGTGAGGAATTGCGCGGTGTGCTCAGGCGTGAGCGGGCGACGTTTCTCGTTGACCCTAACGTGGTCCGTAATGGCGTGGGCGGGGTAGGCCTTGGTGGCAGCGCTGAGGAGGTCTGAGTGCAGCGCGGTGGTAGGGACTTCCCCATGGAGGTGGACTTCCGAGCCCATGAGTAGCAGAGCGACGAAGGGCACGGGGTAAGTAGCGGCTAGGGCCATAGCCGCGAGGGATTCCCGATGCTGATCGTGCTGCGTGGCCAGAATTTCGAGGTCGGCCTGGGCGAGTGGGGACTCGAACTCAGCTGGGAACAGGCCCAGGGAGGGCAAGGTTTCCCACGTGAAACCGGTGGCAGGCAGGTCCACCGATCTCCACTCCCGACTGGGAACTGCGAATGCCAGCAAGCCAGATTCCTGAGGGCTTGGGCGAGGGGGGAAGGAATGGATGGTGGCGGCGGCGGGGGCCAGGGGGCAGCGGTCTGGGGTGAGGCGGAGGTCCGCGTGGAGGTGGTCCTGGCCATAAAAATCACGTGCGGCGGCTAGCAGTTCATCGCGCATGGCGGAAGTGGAAACCTCTCCCCGGAGCCAAACCTCGGTGCCTGCCGCTAGCAAGGTAAGATGTGGCAGCGGCAGCTTCATGCGGCGGTCCCATTCGGCGGCTTCGGTGATCCAGCGGCGGAGTTGCTGGATGAGCGGCAAGCTATGTTCCCAGTCCCAGCGTTGCGCTTTAAATGTGGCTTCCAGCACGGCGTCTTCCGCCGTGACTTCAAGCACCTGCGCAGGTTGTCCTAACGTGCTGGCCAGCAGCACGGGATCATTAGCCGGAGCCGCCTGCAATAAGGATTGCAGGCTGTCCAGCGTGACCCCCAAGTCTCCACACGGACCACGTTCCGTCGCGGTGCGCAGCAGCAGCGTATCCGCGTTAGGCGGCAGGGCGGCGGTGAGCGTGTACAGGAGTTGGTCTTGCAGGGCGGCGGTGTCCGTTTCTCCACTCACCATCGAGTTTTCCCGCTCACGGATGACCACCAGGATGCCGGGCGGATTCGGGCGGATGATGAGTTCATTGCGCACGTGGCGGATGGGGTTCAGCGCGTCTGGTCCCCAGCCAGAGCCGCTGCGCAGCTTTTCCCGCGCATAAGTTTCCGCGGCGTTAAATTGCGCGGCATCTAACACCCGGCCCGTCAGCACGGCATCTTGACCCGCAAAATGCACCTCCACCTCATGGTAAATCTCCGCCGGTAAGGCCCCTGAGCTGCCGCTCAAAGCGCAGTGGATGCGCCACAACAACAGCGGCAGCACGATCCCGAGCATGATCCCAAACGCCCGCCAGAAGTCTGGCGGAAAGCCCCCAATGGACGGGGGCGCGGCGGGAGCCGGAGCACTGCTGGGCGTGGGGGGCGCCATGAAAGTTAGGAACCGAGGAGGGCTACGGTGGTGTCCCAATCAATGCATTTATCCGTGATGGATTGGCCATAGGTGAGATCTGCGCGGGGGGCGGGAAAGGCTTGATTCCCCGCCACGAGATTGCTTTCCAGCATGGTGCCAATGATGCTGCGCGTGCCGCTGCGTCGCTGCCGCAGGATGTCGCGAAAAACGTCTGGCATCAGTTGGTGATCCTTGGCGCAGTTGGCATGGCTAGCATCAATCATGATGCTCGTTTCCAGGCCGTGCTTGCGCAGGGCCGCTTCGGTTAGACTAACGTGCTCCGCAGAGTAGTTAGGTCCATTTTCTCCACCGCGCAGAATGACGTGGCAGTCTGGATTCCCGCGCGTGGTGACGGCGGAGGCCACGCCGGCTTCGTTGATGCCCAGGAACGTCTGTGGCTGCATGGCGGCTTTGATGGCGTTGATGGCAGCGGTGACATCGCCCGAGGTAGTGTTCTTAAATCCTAACGGCATGGACAACCCGCTGGCCATCTGCCGGTGCGTCTGACTCTCCGTCGTCCGTGCACCAATGGCCGCCCAACTGAGCAGATCCGCGAGGTATTGCGGCGTGATGGGGTCCAGCAATTCCGTGGCCGTCGGCAGGCCCAGATCCAGGACTTCTTGGAGGAAGGCCCGGCCAATATGGAGGCCCGTGGGGATGTCGTTGGTGCCATCCAAGTGCGGGTCCATGATGAGCCCCTTCCAGCCCACCGTGGTGCGGGGTTTCTCGAAATAGACGCGCATCACGATGAGCATGTCGTCCGCCACCTTGGCGCTCAGTTCGGCTAGGCGCTCCGCGTATTCCCGGCCCGCTTTGACGTCATGGATGGAGCACGGCCCTACAATAACGAGGAAACGCGGATCATCCCCCGTGAGGATATTCTGCATGGCGGTGCGGGATTCGCTGATGAGCTGGCTCTGCTTTTCCGTGATCGGCAACGCCTGTCGCAACGCCCCGGGAGAGGGCAGGGGCGTGTTAGAAACAATGTGAAGATCAGTGGTGCGTTGCATAAAAATGGGAGGGGGAGAACGTCCGAGCCGTTAGTGGCGGGGCGAACGAGGGGCGGCCATTCTAAGCAGGCCGGGCGGTCTGGCAAGACCGGAGCGCGGACTTTCCCGCCGTCGAAATCCCCCATCCTCCGGCCTTGCGCCCCATGCCCAGCAGGCCATGCTACGCTATCACGCTTGCCGGAGAAATTTTATTACTTTGAAAACATTTATCGAATTGGGAGTGCCTGCCAACTTAGTGCAGGGGCTGGACGAACTAGGGATCAAATCCCCCACCGCTATTCAACTGGAGGCCATTCCGTGGCTGCTCCAAGGCTGGGGGGATCTTATCGCCCAAGCGCAAACGGGCACCGGCAAGACCGCCGCCTTCGGGCTGCCGTTGCTGATGAAAGTGGACCCTAGCAAGCGGGAGATCCAAGCGCTGGTCGTGGCTCCCACGCGGGAGTTGGCCAAGCAGATCGGCAAACAGCTCTTTAAATATACCAAATACTGTGACCAGAAAACCTTCGTGGAAGTGCTCACCGGTGGGGACAACCTGGACCGTCAGATCGCTGCGTTAAAGCGGCCGACCCACATCATCGTGGTCACCCCGGGGCGGCTGATGGACTTGCTGCAACGCGGGGCGTTGACGTTAGCGCACGTGCAACATTTGGTGCTGGATGAGGCGGATGAGATGCTGAAACTAGGCTTTCAAAAAGAGCTAGCGCAGATCTTCCAACTCACGAAAAACCGTGCTAACGCCTGGCTCTTCTCCGCCACCATTCCCAAGGGGATCCGCAACCTCATCACGGATTACATGTCGCCCAATGCGCACACGATCAAGATCGACCAGAAGTTCGTGGTCAATAAAGACATCACCCACCAGTTCATCGTGTGCCACCGCACGCAGCGGCTGGACAAGATGGTGGCCTTTCTGAAAAGTAGGCCGGAAGAACGAGGCGTCATTTTCTGCCGCACCATCCTGAGTGTGAACGCCCTAGCCGAGCAACTGCGGACGCGCGGATTCACGTTAGAATTGATCCATGGCGACCTCATGCAAACGGAGCGGGACAAGGTGATGCGGGCCTTTAAAAAGTCCCGCGTCCAACTCCTCATCGCCACCGACGTAGCAGCCCGGGGCATTGATGTCGAAGGCCTGGCGTTCGTGATCCACGCCCAACTTCCTGATCAAACGGAATACTACACCCACCGCAGTGGCCGCACGGGCCGGGCCGGGCGGAAGGGGCTGTCCCTGCTCTTTATCGAGCCAGAGGAAAAACCGACGCTCACCGAGCTAGCAAACGAGCTAAGCCTGAATTTCACGGAGATCCGCTAGGATTCGGCCTCGCGTAATAAATTTGCGGCAAAAGAGGCGGAGATTTAACCCATTCTCATCAACTCCGCTAAAACAACTCTGCCTGCGTCAGCGCCACCACGGGCTGCTGCGGAGCAGCCAGTAAACGCTCCCGCACGCAGAAGGCTGGGGTTGGTTCTACTTGGGGGGCACAATGCACGGAGACGCTGGGAAAGCCAGATTTTACTAAGGCTGCGCGCATTACCTGGAGCACTAGCTCTGGACGATTGCAGTCTGAACTCAGGTGCCCTAGCACGACTCTTTCTAAGTCCGCATGAGCCATCTCTGCCAGCAGCGCAGCCGTCTGCGCATTGGATAAATGGCCGTGATGGGAGCTGATCCGCTGCTTGGTGGAGAACGGGCGCTTGGGATCCTCCGACAATAACGCCGCATCATAATTAGCCTCTACGAATAACGTATGCACGCCCCGCAAGCGTTGCCCCAGGCTGCGGGGAGCGTGTCCCAGATCACTGATAAGGCCCAGCGTGGCGGCTCCCGCCCGGAGCACGAAGCCCACCGGGTCCACCGCATCATGCGGCACGGAAAAGCATTCTATTTCCACCCCACCAATGCCGAAACTGCCGCCTGCGGACAGCACTTTCCAGTTCCGCTCCACCTGCGTTTTGAAGTTTTCCCGCACCACTTGCCGCGTCGCTGCCGTGGCATAAATGGGCACGGGAAATTTCTTCGTCAGCACGTCCAGCCCCCGCACATGGTCTCCGTGCTCGTGCGTTAGGAGAATGGCGCTCAGTTGGCTCGGGTGGCTGCCCACGGCCTCCAGACGGCTTTGCAGTTGCCCTGCACTCAAGCCCGCATCCACCAAGAGTTGCGTAGAGCCACTGGTGATCAAAGCGCTATTACCGCCGCTGCCGCTGCCGAGAACCGTTAGATACATGAAAAAAAGGAGTGTGAGTTCCGAGAAACTAAAGTTGACTCAAAGCCGAACTCGCGCTCCCCCGCAACTCTCTTTCCTTCGGTTGCCATCAATGGATAACCATCCGCCTGCGCTGCACCCTCGTCTGGCCTCGGCAGCCTCCAGGAACCACTCCCCTTGCCAATGGTGGGCGGCGTAGGCGTAGTCCGCATCGCTTGAGCTACAAAATATTTTTTCTCATAAATACCGCCAGCCCCTGCGGGTCATCGCCCTTCCGGCTCGGGCTATCAAACAGATAATCGTAATGCACCAGCAGCTCAGCCAGCTGGACACGATACCGCGCTCTGCCCCAAAAATCATGGATCATCATTAGCCCACCGGGCCGCAGTAGCTTTGCACAGGCCAGGGCACAGCGAATGCGCTCCCGCCCATCAATGAAAGCCAAATCCGCTTCGCCTTCGAGGACATGCTCTGATGCAGCCGTCACGTATGCATCCAACTGTCCAGGAAGATACCGCCAAGGACCATCTCCTGGACGCAATGGATGCGGAGGTTTCAGAACATAGGTTACGGGCAATTCGAGCCTGGTAATTTCCGGGTTCACAATGTCATGCCATTCTTGGTTATGCTCAATACTGATGAGCTTTCCCCAGCCTCTCAGCCGGGAACCCAGGTGAAGGGTGCTGCCGCCACTGCCATATTCTACGACTACTCGACTAAAGTTGAGCGCGGCATCTAGCACGGCTAGGTCATCCGGGAGCAGCATCGGCCTAGCAACCTCTGCCAGCGAGACGAAATCTCCGTTGCCAAAATTATCAGTTATAGTGTCGCGTTGAAATGCGACCATGGGATTTACACACCACGCCTCGATTCGCCCCTCCTCAGTGGCCTGCTGGATTTCGCTGTCACTCCAGCCTTGTTTCCATTCGGATAATATTTTCAGGCAGACCTTGGCTCCAGCACGGGAAAACAGCAGTGCGTGGTTGTTGAATGTTTTATGACATCGCAACCACCGTCCCGTCCCAATCGGTGGAAGATGATGACCGCCGCCCAGAAACATCAGATCCCTTCCTAACTGCATTGCCTCCGCCACGCGTTCATCGAATTCTTCGGAAATGACGACATCATCTTCCAGGTAGAGCAGGAAATCACGCCCAGACTGGAGGAACTTCCGCAGTGCGATCCGCTTAGTTAGTCTCACCGCGTAGCCACTCGGGCGCGCGTCCTCCGGGTAGCGGTGTAATTTCCAGGCAGGGACCATTTCTCCATCGATGGCCACCAAAAACTGGAGCGGTTCCCCTAGCACGTCTGGGATACTGTGCCTCATGACAAAGTGACGGTCCTTCCGCCGGAGGAGATTGGCGCAGAGACACAGGAGGGTGGGGCGACTAGGCATTGAGGGCTGTGAGTTGGATAAACGGTGCACCAAATAAATGTAACCATAAGCGTTCCATCACATAGCCGTAGCTCGGGTGTGCCCGGGCTAGGGTGAGCATCCGATCCACCTCCCTTTCTGGTAAATCCATTAACGCCTCGGTGTTCACCCCGAAGATGGCTCCATACGCAAACCTTCCTACCTG
>JAYVOP010000208.1:0-20646 GCA_043757865.1 Verrucomicrobiales bacterium | reverse complement strand
AGCAGTCGTTTGCAGAGTTAGAGAAGTCCATCATCGGCTATGCGAACAAGGCCAAGGAGGGCAAGATAGCGCTGGAAGATCTGCAAGGCGGCGTCTTTACCATTTCCAATGGCGGCGTCTATGGCAGCCTGCTCAGCACGCCGATTCTGAACCCGCCGCAGAGCGCCATCTTAGGGATGCACGCGATCAAAGACCGCCCCATGGCTGTGAATGGCCAAGTGCTGATCCGGCCTATGATGTATCTGGCGCTGAGCTACGACCATCGTCTGATTGATGGCAAGGAAGCGGTCACGTTCCTGAACCGGATTAAAGATTGCCTGGAACAGCCCGCCCGCTTACTGCTGGAAGCATAGGCACTGGGGTGGGATTTTAGAATCGCCATGCCCGCGCCCCCGGAGTCGGGGCGGAGCGCCACGCTGCGCTACCACTGAGTGGTAGGGTAACACCCCATAGCCACATAAAATACCCCAGGCGAGCGGTAGAGTTAATGACTAGCACGACTCCAGCCGTAACTAAAGCGGATCATTTCCGTTTCCACAAAGCACATCGGCACCTTGCGCCCGTGTTTGGCGGTGACTGGTTTGCGCTCAAGGCCGAGGCCTTTGCGAGGTTCTTCGGCACGCCTAGCTTCTTGATCGGGCAAACCTTACTCGTGCTAGCGTGGATTATGCTCAACGTCGTGGGCGTGGTTCATTTTGATATGTATCCGTTCATCCTTCTGAACCTCGCCTTCAGCCTGCAAGCAGCCTATGCAGCGCCCCTTATCTTGTTAGCCCAGACACGCCAAGCGGATCGGGATAAATCCCATGCCGAGGCGGATGCCCTGCATCGCGAAGACCTAGCCCATGCCAGCGAGGAGCGCCAACGTCTAGCGGGAAAGCAGACGGAAGCACTGACGGCATTAGTGGAGCAGAACACTGTGCTCACGCAACTGACTCAAGAACTCACCCAACACGTCGAAACCCTAACTAAGGAACTCCACCTGAAGCTTTGCCAAAGCGGAGCGCAGAGTTGAACCGCGCAGTTTGGTGGTCCGCACAGTTCTCTGGGCATTTCCAAAAACCCTCATCTATCCCAGCGGATTTCAACTCCGCGCTCTATTGCTTATGAAAACAAACCACATCACCACCTGCATTCTCACCGCGCTTTTCCTTACTAATTGCGCCACCCCAGAAGAAAAGGGCTGGCATCGGCCCGCCAAAACAGGTGAACGCATCGGCCAAATCGGTGAGGTCAACGGCTCTACGGTCACCTTCGTCATCATTGAGACCTGCGAGGTCCATGTGGGCGACGTGCTTTCCGTAAAGCGCATTTACTGTGAACCCAAGGCTGGTCAAAAGGACACCAAAAGCTGCAACGCTTTTGAGAGCGGCACCATCACGGTGCAATCCATCAACGCCAATGACCATACTGTGACGGCGCACCTCCGAGAAGGCAGCGTCGTCGTTGACTCCCCCATCTTCATGATGGCCCAAACGCACGAAGAAGAACTACATTAATGATGGAGCGCGAAGTTGAACTCCGCCCCGGCGTAGCGAAGGAAGTGCCTCCGTACATTTACAGCCGCACAGCCACGCCGCGTTCCGCTAGACGACGTTTCACCTCCCCCACGGTCATTTCTCCAAAGTGAAAGATGCTAGCTGCCAGCACGGCATCCGCACGGCCCTCGTTGAGCACTGTGACCATGTGGTCTACGCCGCCCGCTCCGCCACTGGCGATGACGGGGATGTTCACGGCGGCATTGACCGCTTGGTAGAGGTCAATGTCGTAGCCAGCCTTGGTGCCATCCGCGTCCATGCTGGTCAGTAAAATTTCCCCTGCGCCCCGTTCTGCGGCTTCGCGTGCCCAGGCTACGGCATCCAGTGCGGTGGGAGTGCGCCCCCCGGCGGTGTAGACGCGCCAGGTGCCATCGCCATTGCGTTTGGCATCAATGGCCACCACGATGCATTGGCTGCCAAAGGTGCCTGCGCCTTGGTTAATCAGGGTGGGATCAGAGACTGCGGCGGAGTTCACACTCACCTTATCCGCGCCTGCTTGGAGCATTTGCGTCATGTCCGCCACGCTGCGGATGCCGCCGCCGACGGTCAGAGGCATGAAGCACCGCTCGGCCGTGCGGGCCACCACGTCCACCATGGTGCTGCGGTTATCTGAGGTGGCTGTGATGTCCAAGAAAACGAGTTCATCCGCGCCTTGATTATTATAGGCGACTGCGCATTCCACGGGGTCTCCTGCATCTCGGAGTTCGAGAAATTTCGTCCCCTTGACCACGCGGCCAGCGGTGACATCGAGACAAGGAATAATGCGTTTGGTGAGCATGAGTTAGGGGAGGGAAATGAGCAACGGAGCGCACGGTGAGCCCAGAGGCGCAGGGGAAGCAACCTCTTTCCCAAAGTCACGGAAATGTCACGCAACAAAAGTTGTTGCCCCGCGCAATCGTTGCTTTAGGCAGGCGTGCCGCGTCCTTGTGGCTCCAACTAAAAGCAACTACCACTGATTCCTCAAACTATGATTCATTCTAAACTCACTACCCTCTTCACCCAGTCCGCCGCTGCGCTGACGCTCCTCAGCGCTGCCACCGCAGGCACTTCCAGCCATGCTGGCAAAGGCCCCATCGTGGACCCAGTGGTCAAAGAAGAGTCCGCCTGCGACCAGCTCTGGAGCTTTGCCACCCTCTACAAGAACGACCAAAATCCGTTCCTCGAAGAACTCTCCCTCATTGGTCGTTACCAAGGTCAGTATTACTCGGTGGACGGAGACAGCCACAATGATAGCGACTGGGAAAACCGCCGTTTCCGTCTGGGCCTCAAAGCTTCCCTCTTTGATAAGCACCTCACCTTCAAAGGTGAAATGTATTCCAACCTCATCCAAGACGAAGACTTCTACGCTGGCCTGAAAAACTTCAATCTGAGCTACAAATTCAGCGAGGCCTTCAACATCACTGTGGGTAAGTTCGAGCCGAACTTCGGCTACTACTACAGCAAGTCTGACACCCTGCTCAACCTCTTTGAGCGCAGTGCCCTCATCAACCAATTCAAGGATGAATACGCCACTGGTGTGAACATCTTCGGTAAAGTGGACAAGCTGGGCTACTACGCTTCCGTGACCAGCAACACCCCGGACAAAGAGTTCGGCACCTTTGATGGTGGTTGGGCCGCAGTGGCTGGCATCAGCTATGATGTGAAGGACATGGTGGGAACTGAAAAGGCCGTCTGGCACTTGGATTATATGCACTCTGAGCACGATGTTAAAGACACCGTCTTCACAGGTTTTGACAATGGCCTCAGCACCTACTTGGAACTCAAGCAAGGGGATCTGGGCTTGACTGCGGAAGTGCTGGCTGGCTTTGGTAATTCCAACACCGTAGGCTTCATGATTGAGCCTACCTACGATATCACAAAGCAACTCCAACTCGTGGGCCGCTATCAGCTAGCCTTTGCAGAAGATGCTACTGGCCTAGCTCCGAATAAGCGCTACGAAAGCAAGGTGGGAGCCGCTAAAGGCGATGTTTATAATGCTGTTTACGGTGGTGTGAACTACTTCATCTGCCAGAAATTCAAGCTCATGGCTGGCGTAGAATATGCCAACATGAGCGGTGGAGACAGCACCCTCACCTGGTTAGGTGGCGTGCGCATCTTCTGGTAAACAATTTGGTTGGTTCGTAAAAAACAAAGCGCTTCCGCTGCCCCCAGTTCGTCATGCTGCGGGGATCTGTAAGGAGCGAGCATTCAGTGGGTCTGCGCCAGTTGCTGGGCGCAGACCCACTTTTTTTGGTTGAAATCTCCCCGTGTTGACTGGGATTTCTCCTTGACGCCCAGCGTTCTCCCCTGTCTTTAGACGCCGATTTCACCCTCGTTAATACTCACTTATAATTTCTAGGAAAAAGAAGACTCTTTCACATTTCCGGAAGTTTGATACTGTTTAAATTCTCTAAAACCGATTATGAAGAAAAACCACCTGCTTCCTTTAGCCGTTCTTGTAACTGCCTGCTCCGCCACCTTGACTATCACTAGCGAAGCTCAAGTTGATTTGCCCGCCGTGGCAGAACCCGCCGCCACCGCCGTCGATGCTACGGATGGCAAGATCATCAATTCCGTGAATGTGCGGATGAGTGGATCTGGCAAAGTGGACAAAGCCCGCATCCTTTCCCGCATGAGCCTGCAAGCAGGCCAACCGTATTCCAAAGACCGGGAAGAGGCGGACATCAAGAATCTCGTGGATTCAGGCGATGCCGAGAACGTCAGCATCACCTCCACGCCAGCGGGCGGTGGAGTGAACGTCGTGGTGACGGTGGAAGCACGGGCTGGGCTGGGAGACATTACCTTCGTGGGTAACTCCCTCATTGCCACCACCAAGCTGCGCACCGTGGTGGAAGAATTCAAGACCGGAGCCAACGTGGAGAACAGCAAGCTGCAAGCCGCCACCAAGGATCTGGAAGACTACTACAAGAAAAAGGGATTTACAGACGTAACCGTAAATTACTCCGTGGAACCCGCTCCGAACGGCTTTTCCCGCGTGATCTTTAAGATCGACGAAGGCCAAAAAGGCACCCTGCATAACCTCCACTTTGAGGGCAATGGCCATGTCTCCTCCAGCGCGCTGAAGAAGCTGATGAAAGCCGATAACCGCGGCCTCACTTTCTGGACCGGAGCCAAGCTGGACCAAGAGAAAATGGACGCAGACCGTGTGGCCATTGAAGCCTACTACCAAGATCGTGGCTACGTGAACGCTAAGGTCACGGGCATGGAAAAAGTGCGCGTGAACGACCAGAAAGTGGATCTATTGGTGAAGATCTCTGAGGGTGAAGTGTTCACTGTCACGGGCGTGGATATGAAAGGCGTGAAGTCCTTTAACGCGGGGGATTTGATTCCCTCCTTCAACCTGGAAAATGGTAAAATTTTCTCTGGATCTAACATGAAGGAAGACATCCAAACAGTGCAGAATTTCTACCGTTCCCGTGGCTATGCCGAGGCGCGCGTTACTCCGCAGATCAAAAACACCGGCGCTGGCCAGATCTCCGTCACCTACGCGGTGGAGGAAGGAGGCATCTACAAGATCAACGAGGTCCGCTTCTCCGGTAACACCGCCACGAAAGACGAAGTGATGCGTCGGGAATTAGCCGTCATCCCTGGTGAGACGTTTAACCAAACCACCATCGACATCTCCGAACGCCGCCTCAAAGGCCTCGGTTACTTTAAAGATGTCAGCGTCATCCCCTCGGATGCCTCCACCACTGGCTTCAAGGACATCAACTTCAACGTGACCGAGCAGCAAACCGGCCAACTCAACTTCGGGGCGGGCTTCAGTTCCATTGATAACTTGGTCGGCTTCGTGGATCTCCGCCAATCCAACTTCGACATCGCCAGTTGGCCCCCCGTAGGCGCGGGCCAACGCTTCAATGCCAACATCAAAGTGGGTACTAAGCGCAAAGACGTGACCCTGGGCTGGTATGAACCCTGGCTCATGGGGAACCCCATTGGCTTTGGCGTGGACGCCTTCTACAATGAGAAGACCTACCTCTCGGATGTCTATGACCAAACCAACTTCGGGGCGGACATTTACTTCCGTAAGAAGCTAAACGAAGGCTCCGACCTGCGTCTGCAACTGCTTTCCGAGAACGTCACCATTGACGGCATTGATGCCAAAGCCTCTGCCCTCATCAAAAAGGAAGCGGGCGACTACTTTCATAACGAGTTGACCCTAACCTACAATCACGACACTCGGGATGACAACGTCACCCCCCGGAAAGGCTTCAAATTGGCCGCCGATCTCTCCGAGGCCTTTGGCGATGTCTCGGATACCGGCATCGGCATCCAATTTAGCAAGCCAGTGCATCTGCCTCTGGACATGATCTTCACCGTCAATGGTGCTTATGAAACCGTGGACGGCTCTAGCGTGCCTATCTTTGAACGCACCTTCCTCGGTGGTGCCAACAATCTGCGCGGATTCAAATATCGGGATGTAGGGCCAAAGGATTCCACGGGTGAGCCCCTCGGCGGCGGTTCCTCCTGGTTCCTCACCACGGAGCTTACCTTCCCCATTGTCGAGCGCGTGCGTGGTGCCGTCTTCTATGATGTCGGTGCGGTGGATGCTAGCTCCTTCAGCTTCGGCGGTGGCGTGAATTCGGATTACGGCCTGGGCCTGCGTCTGAATCTCCCCATCTTTGGTCCGCTGAAACTGGATTACGGCATCCCCATCCAAGGGGATCACTTCAACGACACCGGTGGTCGCTTCAATATCTCCGTGGATTACAAGTTCTAGGCCCTCGTCCGGCTAACCTTTCCATGCTTTCGGGCGTGACCTCCTCCAGGTCACGCCCGTTGGCTTTCTGAAACTTGGCGTAGGGCAACAGCAGCGAGATACGTCTTGCGCCCAGCCCCTTTCCCATCCTTGGTCCCCGCCCCATGCCTGCCGTCCTGTCTGTCAAAAATCTCTGTTTAAAATATAGCCTCCAAGAAGTCCTCACGGATGCCACCTTCGCCATTGAAGAAGGCGAGCACGTGGGCTTGGTGGGGCGGAATGGCTCTGGGAAGAGTAGCCTGTTCAAGATCATTGCGGGGCTGGATCATGCGGACAGTGGACTGGTGTCCACGAAGAATGGCATTGTCATCAGCTACCTTTCCCAAGAGTTCACGCTGCGGGAAGACGCCACCGTGGCGGAGAACATCCGGGATGGCGCATCCCACGTGCTGGCCTTGCTAGAGCGTTATGAGAGCGGGGCCGCCGCTGCGCATGAGGAATCCGATCTGCTAGACAAAATCAGTCTATTAGGCGGCTGGGATCTGGAGCAACGCATCAACACCGCCATGAATGAGCTGGGCACGCCGCCAGCGGATCGCGTTATTTCCGGCTTGTCCGGTGGAGAGAAACGTCGCGTGGCCTTGTGTCGGGCGTTGGTTAGCTACCCAGATTTACTCTTGTTAGACGAGCCCACGAATCACTTGGATGCCGAGAGTATTTTGTGGTTAGAAGATTACTTACGGACGTTCAAAGGGGCGTGCTTTTTCGTGACCCATGATCGCTATTTCCTGGACCGGATCGCGCAGCGGATTTTGGAGTTAGAAGCGGGGAAACTCTTCAGCCACCCAGGGAGTTATCGAGATTATTTACAAGGAAAGTCCGACCGTCAGGCCGCAGATAGCGCACGCGAAGACCGTCGGCAGAAATTTCTAAAAAGTGAGCTAGAGTTCGTGCGCGCGGGTGTGAAAGCCCGCCGGACCAAGAGCCGGGATCGCCTAGAGAAATACTACGAGGTGGCCGCGCAAGACGGCCCAATGCAAGAGATGGACATGGAGCTGCTGATCCCACCGCCGCCGCCACTAGCTAACGTGGTGGTGGAAACGAAAGCGGCTAGCTTCGCCTATGGCACGCGGAGTTTGTTCCAAGATCTGACCATCACCTTCGAGCCTGGCACGGTCACAGGCATTGTGGGACGCAACGGCATGGGGAAGACGACGTTGCTGAAAATGCTCATGGGCGAACTGGAGCCCACCAGCGGCAAATGCACGTTAGGGAAACGCACTGTCTTTAACTACGTGGATCAGCATCGGCTGACTTTAGACGATCAGAAAAGCGTGTTAGAAGAAATCGGCGGGAACAGTGATTTCGTGAGCTTCGGGGACCAGAAACTGCACGTGCGGACTTACTTGAAGCGCTTCCTTTTTACCGACGAACGCGTGCAGATGAAAATCGATCGGCTCAGCGGTGGCGAGCGCTCGCGCTTGCTCCTGGCCAAGATCCTCATCCGCGGCGGAAATTTCATCATCCTCGATGAGCCCACCAACGACCTGGACCTGCCCACACTGAACATCCTGGAAGAGGCACTGCTAGATTTCCCGGGGGTGGTGCTCGTAGTCAGCCATGATCGCTATTTCCTGGACCGCGTGTGTGATCGGCTGCTGGTCTTTGAGGATGGCGGCTTGCAACAATGTGCCGGGAACTACCAATACTATCAGGAAAAAAAGGCCGCCCTGAAAGCTGCCGCCCGCGCGCCCCAACCCGCCCCCGTGGCTGCTCCTAAGCGCCCGCCGGAAAAAGAGAAATCCCGCAAACTGACCTGGAAAGAAGCCAAAGAGCTAGAGGAAATGGAGGGCGTGATCGCCCAAGCCGAGGCGGAGTTAGGCAAACAAGAAGACCTCCTAGCCGACCCCACCTTCTTCGCCACTGGCGGCCCGCAAATCCAAGCCGCCCTTACCGCTGCGGACAAGCAGCGAAAAGTCGTAGCCCGTCTCTATCAACGCTGGGAGGAACTCGAAGGCATCCGCGCAGCAGCGGAAGGGTAGGAGGGACGAAGGTGGAGCCGCCCGCTGGTCGGCTCTTTACATCACCCTCTCCATCCGCCGATCTGGCACAAGCCACAGCAATGCTCCCAGCACGTAGATCCCTGGTGCGATCTGGGGATGAAAGCTCGCCACGCCCATCACGATTAGACCAAAAAGAAGGAGCCATTGATCGCTTCAAAACCGAAGGTTGGGCGCAGCCGTTGGCAGATCTCAATTTACCCATCGGAGTTCCCGGAGAATTTTGGGTCATGGACGAAGCCCGCTTTGGACTCCCCACCATCTTCAAAGGGGGCTCAAAGGAGTGCGCGTGGTCAAGCGCTTCCAACAGCGCTTTGATTTTGATTATCTCTACGGGTCCATCAATGTGCGAAGCGGAGCCCCTGTGTTTTGCCACATGCCCAGTGTGAGCTGCGAGATCACTTGGGAGTTTTTACGCGAGTTGACCAAAACCGCTCCTCAATCCCATCACGTGGTGCTGTGGGATGGTGCCGGATTCCACCAACCACCTCCCAAAGCAGCCGCAGGACAAGACGCGGAGCAGGCCGCCCGAGCCATTGAATATAGTGATCTGGCGAACGTGCACGTGATCAAACTCCCGCCCTATTAGGCGGAGCTAAATCCCAGCGAGAAAATGTGGGATCAGATGAAGGACGCGGTATGCCATCAAGCCGATGACACGATTGAAGATCTCCGGGAGGCCATGGTGCCCAAGTTGAGGAGTGGGTGGGAGCGAGGCGATGGCTTGATTTCATTGCTCGGACAGGGAAAAATTGGCTAGGTCAACAAGTAAATGCTTGTTTGTGAGGTAATCTACTCATTTCTAAATGTAAATGGTCTTAGGTGAGGAAGCGAAGATTGCCCTTAGGCAAGGTGGTGAGTTGGAGGGCGTAGAAGGCATCACCAGCGGCAAACGCGAGGCTGTTAGGATCAGTGATTTCCAAGGGCCACGGCGAGTTATGGCTACGGACCTCATGAAGGTCACCCCGGTGCTAGCGACCTTGATGCGAGCACTCAGCACGCATGCACCGTCGTTTTAAGCTTGTCATGGCAGGCATCTAGTGAGACTAAGAGGAAAGTCTCCTTTATCGATGAATTCCTCAACTAGTCCCCTTTTTTCCGTTTCCATCTGGCTGTTGGTTGCAGTCTGTTCTTCGTTTGCCAAGGCCGGGGAGACGCTGTTTACCCGCTTGGGTCCGGACACGACGGGTATGAAAGAGGTGAATCATTTGGATATAAATCATCCCATGAGTTATCTCTATCATAGCGGCATGACTTGCGGTGGGGTGGCGGTGGCAGATTTCGATGGAGATGGAAAATTGGATGTTTACTTCGCTGGCACCACAGGGCCCAATGCGTTGTATCGTCAGACAGGGGCGATGAAATTTGAAAATATCACGGCCAGTTGCGGGGCTAAGTTTGATGGCGGGGATACCTGGACGGCGGGGGCGGCGGTGGCGGATGTGAATAACGATGGTCGCCCAGACCTCTACCTCAGCAACTACATGCGTCCAAACGAGCTGTGGATCAATCTGGGGCCGGGTCCTAAGGGGGAGCCAGTCACTTTCCGCGAGTGCGCCAAGGAGGCGGGATTGGATGTGGTGGATTGCAGTCACAGCGCGGCTTTTGCGGATTATGATGGGGATGGTAAATTGGATCTCTATGTGCTGACGAACCGTATTGAAGATCCGAATGGTTCTCCCGCCAATCTCCCCGTGGTGGAGGGATCAGCCAAGAATGGTGGCTTGCCGCAATTGCTGCCGGGCATGGAACGCTACTATCAAGTATGGCGTTGGGACTTTACGAATTGGGGCGTGGAGGCTATCGGGACGCCTGATCGGCTTTTCCGCCAAGTGGGTACCACGGCGGATGGCACGCCTAAATTTGCGGACACGACGAAGCAAGCGGGAATCAGTGGAAACGGGGATGGCCTGAGTATTACGTGGTGGGATCCAGATGGAGATGGGGATCCTGACATCTACATTGGCAATGATTTTCTGGCGGGGGATCAATGGTATCGCAACAACGGAGATGGCACCTTTACAGACATCATCAAGACCACCGTGCCGCACACGCCTTGGTTCAGCATGGGTGCGGACTTTGGAGACATCAATAATGATGGGCGGCTGGATCTGCTAGTAGCGGACATGAGTGCCACGTCTCATTTTAAATCCAAGACCACCATGGGAGCCATGGGTGGGGTGGGACTGAAGCGGTCGTTCTACGATACGCCGCCCCAACTCATGCGGAATGCACTGTATGTGAATACGGGAACGGATCGATTTATGGAAGGGGCCTATAACTGGAAAATTTCCAGCACGGATTGGACTTGGAGTGTGAAGTTTGCAGACTTCGATTTGGACAGTTGGCAGGACGTTTATTTGACGAATGGAATCAGTCGGCACATGAACGATTCCGACCTGAAAGTCACCTCGGAGATGCTGACCGGGAAGCACATGTTTGAATACTACAAGAACGGAGAAATGCGCAATGAGGTGAATCGATCCTACCACAACGATCATGGTGAGAAATTCACTGAGACCAGCCAGGAATGGGGCTTGGATCACTTGGGCGTCAGCTATGGGGCGGCCATTGCGGACCTGGATGGCGATGGCGATGTGGATATTGTAGAGGTAAATTTGGAGGAGCCTAACTTCGTGTATCGCAACGAAGCCACGGCGGCGGGTGGCCACTGGTTGCAGGTACAACTTCAGGGAACCAAGGCGAATCGGGATGCCATCGGTGCGCGGGTGGACATTAAGACTGCGCAGGGCCGACAAGTGCGTTATCTTTCCCCGCAGACCGGATACATGTCGTGCAATGACAAGACGCTGTGCTTCGGACTAGGGGCAGAAACAGAGGCGGAGGTGTCGGTGCAATGGCCCTTCGGCGGGGTGCAATTGGTGGGTAAAGTGCAGGCGGGGAAAGTCATCAAAATCGTGCAAGACGCCAGCCTGCCAGTGTGGGTGCCGCCTGCTCCAGAGCCGACGATGTTTGTGAAACTGGAATCGCTCTCCACGGTCCCGCAGAAGGATGCGGGCTGGGAGGAGGACTTCAAGAAGCCCCTGCAATCCCTGCTGCCATGGGCTTTTTCACAGTTAGGACCGTGTCTTGCCTGTGCGGATGTGGATGGGGATGGCGATGCGGATTACTACCTGGGCGGAGCAGCAGGGGTGGCTGGAGAACTACGGCTAAATCAAGGTCAGGGAAAATTTACTGCGCAGTGGGTGGCGGACTTTGCCAAGGACAAAGCGTGTGAGGATCAAGGTGCGGTGTTCTTCGATGCGGATGGGGATGGGGACGCAGATCTCTTTGTGGCCAGCGGGAGTAATGATTTTGCCGAAGGTGCCAAGGAGCTGTGTGATCGGCTGTATCTGAACGATGGGAAAGGTAAATTTACCCGCGCCCCAGAAGGAGCCATCCCGCCGGATGCATTATTAGGATCATGCGTCGTGGCGGCAGATTTCAGTGGCGACGGGGTGCCAGATCTTTTTGTAGGTACGCGCCTGCGAGCCGCCAAGTATCCTGAGAGCGAACCTTCCCGGTTGCTAATCAATGATGGGAAAGGGAAATTCACCGCTGGGGCGCTTCCGCCATCACTTAGCTCGGCTCTGGTAACAGGAGCCTGTGCGGCGGATGTGGATGGGGATGGGCACTCGGATTTGCTGATCGCTACGGAGTGGGGGCCGATCCTTTATTTACACCAAATCAAGGGCAAGCTGGAGGACTGGACCGCCCAGGCGAACTTGGATACCCTAACTGGCTTCTGGAACAGCGTGGTGGCCGCAGATGTAGATGGGGATGGAGATCTTGATTTCATCGCGGGAAACATCGGCCTAAACACTAAATACAAACAACCTGCCAGCGACCATCCTCACTTGGCCTACTATGGCGACTTCGATGGTAAGGGGGCGCAATTCGTGGAAGTGAAACGCGAGGGCGATCAACTGTATCCTGAACGTGGACGCAGTTGCTCCTCACGCGCGATGCCGTTTATTGCGGAGAAATTCGGAACCTTTAAGACGTTCGCCAAGGCGAGTTTGGATGACATTTATTCACCCGAGAAATTGTCTGCATCCACGAAACTCTCCGCCACTGAATTTCAAAGCGGCGTCTTCATTAACAAAGGAGGGAAATTCACCTTCCAGCCACTGCCTCGCATCGCGCAAGTGTCCCCCGTGTTAGGCCTAGTGGCGTGCGATCTCACGGGCGATGGGAATATCGATTTATTCCTCAATCAAAATTTCATCCGTGGCCCGCAGATCGAGACGGGGCCGTTCGATGGCGGTCTGGGGCAATTCCTAACAGGCGATGGCAAGAGCGGTTTTTTGCCTGTGGAGCCAGCGCGCAGTGGATTGGTCGTCGCGCAGGATAATCGGGCAGCGGTGGTGCTGGACTTGGATGGCAATGGCACCCCAGATTTACTGGGAACGCAAAACGATCATCCTCTGCAAGCATTTACTAACACCAGCAAAAGCCAGTGGCTCCGCGTGCGAGTGCCTGCGGGCACCAGCGGAACCGTGACCCTGAGCCGCAAGGGACACCCGCTCCAGACCTACGCCCTGAGCGCTGGTTCCGGCTACTGGAGTCAGAATGATAGCACCGCGTGGTTCGGTCTGGGCACTGCCGGGGACAACACTCCTGGCGTGATTACGTTTACCGTGGCAGGCCATACTTCTATTACCCAATGGGACGGTGCCAAGCCTACTCTCACTTTGAAATTATGAAATACCCCTTTAACAAACACGGGCTCACGGCTCACTTCCTCGCCTTGATGACACTACCGGCTGTGGCGGATACTCCTTTGTCGGGGCTTAGTGTGCCGAAGTCGGAGCCGCCCGCAGCCGCCCCCAAACCCACCGTGCTGGATGAAGCCAAGGCGGCGGCAGCTACCGGAGATGTAGCCAAAGCCGCTGACATCTTGAAAGCCGCAGCCGAAAAAGGGGATGGGGTGGCGGCCATCAACTATGGGGAAATGTGCCTAGCTGGGAGAGGCATGAAAGCCTCTGCAGGGGAAGCACTGAAATGGTTCGAGATAGCGGCAGAGAAAGGAACTATCCTGGGGAAATTCCGCCAAGCGCAGGTCTATCAAGCCGGGGCGCAAGGCGTGCCGAAGGACGAGGACCGGGCACAATTTCTCATCAACGCCGCCGCCACGGAGGGCCAAGCGGATGCCCAGCACGCGCTGGGCGTGGCCGCAGAACAGGCCGGACGCAAAGCGGATGCTGCCAGTGAGCGGGAGAAATATTTCACAGAGGCCATGGGCTGGTATGAGAAAGCCGCCGCCCAAAATCAACCGAACGCGCTGCTAGCGATGGCTAAATTTCTGGATCAGGGCCTGGGAGGAGCGAGCAAAGATCCCACCAAGGGCATGGAGAATTCCTTCAAGGCCGCCCAAGCGGGGCTCCTCTCCGCTATCATGGACATGGGCCAGCGTTACCTGCAAGGCCGCGGCATTCGGACGGATAATGTGGCCGCGCTAGGGTGGTTTCTCGTAGCCGCTGAGGGTGGGTCCAGTGAGGGGATGATCCGTCTGGGCCAAGCCTACGAAAAAGGCCAAGGCGTGCCTCCGAATCTCGGTAAAGCCGCCGCTTGGTATGCTAGTGCGGCTAAGTTAAATGCCCCGGCTGGTCAATTCCTGTTGGCCGGTCTGCAAGAGGAGGGACGTGGGATAGAGAAGAATCTGGTCTATGCTTATATAAACTATCGCCTAGCGGCAGATGGTGGCATGGATGAAGCCGTGGGCCGGAGGCGCGCTGTAAAAGAGCAACTCACGCCCGCCCAAATCAAGGAGGCTGAGGCGCTCATGGCCCCGCCCCCCAAGAGTGATGCTCCAAAGTAAAACGACGGTTAGCCGGAGTATAGCCATCTCCGCTGTGCTGGAGAGCGAGCTTCCAGCCTGTTTTGGCGAAGCACAATGAGGATGCCAGCGGCATCCTAGCAATTAGCCGGGGGTTGAGTGCAGCGACACCCCGGGTTAGATCTGGGTTTTAGAATCTACCGTATTCATCTGGATACAGAGCCGGAGGCTCGAGGGAAGGTAGCCGGGGGGGGCGTTGGCACTCACCCCCGGCTAAATTCACGCGGGCCTCCGGCCCTTTGAAAAATACTGAATCGGGAGATGCTAAATGCTATTCCTTAGCCCCTGCTAATTGCGGTGATACCTCCGACATCTGTAATCCGAGTCCCAACCGCAAATGACAGCGTAGAGTTAGAATCAGTTCAGCGGACTGATCCACATTTTGACACAAAAAATCCCGGTCGATGACGACCGGGATTTTTGAATTTAACCGCTATGGTTCAGCTTACGCGCTGCGGCGGCGGCGGAAGATGAAGCCAGCGCCCAGGGCTATCAACAGGCTGCTGCTGGCCTCAGGAACCGCCACCGAAATGATCCCTTGGGAGTTGAGCAGACTCGTGTTCCAAATATAACCGCCGGAGAGGGCAGGTAGATTGAGTGTCCCAAAGGTTCCGAGACTAGTCGTAGCATTGAAGAGATCCCAAGAGTTCCCAGGAACGTAGGAGCCAGTTCCGGTGAGGGAGGTCACATTGAGGGTGGAACCTCCTTCGGTGAAGGTCCCGGAGGTTCCGGTCACCACCACAAGGTCATTGGCCCCCGTGGCACCAATCTCCATGTTAAAGACTGAGGAAGCTGAAGCTGTCAGATTACCGCTAATGGTGAGGGTTCCCAGGGAATTCCCTGGAGCAAGCACCCCGGTGCCCATTACCAGCATGCCCTGATGGGTGCCGATGCCCGTCATCGTTTTACCATTAAGAATTAACCCCCCTGCCAGAGCGGTGCTGTCTAGGAAAGCTCCACCTGCGATATCAACCGTGGGTGAGGATCCTAACGCGCCTGCATCTTCCAAACGGAGCGTGCCTTGAAGCACTTTGGTAGGACCAGCGTAGCTATTTCCACTACTAATTGCGAGCACCCCAGTGCCAGTTTTGGATAGGCCACCATCGCCTGCGATTTCGCCTGCCAGGGTGTATTTCTTACCCTGCATCAGGGTGGTGTCCACCGTCAAGATTACGCCAGCGTTGATCTCAATGATCTTGTTTTCGGTGCGGTCCACGCGGTTGTCAATCGTAGCGCCTGTGTCGAGGGTCAATCCTGCGGGCAAGGTGGACAACCCGATGGCGCTGTATCCGGCGGAGCTGTTTGCCGCCAACACAGGTGCGGCACCTAAAATAATGCCGATCCCTTTACCTTCCCAACCATTATGTGGACCTGCGCCGCCTTGGCCGTCGTAGGACATGAACTCAACGTTGTGGGCTCCTGGAGTCAGCGTGACGACAGCGGATTGGGTTACGTCATTCCAGTTGTTGCTATTCAATACCGAAGTATTGCTATCCACTTTGACGCGAATTTCATCGTCGTAGTTTTCTCCGAAGGAAACATCGATGTTAGCATTCGTGGTGTTGACGATTCGGCCAGTGTAAATGTAGCGATTAAAGTCGCCGAATTCTTTAGGTCCACTATTGTTGATGCCGGTGATTCCGGTATCAACTCCTCGGAAAGTAGCGCCAGCAGTGGCAGATGGATCGCCTGCCACCGCATTGAAGTCTCCCACGTGGTTGCCACCGTCGCCATTTTTATTGTATTTCAAAAGCCCAGCAGTAGCAGCAATGACGGCGTCTTGATAAGGTTGCAGCGTGGCGTTGCCAGTCACCAGAAGGGTGTTATTGACCACGACATTACTCAAGGTGTTGTTGGCGGTGCGGTAATCCACCTTGAGAGTGCCGCCATCGAGAGCAACTCCGCCGGAGGTAGTAACGCTGGCACCCGTTTGGATTTCTTTGACTCCCGGACCACTAAGATTGAGGGTGCTGCCAGCACCGCTGACAACGCCACCTTTGAGGACACCAGAAGTCATGGAACCGTTAAATCCACCGAGGGCCAATTCTCCGCCATTCATGTTGATCGGTCCAGCTGGAATGGCACCAGCGGCTCCTTGCGTCAGTCTGCCACTATTGACGGTGGTTCCACCAGAGTAGTTGTTAGTAGGATTGGTGAAAGTAGCATCCTGCCCCGCGACCCCGCTCCGAATGAGCTGACCCGGACCTGTGATTTGGCCAGTAATGATCATGTGGTTGTCCGTGGTGCCGTTTTCGGTCAGGACGCTGACGGTAAGGGTATGAGCGGCCGTAGTTCCGATCGTAATGGTCCCCGCGTAGGTCTTACCGGCGTCATTTTGACGAGTTTCGATGGCTCCATTGTCGATCACGTTGATATTTCCCAACATGGTTTTACCATTGCCATCCCAAGAACTATTCTTGGTGTTATTTGAAAGATTCAGGGTTACATTGGCTGGGAGAATCGCGTTGCCTTCAAAATTGAAATCGCCATTCCCTGTAGCAGCATTAATGATGCCGCCAGTGGGGAACGCAGTATTCACAAACCACACGCCGTTATTGCCAGTGAACGTCAGAGCGTTGCCATTCAGGCTCATGATGTTGGCACCGTCCTGATGCCTCCAGCCGCCGCTTGCCACATTAATCGTGGCATTGGCGGTTACCGCGACATCGGCAATTCTCACCCAACTGTTCCCTTGGTTCTTGAAAGCCCCAAGCCCATCAGTGCCGGTGCCGGCCAAATTGATGTGCGCAGCAATGAAGCGGTTGTCATTATTAGCAACGGTTCCGCCGGTACTCAACTCTGCTCCTGCATTGATATTAATGCTGCCTGCTCCGCCCAACTGGGCGGTCCCGTCATTCGCTACTGGATTGTAAAGGAGACGATTTCCCGCTGCGGGCGTGATGGAAGTTCCTGGCACGATGAATCCAGACGCGTCTGGGCTCCAACTAGCCACGGCCGTAGCGTCTCCGCCGGGCGAGGTGAAATCTACCGCCAAGGCACCTGACATGAACAGCAAAGGAACAAAGGCGAACGCAGATTTGAGGATTAAGGATTCTTTCATAAGGGATGGATCTTGGATGAGATGGAGATTAAATTCGGTATTATCGATCGTTTTACACGGTCATGACACGTTTGGCAATAAAAATCGGCTGATTGGCACGATAAATTACGATTCTGACACACGGATACGTGAAGGCCCCGCTTTGGGGAACTCTGCGGCAGGTGGCGGCCTCAGCTCGCCACTACTTGAGCATGTCGCCTACGGCGCTCTACTCAACTTCCGCTTCTAAGGTTAATCGGTCACTGCGGTCGAGACGACTGCGGGACGCCTAAGGTCCGGCTACGGAGTTATTTGTTTGAGGGTTGACTCCGCTGCTTTGAGTTCGGCGGGTGTCAATTTTGCTTTGGCTTCGTCCCGCAGGGTTTCCGCTTCTTTTAAGCCCAAGTTTACCGCGCGGGCGAAATTTATGTAGGCGAAGCTCAAATTCTTATCCGTGCCTCTGCCGTCCATGTAGCAACGGGCCAAATAGAGGCAGCCGCTGGGATCGTTCAGTTTGGCAGCTTGGGCGTAATATTGCACGGCTATTTTTATGTCCGGCTTCACGCCTTGACCGACCTCATAGCACTGGCCGTAGTTTGAAATTCCGGCGGGGTGATCATATTGCGCCGCAAAATTGAACCATCCCGCTGCGGCAATTTTATCTTGATTCAGGCCGAAGCCGAATTGGTAAAACAGCCCGACGAGGTTGGCGCTATCCAAGTTCCCCGCATTGGCTCCTTTGAGGGCGTGTTCTAGGGCTTTGCCGATATGCTTCTCGGTGCCTGCTAGGCCGTATTGATAAAATTTACTGAGCCTAAAATGCGCCACGCCATCGCCTTGGGCAGCGGCTTTTTCAAACCACGCTTTGGCGGCCTTCTCATCCACCGGACGACGGATGCCGTCCATCTCCAAGACGCCCAAGCGGCTTTGACAGAGGGGAAATCCCGCTTCCGCTCCCTGTTGGTTCAGGAAATCCGCTTTGGCGGGCTCGGCTTTGCCCCCAATCCCAAGTTCTAAACAGCGCGCCCAGTTCGCCTTGGCTTCCACCTGATCTTTGGCTGCCGCGGCGGCATAACTAGCCAGCGCCTTGGCAGGATCCGCTTTGGTGCCCCAGCCGTTCTCCTGCATCCGCCCCAGCAGCATTTGGCAATCCAGATCACCCTGCTCCGCTCCTTTCAATGCCAGTTTATAGGCGGTCTCCATTTCGTTCTTTTGATTGGCATCCAGCACCTTCTGAGCCACCTCAGAATACTTAGGACTTGGCGTTGCGGCCTTACCTTCCTCCAGCTTTGCTTGGGACCAACTGAGGCAGGCACTGAGCCAGACGAGAGCGAGGATGCAGGAAATTTTCATGGGAGAACTATGGAACCAGCGGTAGTGAAGGGTTGCTCGGATTTTTTGCCGTCCGGCCAGGTGACGATGATTTTCCCGCTAAAGGGTCCGGTGCCGAGACCGAATGTAAGAACGGATGGGCTTTGCGAGAGATAGCCACCGCCCGCGTGGTATTCTGCGATTTGCTGGGCGGTGCCCGCGCGTTCGAGCACCACGGTGGCTCCCGGGGCTTTGGCGGCGGGGAGTTTTACTTGGAGCACCTTCCCTTCAAAGCGATTGAGCAGCGGCACCACGGCTCCGGAATTCTGCGATACGAGCACGTCTGGCCTGGAGTCGCCATCCAGATCACACACGGTGGCCGCCTTGGCATCTCCCGGAATCGCAATGCCGCTTTCACCAGCAGAAATGGGGGTCAGATGCCCCTGGCCACGGTTTAGCAGCAGTTGGCTCAGCCCGCCATCGTAGTGCCCGGTCTCGATCTGGGCGCTGTGGAAATTTTGGGCGAGAAATAAATCGGGCAACCCATCCGCGTTGAAATCCGTGATCGCGATCCCAAAGCTGGGAGCCACCTGCGCAATGCGGTCCAATGCCTCGTAACGGAACTTGGGATTCCCGTGAGCATCGTTGCCCTCGTTCCAGAAGATCCCGGTGCCGAGCGTGTTCGCGGTGAATTTCTCGGCCTGCTTGAGTTTGTCGCCATAAACGTCGGTTAACGTGGCCTTAGCGAAGGTCTCGAACGTAGGAAACAGTTTCTTCAGCCCCGGCATGTCCGTGCTGGAGCAACCCCGACCGCGCTCGGGATACAACGTATCGCCCTCCCATTTCACCTCCACGATGTTCTTG
Organism: Verrucomicrobiales bacterium; assembly: GCA_043757865.1. GTDB lineage: Bacteria > Verrucomicrobiota > Verrucomicrobiia > Verrucomicrobiales > V1-33 > JAGNEJ01. The sequence continues at coordinate 1,295 of JAYVOP010000208.1, read as the reverse complement.
CGGCCAGACTGATCGAAATCCGCATAATAGAGCATCTTCGGTTTCAGCTCGGTGGCCTCTTTATACTTGGTGTTATAACCAAAATTTCCCGCTACGATATCTAGATCGCCATCGCCATCCAGATCTGCGGTGTCCACGCTGAGCCACCATCCCGAGTTCTTCGCGAGGTCATCGGCGGCATCTTTGCGCTCGGCTAGCTTGCCCTTGGTATTCATAAACAAACGCACCAGCCCCCACTCGTGAGCTAGCAGCAAGTCCGGCCAGCCATCGGCATTGACATCGCTCCACACCGCCCCGCTCACCATGCCGGAGGTCCGCAAATCTGCGCCTCCGACGGCTTCCGTGACATCGGTAAATTTCACCAACCCTGGCTTACTATCATTGCGCAATAATCGGCTCACCGGAGCCTCTGGATACGACCCCGGCAGCACGCGCGATCCTACATAGAGATCAATGTCCCCGTCGTGATCAAAGTCCGCTGCCGCCACGGGGCCGCTGGCTTCGAAGACGTCCGGAATGGCCCCCTGGAGCGCTTTGGTGAAATTTCCCTTGCCATCATTGAGGTAAAGCCGATCCCGCAGCAACTCGTCGCCCCGTTTGAATTGATACGATCCGCTGGCCACAAATAAATCCACGTCGCCATCCCCATCTGCATCGAAGAAGACCGCTCCCATATCCTCGTGCGCCCGGTCCTCAATGAAGGCTTCCACCCATTGCGTTTTAAATCCGCCTTTACCATCGGCCAGGCGGAGTTCACCGGGCTGATCCGCGCCACCACCCACGTAGAGATCCGGGATGCCATCCCCATTCACATCCGCCCACGCCATGGCTGGCCCCAGCTTAGACAGTGAGTGGGGCAGCAGCAGTTGATCTTTGTAGTCATCGTAAGGTTTCTCTTGGTGACGGATCGGCGGGAAATCTTTCGCTTCCACGAAGAACGTCGGCTTGACTGGCGGCGGCTCCATTTTTTTCTGAACGGCGGCCGGTTGTTTGAGCGTGTAACTCTGACCGGACGGTAAATTGGTCAGCGTTTCCGTCTGGCCATCCGGCCACGTCACTACGGCAGAGGAAATCTGCGTTTCCGCACCCACGCCGAAGTGCAGCAGGGCTTCATTTAACGAATGGTAGCCGCTCTGCGGAAAGAGCGTCCGCATCTGACTGCCCGCCGCCGTCTTGATTACCACGCGAGTGCCATAGGCCGCGGTGTTCCCCGTCCGGCCCGCAAAGCGGAAGACCACGGCCTGGCCGGTCTGACCATCATTCCGGTAAAGGGAAGGGGGCGCATCCAGATTTAC